>WQTU01000057.1 GCA_009786125.1 Spirochaetota bacterium
CTGCTGCGTGTGCTTCTTCTGCTGCGCGTGCTTCTTCCGCTGCACGAGCGGCTTCCGCTGCGCGGGCTGCTTCTTCCATCTGATCCAGCCTATCTTCCAGTTGACCCAACAAAGCCCCAAGTTGTTCCAGTAATGTTTCAACTGCGCCGCATATAGGGCAATCTTCTGCTTTTACTCCATGCAAACACTCGTCCAAAGCATCAGCATAAGCTACGTCAGCCTCAGCATCATCCCATGCTTCTTCTGCGTACTCCAAAGCATCGATATCTTTGAACCGCTCAAGTTCGGTTTCAACAACCTCGGTATGCCATGTACACGAAAAAAGTAAAAAAGATATTATAATTGCAGCAAATTTAAACAGTTTCAGGGAATCCCCCTTAGCATATTTTGTATATGTCTTTCAATTTCTTCTGAATAGACTTCTATTATAACATCGGCAGGATCTTTGAGAAACCTTTCAATTTCGTTTTTGCTCCATTGTCTGGGCGTTACCCTAAAAGGCCGCCATGTAAATCCAGGGCTGCGCATATATTCAGGCGGGATTTTAAGGTCATTTGAAGTTGGAACAAATGGCGGCGCTCCTTCGCGCGTCTCAACAACAACAGGGTTTCTTGCGCCAACAGAAGCACCTGCACCTGCCGAAGCGCCGGAAATAGTGCTTATCAAAACATTTATCGCAATAATAAGAAGAATAATAAGCACAACTATAACTATGCCAAATAAGGCAATTTTATTACTTTTTGGATTTATTTTTTCTATAGTATCTGTAATTAAATTTTTAATATCCATAAAATCCTGTCAGGTTAGACTTCGCCTGCCCCGAATAAATTTTTGAAACAAAGATAAATCTTCTCTTAAAGCCTCGGGATAACCTTCGCTTAAACTTCCTCGCTGCTGCCATCTTTGTTTACCTTAAAAGATATTACCCGCGAAACACCGGATTCCTCCATAGTTACCCCCAGAAATGTCTTTGCGCCTGTAACAGTTTTTTTGTTGTGCGTAATAACCACAAACTGGGAAGCATTTCCAAACTCAACAAGAAGATTCACAAATTTGCCGACATTCGCCTCATCGAGCGCTGCATCAATCTCATCGAGAATACAAAAAGGAGACGGCTTTACCATAAATGTTGCAAAAAATAACGCAACGCCGGTTAGCGCCCGCTCCCCGCCCGAAAGCAGGGTAATGCTCTCAAGCTTTTTCCCTGGCGGCTGAACAAGTATATCTATGCCCGATGTAAGAACATTTGCATCATCCACAAGCCTTAATTCTGCCCGCCCTCCAGCAAAGAGCCTTCTAAAAAACATATAAAAATTCTTTTTTATAAGATCAAATGTTTCAAGAAAAAGCTGCTCAGATTCTGTTTTTATTTCCTGCGTAACTTTTTTAAGATCCTCTTTGGCTTTGCTAAGGTCATCCATCTGAGTTTTAAGAAAATTATAGCGCTCCTCAACTTCGGCAAACTCTTCCGGCGCCATAAGGTTTATCTGCCCCATAACCCTTATTTCTTCTTTAATATCGCGCAACTTATCCTTAAGCTCCTTTAGCGGAGTTTTTATTTCAAAAATTCGCGGTTCATATTCAGAAAGCTCGCGCGAATAGTTTTCCTTAAAATTGTCATATATATTTTTTACCTCTGTATCGAGCATTACTTTTTCCATCTGGACTTTTTCTATATTGCTCAAATTTTTTTCCAAATCTTGCTTTTTAGTTTTTGCCTGATTCTCCTTGGCAGAGAGGTCGCTGTTTTTGCGCGAAATCCCGGACTCAAGAACAGAGAGTTCTTTTAGAAGATTTTTTTCTGTTTCCAGAAGCTCTTTTTCTTCGTTTTTTACAGACTCAACTTTTACAGCAATATCTGCAATTCTTATATTGCAGCTTTCTGCTTCGCGATTGTTCTCTTTTATCTGCTTTTCGTACTCTTCGATATTTTTGCTTAACACGCTTATTGAATCATTAAAAGCAGTCTGCTGCATCTTCATTTTTACCTGCTCAACCTTAAGCTCCTCAAGCGAAGCGCGGTAAGATTCAACTAGTGCAGCAAGTTCCTTGTTCTCTTGCCCAAGTTTTTTAATCTTTTCCCTGAGCCCGGCAACTTTAGCATAAGTCGCAATTATCTCATTATCGATGCTGCGTTTTTTAGTCATAATGCCTTCAGGCGCAAGAAACTCATCTATAAAAACAGGCACCGATTTATTGTAAGTTTCAAAGTTTCTTTTTATCGCATTCAGCTTTTCCAGACTCTCTTCAAAAGCGCTGTTTGCAATTTTTATATATTCCTTCTTGTCGGCAACATCAAGATTAATGCTGTCGTCCAGGATTTTCGCCCTGCCTTCAAGAATAATTTTTAACTCCTCGATACTTTTTATTACACTTTCCTCTGCACTTTTTCGCTCTGCATGTGAATAACCAGTATCTTTAAGCGATTTATCAAGCTGCGTTACAATATCCTCAGTAATATTGCGAAGATCAGCTTGAAGCTGCTGCTGCTTTTTTTCCGATTCCCTTATCTCTTCTTCGTTATCTGCGATTATTTTTTCATTTTCACGAATTTTCAAAGCCGAGTTTTTAATCTTTTCATCAAAAGAAGAAATATTTTCCCTAACCTCATGCAGCCTTTGCCCAATCTCTTTTAAAAGATTTTCCTTGTCTGTAATTTGCTCTTTGATGGAAAAAATCTTCTCTGTTAGAGCTTTGCCGCGCAAAGTGCAGGACTCAATCTGCCGCTCGATCTCTTTTTTGCGGTCTTCGAGCATCCTAAGCTGACTCTTCTTGCTGTCCTTCTCAAGCCCAATGCCGTATAACTTTTTCTGCTTCTCGATAAGTTCAGTTTCCATCGAATTAACGAGCCCAGTATTTTCCTTAAGAAAATCATTTATAGCAGAAATCTCTTTTTCTATATTTGTTTTCTTGCCCTCAAAAGATTTCATATCCTCTTCGACCTTGTCCTTGTCGTCAAGAAACCCCTTAAGCCGCAAAAGCTGAATATCAAGCTCATTGTAGAAAAGCTTATCCTTCAGCTTCCTGTATTTTTCCGTTTTGGCAGATTGCGCCTTAAGCGAGTCATGGCTCTTTTTTACTTCGCTGATTATGGTCTCAACCTGCCGCATATTTTCTTCGGTTTTTTCGAGCTTCCGTTCCGCTTCCGCGCTTTTGATTTTAAACCGCGTAATCCCCGCAGCTTCCTCGAAAATAAACCGCCGCTCTTCCGGCTTGTTAGAAATAACCTGATCAATCCTGCCCTGCTCCATTATCGAATATGCTGATTTACCCACACCAGTGTCAAAAAAGAGTTCGCGAAGTTCCTTCAGCCTCACAAGCGCATTGTTTACATAATATTCGCTCTCGCCCGAGCGATACAGCCTGCGTTTTATCGAGATTTCCGGCACATCGAGGTTGAGCATCCCGCCATCGTTGGAGAGCACAAGAGTAACCTCTGCTATATTCAGCGGTTTTCTCGAATCTGTGCCATTAAAAATTACATCTTCCATTTTCTCGGCGCGGACAGATCTTGTCGATTGCTCGCCCAAAACCCACTTAATCGCATCAACAATATTGCTTTTTCCGCAGCCATTAGGCCCCAACAGAGCTGTTATGCCGTCTACAAAATCAATTTTACTTCTATCTGCAAATGACTTAAAGCCAAAAAGTTCTATGCTTTTTAAAAACACGCGTCCACCTGATTTATACTGATATATTCCTGCCCTTTTTGCGAGGATAGGAAAAAATTAACTTTGTTATTCAAAAGTATATCATAATTGACCTGAATAGTAAGTAATTTTATACTGATTTATACTGATGAAACAACCAACTTTAGATTTTTTCGAATTTAATTCCCTTGCCAGCCCTATCCTCGCCACCCCTGTTCCCCTAGAGGCTGTAATTTGCGGTATCGATGAGGCAGGCAGGGGACCGCTCGCAGGGCCTGTTACCGCAGCCGCTGTGGTTCTCCCCCGGGATTTCCCCAAAGAAATACTCAAAGATTCGAAAAAACTCTCTCCAACTGCCCGCAAGGAAATATGCCTCTTAATCATGCAAAAATGCAGCTATGGCGTGGGTTGGGCATGGCCGCTCGAAATAGATACGCTGAATATACACCACGCAACCCTGCTCGCAATGCAAAGAGCATTCGCAGAACTAAAAGCCGGCTTTGCGCAGGGAAGTCAGCCACCAGATACGGGCTTTGCACCCGAAAAAATCGATATCACGCTCGTAGATGGGCTTTTTATCCCTCAAATCGACTGCAAAGCCGAAGCAGTGGTTAAAGGCGATAATAAAGTCGACGAGATTAAAGCAGCTTCCATAATCGCAAAAACTGTGCGCGACTTGTGGATGCTACGCTACTCATGGATCGAGCCTGCTTATCTTTTTGAAAAACACAAAGGTTACCCAACCCCCGCGCACAAGCAGATAATAAAAGAGATAGGTTTTTCCCCAATCCACCGCAAAACCTTCAAAGCTGATTGATACTCCATATGGAAATATCAAAATCTGTTCTCAGGCAGTGTCAATTCCCTCTTTTTTTGCAATTGCATTCAGTCCGCGATCAAGGGTCAGCAGTGTTGCTCCCAAACTCCGCGCAAGAGTAAGATAGAGCATATCATAAGCAGAATAATTCATTTAAAACAATTTCGATTGCTGCGTTGCTGTCCAGTACAACAATCATCTGTCGCGATCCTCTCGTGTCAAGCTGGCGGGATCCGGAAAAGTGTTTGCATTTTTAATATTGAGACTGTCAATTTCCCGCAGAACAGCCTGGCGCCGTGTTTTTCGCTCATGGGAAAGATTTAAAGCGGTTTTTAACAAAACAATGGTTTGCTGAGGAATGCTGCGGTTTTCCTCATGAGCTATCCGCGATATAGCATCGTACAACTCAGCAGGAAAATCTCTAACCTGTAATAAAGGCATATAAAACCTCCATGTATTCAATTTTACGCATATTGCATACTTTGTCAAATTTTTGACGTGGTTATTGTCAAAAAATAAAAGGCGCAAAGCGACCGCAGAGCCTGTTACCGCAGCCGCTGTGGTTCTCCCACGGGATTTCCCCAGAGAAATACTCAAAGATTCGAAAAAACTCTCTCCAACTGCCCGCGTTGGTCTTGGCTGGCGATTTTAAAAAATTTCATCATCCCATAAATTATAAAAAAGGGATGATGGGTTGTTTTTAAATTTAATTATCTCTAGCCGTTTGTGCATCCATGTACAAACGTGTCTTCTTAGAGGGGATAATAAAATCGTCGCATAACAGGTCTGTTTACGCATCGCCCTTGAGGGGCTCGGACTGCGTTTTTGCTAGGTCATGACATAAGCCATTCCCCCGCAAAACCTTCAAAGCCGATTGATACTCACCAGCTAAATGTTATATGCTCTCTAAGGTATTTCCGCTCAGATTTTTATATACCTCAGCCGGTGTTTTCCTGATTTCTCTTTAAGTTTTCATAAAAATTTGCAAATGACAGATAGGCATAAGGAGTTATCCATAACCAACCAATACCCAATGTTAATAGTCCTAGTAAAAACCAACCAATAAAACTCAAAGAAAGTAAAAAGTATTTTAATTTATACCCTTTCATCATAGTTTGACTTTTCTTTAATGCTTCAAGCGGTTTCATTTCAGGATTATCATATAAAATATTAAACACCATAGAATATCCAATTGCTTTTATAATTCCTGGAACAATCAACAATAAACTCCAGAGAAGTGTAAAGAGAAAGAAAAAAAACATAGCTAAAAAACTCTGGAAAAACCGACTAAATCCGTCAAATATGTTTCCAATTGCAATTCCGTCGCCGCGAACTCGTTTTAAGTAAAATCCAGCCCAACCTAAGGCAAAAGGTCCGCTAACAACCGCTACAGCTATTGTAATGAGCATCTCAAGTGCAGGAATGTAGGACAAAAAACCACGTTCCGAAAACAAAAACTGGGGAACAACCGTTATTACAAGATAAATAAAAAAGGCTAGTGCCATTTTCCCCCATACACCTTGCAACTGCTTCCGTGCAGCAGCCCGCAATACATAATTTGATTGAATTGCTGTATAATCCATATATTGTCCAGCTGGATATATGGGCACACTATCATGCTTGGGAGGCGCATATGGATTTTGCGCTTCATTAGTATTTTTAGCATTGCTTGTTTCTGACATTTAATTTCTCCTTATATATAATTGAGTGATTTATTTATAGAATTTGTCAATCAGTGGTTCCAAATTATTTATATAAGCAAAATTTTACCTAGCTCCGTCAACAAATAAATTTTGTAATATTTTTATCAAGATCAGTATGAAGAAAGAGACAGATTTTATAATTTATAAACTTAAATATTTTTTTGGAAGTATATAGTCCTATAAAGATAGGGCTATATATAATTCGTGAATCAGTAATTAAATTACTGACTTAGACAGGCATCATGCAGTACCAATGATAATGGCTAGAATAATAGCACAACCGAAAATAACAAGTGCTTTAAAGTTCATCAAGTTTCACCTCCTATAATCTTTTTATACTTTATTATCGCATTATTGGAGGAAATTGTCAAGCAGCCAAAACTAAATTTTGCATATTTTGTCAATTTTTTTAATATTTTCAGATATTTTGCAGGAAAAAGCCGTGCAAAATTCGTATTTTCGGAGTTTTATCCGCCTATCGGGGCGGCGTGGGTTTTGACTTGTTTTTTTTCACATAGCTCACTGCTTTGGACATTTCGGTAAAAAAAGCTTCTATATCTTCTTCGTAGACAATTATTGAGTGCCTTTCAAAACCATCTTCTCCGTGCTTTTTACTTTCCACGATATTCATAAAAAGATCGCCTTTTCTGTTCTCTTTTACATTAAAAAAATAAGTTCTTTTTTCTGTAAGAACTTTTGATGAAAAAACTTCGCCGCGTATTCCCATTTCTTTCTCCCTTACCCGCCTTTGGTTTCGGCTTTGATGCGGCCTCCATCGGCAAAGAATTACAAAAATCAGTATATCATAATTATTTATACAAGTAAAAGTATTGACAACAAAGCTGTTTTTTATTTATATTATTCATATAAAAACTCTTTGCGCCTGTCGTATAATGGCTATTACCTCAGCCTTCCAAGCTGATGATGTGAGTTCGATTCTCATCGGGCGCTAAAAACCCTTTTTCCCCCCCAAAGATCATGCAAACCCCTAAGGAACCGCTGATTTATTCAATCGAGAATAAATCAGCTTTACCTTATTATCCTTTTTTCATAGTTTTCTGCAAGAAAACGAGAAAAAATGTGGAAGCACTGATTAGAGTCAAATTTAATCAGTGCTTCCCTAAACCTATGACTCGTTCATGGCACAGCTTCGGCTATTTAATACTTCCATCATTATTTCGGACTGCCAGTCAAAGTATGGATTAAATGTCAGTCTTGCATGAATTTTCCCAGGCTCCCTGAATCCCCAATCAGAATACCATACTTCTGCGCCCAAAAGACATAACTCGTAGTCTTCTTGTGTTTGTCCATTCCAGCACATTCTCTGGCTTCCTCCTCTGCCAAACGCTTCGTTTTCCGGAGAAAATAGTATGCTGATATGTGAAAACTGGCTTATTCGCCATTCCGGCAGATAATCCGGGCGAACAAGAACTCTGGAAGAAACTTCCATTCTGTCCGGAATCTCGCCATACCAGATAAGCCTGCTGTTCGGATTGGTAAATCTTGAATCGAACAGCCTGAGGACATATCTGGAATTAACAATATGATCGTGTTTTGTCTGTACTATTAACACGGGTCTGGTATAAGGATTTTTTCTTAAAAGAAAACGAGCGGATGCTCTTGAATGAAAGAACTGATTAAGTGCATTGGTAGGCACTGCCAGATAGCGATGCGGAAGCTGCATGGGATGTGTCCTGGTATTAACCAGCCATGTTGTAAACCGGCTGAGAATAGGCGCCATAAAATCCAGAGGGATTCTGGTTTTTATGGCAGGAGATAAAAGCAAAAGCCCTTTTATCTCCGGATTGTTTATTGCATATTCCAAAACAAGATTAGCTCCGGCGGAAAACCCGCCGAGAAATACTTCTTCAACTTCTCTGGAAAGAATTGCTACCTGCTCACTGATCTGCCTTCTCCAGTCATCAAGGGTAACGTGAATTAAGTCCGAGGGTTTTGTCCCGCATCCTGCAAGAAGAATAGCTCGCACAAGGAAATTGTTAGCTGCAAGAACAGGAGCTATGTCTATAAAGTCCCACGGAGAATTGCCGAGGCCATGTACAAGCAAAATGCCTCTTTTCCGGCTTTCATTGGCTGGCAGCCATTCTTTAGGAGCATTCCACAATATTTCTTCTTCTATGTCTTCTGTTTGAAAATTCCTGTGTTTTCTTATCCACTCGATTGTTTCAAGGCGATACTGCTCAAAACTTTCCTGTCCCATAGGGGGTATTTTTGGCTCTATTGTTTCTGCACAGCTTAGCAAAAAAGCAAATATCATCAGCATTAAAGAGTTACAGAAGAAAATACAGCTTAATTTTTTTGGCATACTAATAATTGTATCCTAATATATATAGTATATTCTAATTATATTATTATTTAGCAATTTTTGATAGTATTAATTATATAACTATTTTCTGATTTAAGGAAAAAAATTAAATGATTTTTGGGGTTGATTTCTACTCCTCAATATTGGAAAAATAACTTATATATAACATATAGATAAAAAAGATGGAGAAATGACTGGAAGTGGTTACCAAGAGGAAAATAATTCTACCATTTTTGCTGATTGGATTGATTGTGCTGATTGGGACAAATGCGCTGCCCAATGCCCATTCTCAAGAGCAAGGGATTTTTAGAGTCAATGAACATAACATCAGGCATTCACACAATGTCAGAGTGCAGGACTTGCTGCCTGTGTATGTTAGCCGGGTCGTGGACGGCGATACAATTATTGTTCTGATTAACAATCCGCCAGCCGGTCTTGCAAGGCGTGAGCGAGTGCGCTTTCTGGGCGTTGATGCACCGGAAACAGTTCATTCCTCAAGACCTCCCGAGCATTTTGGCTGGGAGTCCACAGAATTTACAAGGAGTGCGTTAGAGGGGAAAAATGTGTATCTGGCATTTGACTGGAATTTGCGGGACAGATTCGGCCGATTACTAGCTTATGTGTATCTTCCAGATGGCACTTGCTTTAATGCCATGCAGATAAAATTTGGGTATGCTCATGCGTACATTCGGTTTCCGTTTCAATTCCTTGAGGAGTTCAGGGAGTATGAAGCAAAGGCGCGAGCAGAAAAACTAGGACTATGGAGGTAAATAAATTTATGAATTGTTATTTACTGACGAAGCGAGAACCGCGGGCAAACGTAGCTTGCACATGGTCGAGCAAGGAGGTAAACAAAAGGTCGCTTTGCGCCTTTTATTTTTTGAACTGTATTACTGCAATTTTATTTCTAACAGCAGCTCCTCTTTGGGCGCAAACATCTTTCGCGCTTAAGTCTGCGCCGCCGGATCTCCAAGTTTTTCTTGACGGGCAATTGATTGAGCCTGTTTCCACAACAGGCACTTTGCGGAATTTTCTGCTTAGCGGCGCAGGAGTTGTGCGATTCAGCGCAGATGGTTATCGATCTGTGGAGTTTTCAAGCGCTGCGCTTCCGATAAGAAACAATATTCTGGGGATTAAGCTTGAAAACTATCCAGGTATTTTGCAGAGAATTAACGAATATTCTACGGGCAGCCAGCCCAAGAGCGCATATTTTTCGCCGTGCGGGCAGCGGGTTTTTGTTCCGCTGCTTAATCAGCATGGCATTGATGTTTTCCGAATGCGCGGCGAGGCTCTTGAGTTCGAGAGGCGCCTAACTGTGCCAGGCAGCACTGCTGTCGGTTTTGTGGAAGCTATGTTCGACACAAGGCGCCGGGAACTCTGGGTTTCCAACATGGTGGAAAACAGGGTTCACATTTTTGATCTTGATACTCTTGCGCACAAAACCTCTATGCCAACCGGAGGCAGGTTCCCAAAGGTAATAGCCCAGAGCCCCAACGGCAGCTTAACAGTAGTTTCGAACTGGATAACTCATGACTTGAGTGTCTTCGACTCTGATACGAAAAAATTGCTGCGGCGCATTCCTGTTGGCGGCATTCCGCGGGGCATGGCGTTTTCGGCGGATGGCTCTCTGCTCTACACTGCAATTTTCTGCGAGCCGTTAATCGCTGTAATAAACATGGCGCAAAACAGGGTGGTATCTAGTTTTCGCCTTTACGAAGGGCGCGGAGCGGCGCGCCATGTTGTTTACCGCAGCGGAAGGCTATATGTATCAGATATGTACCGCGGTACTGTAAATATTCTTAATGCTTCTACCGGCGCGCTGCTGCGTTCGCGGCGTATTGGACCCAATATCAACACTATTGTATTATCGCCGGACGGCCGCCACGTTTTTGCTTCTTCCCGCGGCAGGAACAATCCCAAAACCTACCTTCTGCCGGGGCCAGACTTCGGCGCAATCTTTAAGCTGAATGCAGGAGACTTATCTCTTGTCGAAAGGGTTTGGGGGCGCAACCAGCCTACGGGTCTTGATGTATCGCCGGACGGAAGATTTCTGGTTTTCACAAATTTTCTGGATGCAAGCCTTGAGCTTTACAGGTTGCCGTAAGCCTCTTGCAATTTTTTATGCCAGAGCTGAATGAGTGAATTAATCAGTTTAATTTGCGACTAACAAAAAAGCAGCTATACAAACTTAGTTATGTGCAATATCAATAGAGGTGTTGAAAAATTATAAAATATCGAAATATGATATTCAGCAATTAGGGGTAAAATATGTACAAACGTTTTATATTTTTGGCTCTTCCGTGAATATAGTGGAAAACAAGGAAAAATGATAGATTCAAGGGATTACAAATCAATTCTACAAAGACATTATCGGTGTACATGCACC
>WQTU01000058.1 GCA_009786125.1 Spirochaetota bacterium
ATAAAACCCAACATTAATGCAATTTTTATATTGATTTCTGGATAATTATCCAAGTACCACTAATTATCCTTAAATATTGGATTTAATCAGCGACTCCCTAGAACAATTAAGGGCAAAATCAGAATACGCAATAAAGCGAATACTCCATAGCGAGAAAAAAACAGGCTGTCCCGGAATTTTTGGACAGCCTGTTTTGCAGGGGAATAAAAGGTCGCAAAGCGACCGCAGGGCAAGCCCTGCACCCACCAGCGCCTTTGGCGCTGGTTCCGCTGCAAGCAGCGGGGTACGCTTCGCGACCTTTTGTTTACCTCCTCGCTCGACCATGTGCAAGCTCCGCTTGTCCGCGGTTCTCGCTTCGTCGGTAAATAAAATATGGCAAAAAACGGCCGCTGGTATGTTTTGCCGGAAGCTGAAGCCATGCCAATTACCATTCAACCGCCTGGTTAGCGAGTCCTTTCCACTCTGGTTTCATCTATTTCATACGGCCAGTCAGCAAGTCCTCCAAAGTCGTAAACATTCACATATCCCATGCTGACTAATTTCCTTGCAGCGTTTTCGCTTCTGCGTCCGAGCTGGCAATGTACCAATATTACCATGTTTTTATCCGGCAATTCTTTTTCGGCACGGTTTCTTATTTCAGCATGAGGAATTAAAACTGCTCCGGGAATTCGTCTTTGTGCAAACTCTACTTCCGTACGTACATCTAGGATAATATATTCTTTTAATTCCTGCATCATTTTCCGCGCTTCGGAGGCTGATATTCTGCGATACACAGCTTCTTGCGTTTCTGAACTGGCGCAGCTGAAAAACAGGCTTGCGAAAACTATCAGACAAAATAATTTATTTTTCATTCTTCACTCCTTACCTTGTTACTTTATCATTTTCCAATCATAACTGGAATAGGTTATCTGTTAATTTTTATTGGACGAATAAGCGAGAATCGCGCGAAAGCTCCCTGCGCTGATTACGGCATCCGTGCCGTGCGCAGGACGCAACGTCCATGTTGCAGAGCTTTCGCACAAAGTACCCCTTGCGGGTGTGATCGAGCGATGAGGAACAAAAAGGGTCGCTTTGCGTACCCTTTATTTACGAATGAAGCCAGGGTCGCTGGCAAGCGCCAGGCGCTTTTTCGCGGCATCTGTTGTCGCTGCGCCAGATCCACTGCTAGGCAGTGACGTCCATGTTGCGGAGCTTGCACGTAATACCGTTTATTCTGACAACACGATACCCTTGTTTAATATTAACAAAAATACTTTGCAATTATTTTTATATATACTATAATATCGTAATAAAAATATCGTAATAAATTGCTTTAAACAGCTATTTGCCTTTTGTTTAGGAGTATAACTTATGGGAATAAAATTTTATTCACGCGGAGCAGCCCAGGAAGTAACAGGATCACGCCATTATCTTGATTATCATGGGAAAAAGATACAGATTGATTGCGGAGCTTATCAGGGAAAAAGGCAGGAGTCTGACGAGAGAAACAGGGCAATTGCGAAAGACATCAGCATAGAAAGCCTTGAAGCTGTTATTCTTACACATGCGCATTTTGATCACAGCGGTATGCTGCCTGTTCTTATTAAAAACGGATATAACGGAAACATATATGCTACTCCCGCTACCCGCGATCTTGCTTCTCTTATTATGATGGATAGCGCAAAAATACAGGCTAAAGATGTTGAGTATCTTAAGTATAGGGCGCAAAAAAGAGGAAAACTCTTTACCGGGGATGTTATATATGATGAAAATGATGCTGTTCAGGCAACGGATCAATTTTTGACAGTTGGTTATAAAAGACCTGTGTTAATAACTCCGGAAATTAAATTAACTTTCTACGACGCAGGGCATATTCTTGGCTCTTCGCTGGTTGTTCTGGATATTAAAGATACTAACGGAAAGGATATAAGATTTGCAGCTACAGGAGATTTGGGGAGAAAGAATAAACCAATAATAAGAGACCCTGAAATAATTCCGAATCCGGATTATTTGGTAATCGAGAGCACCTATGGAGACAGGCTTCATGAAAATAAGGATGACGCCGAAAAGAGACTTGCCGAAATAATAAGAGTTACTGCAAAGCGGGGCGGGCGTATAATTATTCCCGCATTTGCAATTGAAAGGACTCAGGAGCTTATATACCACCTTCATCTTCTGACCGACAGAAAAGAGATACCTGACAATATCCCGATTTATGTCGACAGTCCGATGGCGACCAACGCTACTTCAATTTTTCGGGTGCATCCCGGATGTTATGATGCAGAGACTCACGAAGCTTTTATAAAACATCATAAAAACCCTTTTGGCTTTAATGCGCTTCGTTATACAACAAGCGTTGAAGATTCAAAAAGAATAAATGATATAAAAGGACCGGTTATTATTATATCTGCTGATGGTATGTGCGAAGCAGGAAGAATAACCCATCACCTTACACAGGCTATTGAGAAACCGGAAAACACAATACTTATCGTAGGTTTTATGGCTCACCAAACACTCGGAAGAAAAATAAAAGAGAAACACAAAACAGTAAAAATCTTCGGAGAACCTTATGATCTTAAAGCGCAGGTTGAGTGCATAGATTCTTTTAGCGCCCATGCTGACTACGAAGAAATTAAAGAGTATATGAGCCAACTGGATCTTGAAAGACTCAAGAGAGTTTTTCTGGTGCACGGCGAATCCGAGTCTCAAGATAATCTAAAGAAAGAACTAAAATCAATTGGCGTTAAAGATGTAAAAATAGTTAAGTATGGCGAAGAATACGAAATAGAGTAGCCGTTACCGGACCATACACCACAGGGATATATGAAGTGAAAATGTTTTCCGTCCTGGATGTTGAAACAACAGGTTTTAATTTTAAGGCCAGGGACAGAATAGTAGAAATAGGTATTGTCAAAATAGATGAATTTGGCAATTTTATAGATGGGTTTGAGACATTACTAAACCCGGAACAGGATGTTGGACCTGCAACAAATGTGCATGGCATAACAAATGAAATGGTTGCAGATGCGCCCAGGTTCTCAGAAATTGCATTTGATCTTTTTGAATTTCTTGAAAACAGCTATGTTGCTGCCCATAATGCCAGTTTTGATTTTTCTTTTGTGAACAACGAATTAATAAAAATAGGATTAGCTCCTTCCATAGAAGGATTCTGCACATTAAAAATTGCCAGAAAATTATTGCCCAAGCTTCCGTCCCGCAGCCTGGGTTATCTTGTCAATTATTTTGGTATAACAAATAATCGCCCTCACAGCGCTTATGCAGATGCTTTTGCAACAGCGCAATTGCTTGGAATATTTATGAACAAATATGAATATAAAACCGATCAGGATAATTTGAAGATTATTCAAAACCCGCTAAGCAGCAGCGCCTGTTTTTCTCTTCCGGATAGAGTTCCATGCAGAAAATTAAGGCGCTGTGCTGCTGAGGAATGATGTTTACTTAATTTTTCATATTATTATATCTTCTAATCTCCCCCTTTACTCTTGCCTTGTCCATACATTACTGCCGGTATTTGGCCGTGTGTACGTTCCTGCCAGTCTGCCGCCGTTGTTATAAGTTGCGTCAAAGCCTGGAACGAAAGCATTATTCCACAAATGCACATTTGCCCCAATAGTAATACTGGTTAACGGGTTCATGACAAACGCACTCGTCTCAATAGTTCTGACATTGTTTGGTATAACGATGCTCGTCAAGTTATTTGCGTCAAACGCGCCGACACCAATCCTTCTAACACTACTGCCTATAGTAACGTTAGTCAACTGGTTATTTGTAAACGCACTGGCAATGTCTGCAACACTGTCCGGTATAATAACGTTTGTGAGAAGGTTGTTAGCAAAGGCAGAACTGCCAATAGTTTCAACGCTGTTTCCAATAACAAGGCTGGTCAGTTGGTTAGATGCAAACGCTCCGTTGCCAATGCGTGTAACGCCGTCTGGGATAACAACGCTGGTGAGGCGGTTTACCGCAAACGCATGGTTCCCAATGCTTACAACGCTGTCCGGAATGACAATGCTCGTCAGTTTGTTGTGCTCAAATGCGCCAGAATCAATCGTTCTGACACCGTTTGGAATGCTAACAGCAGTCAGCCAGCGGACAAGCCTGACGCTTACATATTCATCATCCCGCCGATCCCATTCACGAATGCCGGCAAATGCTTCCCGTCCAATAGCCGTAACAGGCAGCCCTTTCAAATGCGGCGGAATGTTAACCTCACCGCTTCCTCCTGCAAAGCCAGTTATACGCACTTCGTCATTATTACCAGTAACTTCAAAGTAAAAATCGCTTTCGGGGTTGTATTGCGCGTGTATCCAAGCGATTGCAGCAAAAAACATGACAATCAATAAAGATTTATTTTTCATAATATTTATTATAAACTACTGTTTTTGTATAAGTCAATATTTTTGATGTGCGATTTTTTATACATATTGGTATCCAAATATTTACCATTGCATATACCGTTTGTTATGCGATGTGGTGGCGTACAAGAATATTTATTTCCGAATGAAGCGAGAGTCGCGGGCAAGCGAGCTTGCACATGACCGAGCGAATGAGGAAACAAAGGGTATAATACCATTTATTTTTTATATTTTTTTACCAATATAAAAAACATATCCATAATGACGGCTGTATTTCGAATACAGCTCCGCCTCATATTTATCATTTTCAATATATTCCTCAACTGCTTTATTCCCGGAATGTTTTTCCAAAAGCCTTTTTGTTGCTGTTTCTCGCGGAATAAAATAGTTATCTGTCCAGCAGTTATCCGGTAATGTAAATGCAGAAATAAAAGAATAGCCTGCTTTTAGCATTATTGAAATACGATCCCCTATTGTTTCCAACTCACATGAACCATCATGAGTCCAAAACTTTTCAACTTCAGCAGGGCGTTCATCAGTTAGCCATGAAGGACTTGTAAAAGCAATATAACCATTTTTTTTAAGGAAACCATTCCAATAGTTTAAAGCTTTTTCATAACCTATATAATTTATTGCGCCTTCTGACCAAATAAGGTCAAACTCATCTTTGGGCAGAGATATATTATCCATTGAGCCAACAATACCAATTACTCTTTCCTGAAGATTTAATTTTTTGGCGTTATCGTTAAAAACATCAATAAATTGGGGGTAAATTTCTACACCTGTAATTTCCCCGGTGAGATTTTGTGCAAGAACCATTGTTTGCCCGCCGGTTCCACAACCAAAATCTACTACTTTTGAAATTTTATCAAGGTCATTGAGGAAACTTAATGCCTTAATTGTCATTTCAGGACTACCAGGTCCCTGTCGTTCCAATTCTACATGAGGTTTGTAAAGTAAATCATCTAATTCCATCTTTTTTCTCCTTCATATCAAAAAATATCAATTATTTTCTATATATGTCAATATTCTTCTCACCCAGTTTAGCCATCATTTCGCATAACTATTCTTTAGGAATAGATTCCTCAGCGTTTCAGAGAATTGAAGTACAAGCAAATTTTGAAAAATCACTTGTGCCGGGATTTAGAATGCTTATTAGAGAGGAATGATATATGCTCCAAAATGAGCAAAAGATAAGTACACATTAAATGCACGATTTTTTATAAATAGGTTTCCCGCAATCCTATAAGAAACAATCCAAGAATTATAATCGATATGGACACAGCCCAAAAACCCTGTTTTGGATTCCCGGAGAGTTTCTTTGTCAGTAATGCTGCTAAGGGAGATAAAACTGCCCAGATCAATGTAAGCCTATCTCCAAATATTAAAAATAAGGCAATACCAATAATGGCGATATGAAGCAGAGTAGATATAGAAGGTTTTTCCATTAGTTTACCTCTTCCCTGGATTTTTTATTGTGATCCAGACAAAAATACCTTGAATCTGGTAATCGACAAAATTATTACTTTTTGTCCCGAGCGCGAATCGAACGCACGACCTATTGCTTAGGAGGCAATCGCTCTATCCTACTGAGCTACCGGGACATACCATAATACTATATCGAAATAAAGCTAAATGTCAATTTCTTGTGTAAAAAATTATATCCTAAAAAGAAGATCCACATAAGTCGGAAAAGGCCAAAAATCCTTAGCTATCTTTTTCTCAAGCATATCTGCATAAAGCCGTACCTGCTCCATTGCAGGAAGCACTTTGCCATGAAAAAATCTTGCCTGTTTGAGAAGATCCGGCACTGCTCTTGCATTTGCGAGTTCTGCTTTAAGCATTCCCAGGCTTTTTGATAATCCTTCAAAATCTTCCATTATAAATTGAAGCAATTCTGTTTGTTCAGAAATTCCGTTTTTAATTCCGGCGCTGGTTAAGGAGTTGATTGCATCTGCGCTTTCTTTTGAATATTTTAGAACTGCGGGAATAATTTCACGAGAAACCATATCAATCATTACACCTGCCTCGATATTAATCTGCTTGCTGTAAGTTTCAAGATATATTGTATAACGCGCTTCAAGCTCGCCTTTTGACATTACTCCCAGTTTTGTAAAAAGCTCTATTGCGGGACTTTTCAAAAGTTCGGGAATTGCATCAACAGTGGACTTTATAACAGGCAGCCCTCTTTTTTTCGCATCCTTAACCCAGTCGCCGGAATAGCCATTGCCATTAAATATTATTCTTTTATGATTTTTATATACTTCCTTGATTATATTCTGCGCTGTATCCTTAATGTTATCTGAATTTTCGAGTTTGTCTGCGTATTCATTGAGAACATCGGCAACTGTTGTGTTTAATACAGTGTTGGGCATCGCCGCAGAGGCAGATGACGGAACCATTCTAAATTCGAATTTGTTTCCTGTAAATGCAAGCGGCGAAGTTCTGTTTCTGTCCGCAGAGTCTTTCGGCAGCTTGGGAAGCGCTGTTACCCCAAGTTCAAGATAGTTGCCGTTAGTCGATGTAATTGACTCATTCTGCGATAGTTTTTCGAGAATTGCTGCTAACTCTGTTCCGAGAAAAATAGAAATTATTGGCGGCGGAGCTTCGCCTGCGCCAAGCCTGTGGTCATTGCCCGCATTGCTTGCAGACCATCTTAATAGAGGCGAGTATTTGTCAGCAGCTTTTATAACAGCCGAAAGAAAAATAAGGAACTGCATATTCAGATGCGGACTGTCTCCGGGCTCAAGCAGATTAAAACCATCATCTGTTGCAAGAGACCAGTTGCAATGTTTGCCCGACCCATTAACCCCGGCAAAAGGTTTTTCGTGCAAAAGCGCGACAAGCCCATGCTTGCTTGCAACTTTTTGAATAACTTCCATAGTAAGCTGATTCTGGTCTGTTGCCACATTTACACTCGTAAAAACCGGCGCAACTTCAAACTGATTCGGCGCAACTTCGTTATGCTGAGTTTTCGCGGAAATCCCAAGAGACCAAAGTTCATGATTTAACTCCCGCATAAAATCCGCAACCCTGAGTTTTATCTTGCCAAAGTAGTGGTCTTCCATCTCCTGCCCCTTGGGAGGCATCGCGCCGAATAACGTTTTGCCGGTAAGAAAAAGATCCATCCGCTTGTCAAAATAATCTTTTTCAACAAGAAAATATTCCTGCTCAGGGCCAGCAGTAGGTATAACCCTTTTTGCTGTTGTATTTCCAAGCGCTTTTAAAACCCTAAGCGCAGCGTTATTTACCGCATCCATGGAACGCAGCAGAGGAACCTTTTTGTCAAGAGCCTCGCCTGTATATGAAAAAAATGCAGTTGGAATTTTTAGAGTAACCCCAGAGTTGTCCTTCATAAGAAACGCAGGCGAGGTTGTATCCCATGCAGTATAGCCGCGCGCCTCAAAAGTGGCTCTAAGCCCTCCGCTTGGAAAAGAAGAAGCATCCGGTTCTCCGATTATTAATTCTTTGCCGGAAAATTCAAGAACAATCTTGCCGTCCGCAGCAGGCGTTATAAACGAATCGTGCTTTTCCGCAGTAAGCCCTGTCATTGGCTGAAACCAGTGAGAGTAGTGAGTCGCGCCCTTTTCGATTGCCCAGTCTTTTATCGCGCTTGCCACAATTTCCGCAATCTCAATCGTAAGCTGCCTGTTGCCCCGCTGAATCTCTTTTAATTCTTTATATACGCTTCTTGGAAGCTTCAGGCGCATTACTGCATCGTTAAAACAGTTTTCGCCGTATAGTTCTTCCAAAGATGTTTTTGCAAAATTTCCAGAATTTTTTTCCATGTCTGCTCCGTTGCCCCGCAAAATCGAGGGAATCGCTGATTAAATTTGACTCTAATTTGCTTTGCATCCCTTTGGGAATCGATTCCATGATTTTTCCTCGTTTTCCTTTGGAAAACTGCGAAAAAATGATAATAATGTATTGCTGCTTGCCCCTTCGGGATGCTTCGCAATTCTCGATTGAATAAATCAGCTGTTTCCGAGGTCTCTATTTTAATTTATCAGATTTATAGGAAGATTATCAATAATAGTCCGAAACATTCTCTGAATGCTGCGCAAAAAATATTCAAATTAGCGGCACTTTGGCAACAAAAACTATACTCTCTGTTTCATTCTCTCTTACATTGTATATACTGATGGTTCCGCCATGCTTTTCTATAACAGCTTTGGCGATTGTAAGCCCAAGCCCGGAGCCTTGTGTTGATCTTCCGAATTCGCCCCTGTAAAGCCTGTCAAAGATTTTTTCTTTTTCCTCTTCCGGAATATTCCCCCTGTTCTCTATTGCAAACACAGCCTGCGTTTCCTCTTTGCAGAACCTGATGTTTACCTCGCTCTCATGCGGACTATACTGAATGCTGTTTTGCACAAGATTACTAAGCGCTCTGGTAAAATTATTTACATCGCAGTTAATTGCAAAAGAATCTGCTCTAATTATAAGTTTTATTTTTTTCTCTTCTGCCTGAAGCCAAAACCTTTCTTTTATAACCGCAACAAGAGTATCAGATTCAATTTCCTCGTAAGAAAGATTGATTTCACTAGACTCAATTTTTGTAAGGCGGTTAATATCTTCCACAAGAGTTTCGAGCCTGTTTAATTCCATAAGAAGGTTTTTTAACCTCGCGTTCTCTGGTAATAGAACGCCGTCGATCATTGCTTCGAGCTGAGCTTTTATTGCAGTTACCGGAGTTCTTAGGTCGTGAGCTATATCCTGCGTCCACTGCTTTTTCGCGTTTTCTTCTTTGCTAAGAGTTTCTTGCAGAATAGATGCGCTTTTTCTTATCGATGAAATCTCATTCAGCTTGCTTTCCGGGAAAACAACATCCCTGCTGCCTAAAGCTATTTTCTCAAGACCTGCGGATACCGCAGAAGCTTCTTTTGTTATTTTACCTGATATAACTGATGTAAAAAGCATAGCAACAGCAAAAGAAACTATTATTCCAAGAAAAAGTATAAGTAAAATGTTTTTTATAAGATGCTGATTTATTGTATCGCCATCCGCAAACTGCATAGATCTTACCCATAGAAATGTCTGGGGTTCTCCGTTCTTCAATACAGGAAAAGCCCATCTTGGGATTTCGCTGTTTCCGCCGGGGCGCGGCAAAACATACCGATGTCCGGTAATTTCCGCTGTTTGCACTTCGCGATCGCGCAGCATCGCATTATCTGCACCGGAGCCCCGGCGCGCTCTGCGGTTTTGCGGAAACTCTGCATGATTCCGCAAAAAAGGCGGCGGAAAGGTTATGTTGTGAGAAACAATAATTCTTCTGTCAGCAGCAGAGATTAAAGCCAGCGCAAATCTTTCGTTAAGGTACGGTTCCAAAACCCTTATTATTTCTTCGTCAGAAACATCAATGCTGCTTTCGAATAATTTTTCTGCAGCCCTTACAACAGAGGCTGCATATCTTTCTTCAGAAGCATTTTGCCATCCTCTTAATGCAGCAGTGAATCCGGAAACAATAATAACCGAAACAAAGATTAAAAAAATCCCAAGGCATACAGCAAAGGAAAGAATGATTCGCCTGCGAAGTGAAGCCATTATATTTTTTCCTGCTTGCCTTCAAACTTGTAACCAAAACCCCTTACTGTTTTAACCCAGTTCTGATTTTCCAGTTTAGACCTGATATTTTTTATATGCGTATCGATAATTCTTTCAGAGCCTTCATAAAAGTAGTCAAGGCTTTCGCCAAGCAGTTTTTCGCGCGAAAGAACTATTCCTGAATTTTCAGAAAGAAAATTTACTATTTTCCATTCTCCGGCTGTAAAATCAATCTGCTTACCGTTTTCTTTAATTGCATGGCTGTTTTTGTCGATTTCAAGAATATCATTGTCCAAAACCCATTTTGATACCCCATTGCTGCTGCTTCCTGCCGCAGAAGTTCTTTTTAGCACAGCCTCGATACGCAGCACCAGCTCCCGCGGAGAAAAAGGCTTTACAACATAATCATCTGCGCCAATCTCAAAGCCGGTTATTCTGTCGGATTCCTGGTCCCTGGCTGTAAGAAAAATAAAAGGCACATTGCTTTTTTTTCGTATTTGCTTTGCAAGATTAAACCCGCTGCCATCCGGCAGCATCACATCTATGATGATTATATCAGGATTTTTTAGATCCATTGCTTCAAGTACATTGGTAATCTTGCCAAACTGCACAACTTCGTGCTCATTTAGTTCGAGATAGCCTTTTACAGCTTCGCGAATTGCTTCATTATCTTCTATAAGATATACTCTAGCCATATTTTCTATTATATCTGATATTATAGGAAAATTGTTTAGATTTTATGAAGATTTTTTGAATACTGCGGCATGGACGTCGCCACAAAGTGCGGGGTATGGGCTTGCGGCTGTTGCGATTCGCCAGAGTCCTCGCGCAGGTGCTGCGGCACGCCGCAACGAAGTTTCCAGCGTGGGCACGCACCAGTTCTCAGCCCCACATCGCATCACAGGCTGCTGCTTTGTGCGGTGAAAACGGATTTTTATGCAAAAAATAAAAAAAGTGCTTGCAAATTTTGTCCTAAGTATGATATTCTGATAAGGTTTTTTCTTGTTTAGAATATTTTAGCGCAGCGCTAAATATTATGGGCAAGTCTACCGAAGGAAAAGCATATGAAAAAAAGTTGTTTGTTGTTTGTTGTTTGTTGTTTGTTGTTTGTTGTTT
>WQTU01000059.1 GCA_009786125.1 Spirochaetota bacterium
TCCCTTGTTACCGCCTTTTTTTCTTTCATGCTTAACCCCATTCGGATGCCCTCCTTCAGGCATCCTTATTTTAATTTGGGTAACATTTTCTAAATGAGGCAATGCGCCCGCTTGACGATTTTTCATTATTTATATTTAATTTACAATATAGAATGAAGCGCATAAACAATTCAATAACCAATATATGCATAAAAGCTCTTGCTCAATCAATGAATACAAATGTTATGACTGTATTGGCAAGAAAAATAGCTCCCAATTATGATTTACACAGCCGTCTTGGTTTTCCAAGAAGTATGGCAATAGCTAATCAAGATGCAGCCCGCCAAATTCTAACAGACATGATTAAGAACGATTATTTTATCGATTTTGTAGTGCTTATGATAGAAGCCGAAAATAGCGGTTTAATGGGACGAAAGTATTCTATTCCATATATGAATGAAATTGTCTCAGGCATTTTCGAACTGGGTTATATTTATGATGCAGCAAATAAGCTTTTTGTTGAAGACCCAAGATACAGCACTACCAGAAATTGGGGAGTTTTAAGACAAGGGCAAGAGTATAGCTTTACCTTTATGCGTATTGATATAGCAGAAAGCTCTGCAATAGTAAGGGAAAATCCGGAAAAAAATGTTCAAAAAGCTTATAAATACCTTAGAGAAATCACAAATAAATCTGTTTTAAAGAGAAATGGACGTATTTGGAGCTGGGATGGCGATGGAGGGCTTGCTTCATTCTTTTTTGGAAATAAACAACAGTGTGCAATAATGGCAGGAAAAGAGATTCTGCATGAGCTTTTTTTCTATAACTATTTGGATTGCCCATTGACAGAACCTTTGAGAATAAGGCTTGCAGTGCATTCCGGACCATTTGAATATTCGCATGATGAAGAAGAATTAAAGGCTTGTGAGGCTGTAAAAAAAGTAATAGAAATCGAGTCTCGTTTTACGAAACCAGGAACAATGACAATCAGCCAGGCTGTTAAAGTTACGCTGGACAGTATTTCAGGAATCGGCATAAAGTTATTGCAGGGAAAAGGCGCTACTAAATATTATAACTATGAATTTAAACTGGAAAGCAAGTGAAAATAATAATTGTTAGTGATCAGAAAAAAGTAGAAGAAAGTTTTTGCTCTCTTGTCAAATCTGGCTATGAGCTTGTTAAAGTGTGTAACGCAGATTCCAAAAAGCATATAAAAGGGTTATCCGATTCTGCGATTGTCTATCTTGATATTTATCAAAAGAGCGAAAAGGAATATTCTGGAGAGATAAAATTTCTTTTAAAGCAGCAAATTATTTTTCTTGGAATTATTGATTCAAAGTCCGCTGCTCCTGACCCTGCTGTGCTTTTCCATGCTGGAATTTCCGACTATATTGGCAAAAGACAGCTATCAGAAGGAATTAGCCAAAAGCGAATAAAAAATATTCTTTCTGTTCAGACAAAAGTAGTTTCCAAAAGCAAGGATGAGAAGTCTCAAAAAGTATTTGTTGCTTTAAATAAAAAAGATTTTACTGCAAAGCTGATTCCAAACGGAGAATGGAAGCAGGTTAAAACCGGTCAAGAATATGTTTTTTATCTTCTTTATGCCGAATTAGATTCAACAGGCGAGTGGAAAAAAAATGCCAGTCAGCCTGTTTTAAAACAACTTAAAGAAGTTTTTCATAATTATATACGAAAGCATATTGAGCAAATTAACGGCAAAGTATGGATGTGGAATGAGTTTTGCGGTCTGATTTTGTTCCCATATACAAAAAAATATCATGATGCTGTTATAACAGTTGCAAAACTTTTGGCACATACGCCTATAGCAAGCTGCGAAGATTTTCCGTTTAAGATGGAGATATCCTATAAATTTGCTCTTCATATTGGAGAAACTGTATATAAAGATCGCGGCAATACCGGAACTATTATCTCCGATGCTGTAAATTTTACGTTTCACCTAGGGCAAAAATTTACAAAGCCCGGCAGTTTTTATCTAACCGAAGAAGTATACGAGAGGATGCATCCCCGCTTAAAAGAGCTGTTTTTAAGCGAAGGCGTTTTTGAAAACAAAAATATTCTGCGATTACGAAAGTTTGTTTAACAATATAAATAAAACTACTTGCTCAATAATACTGATGGTTCTGGTAACCGGAAGCTTCTATGGCTTCAATCTGGTGCGCAGCTAATCCTTAGGGAACCGCTTCCATAGAGCAATTTTCCGACCAATGACCGGTTTTCACCCCAAAACAACTTCGATACTTCGTGTCGCAAAGTACCTCGAATAATGGATATTACGTGCAAAGCCACGCGCAAAGCGACCGCAGGGGGCATAATACCCCTTGTTTCCTCATTCGCTCGGTCATGTACACCTCTTATTTCTTCGGCGGATGTGCGTGCGAGAACGCCCGCGGCGCTCACTTTGTCGGTCAATAAAATCAGCAAAATAATTTAAAAAATATTGTATTTCTGCTTTTCATAAATTAGATAATATGATAGTTTTTATGTATAAAAATACAATTTCCTGTATTTTAATACATAAAACTGTTATGAGGAGAACAAATGAAACGGGAAGACATAAAAAAAATACTAATAATTGGCTCAGGACCGATCTTAATCGGGCAGGCGTGCGAATTTGATTATTCAGGGACTCAGGCGTGCAAAGCGCTCCGCGAATTTGGATATAAAATTGTTCTTGTGAACTCGAATCCTGCAACGATTATGACGGATCCGGTAATGGCAGACGCTACATATATCGAACCATTAAATATCAGGCGGATAGAGCAGATTATCGAAAAGGAAAGGCCGGACGCTCTGCTTCCGAATCTTGGGGGGCAGACCGGGCTTAACCTCGCTTTTGAACTTGACAAGACAAAAATTCTTGAAAAATACAATGTGAAGATAATTGGTGTAAATCTTGAGGCGATTAAAAAGGGAGAAGACCGCGAGCTGTTTAAGCAGACGATGCAAAAGCTGGGTGTGGAAACTGCGCGTTCGGATATTGCATATACGGTTGCCGAGGCGGAGAAAATCGCAGAAGAGCTTTCGTACCCGGTTGTTGTAAGGCCTGCGTACACGATGGGCGGCTCCGGCGGCGGTATTGCGTACAATGTCGAAGAATTGCGCTCGATTGCCGGCAGGGGACTTGAGCTTTCATTAACGAATCAGTGTCTTATCGAAGAATCGATTCTTGGCTGGGAAGAGCTTGAGGTTGAAGTTGTTCGCGATAGCAAGAATCAGATGATTGCTGTGTGCTGCATTGAAAATATTTGCCCTGTGGGTGTGCATACCGGGGATTCTCTTTGTGTGGTTCCTATGTTAACCGTGGAGAAAAAACTTGAGAAAAGGCTTAAAGAGTTGTCGTTTAAAATTGTTGAAGCTATAGGGGTTATTGGCGGGACTAATGTTCAGCTTGCACATGATCCGAAGAGCGGGCGCATTGTGGCTATTGAGATTAACCCGCGAACTTCGCGATCTTCTGCTCTGGCGTCAAAAGCAACTGGATTTCCAATTGCTTTGATTTCCGCGAAGCTTGCAACAGGCATAACGCTGGATGAGATTTCGCACTGGCGCTATGGCAGTCTGGAAAAATATGAGTGTGCAGAAGATTATATTGTATTGAAATTTCCGCGCTGGAATTTTGAAAAGTTTCGCGGCGCAGAGGATATTCTTGGAACGCAGATGAAGGCAGCCGGCGAAGTTATGGCGATTGGCAAGACTTTTAAGGAAACTTTTCAAAAAGCGATTCGCGGGCTGGAGAATAAAAGGCATGGTCTTGGTTTTGCAAATGACTTTAACAAAAAATCTCTTAACGAATTGCTAGAAATGCTTATGCGCCCTACGAGCGAACGTTACTTTATTTTATATGAGGCTCTGCGAAAAGGAGCGGAGGTAAAAAAACTTCAGGAAATTACATATATAAATGGATATTATCTTAATCAGATAAAAGAACTTGTGGAACTTGAGGAGGAGATGTTAAAAACTCCGGGGAAAGTACCTGCTGACGAAACTTTGATAAAAGCGAAAAAAGACGGGTTTTCCGATAAATATATTGCAAAGATTCTTGGCATAAGGGAAAAGGATGTAAGAAAGCGGCGCACGGAGCTTGGAGTAACCGAGGGCTGGCACGCTATACCTGTTTCCGGCAAGGAAAATGCATATTACTATTTTTCTTCTTACAATGCGCCGGATACTTCCACTGCAACTTCGAATAAAAAGAAAATAATGATTATTGGCGGCGGACCCAACAGAATAGGGCAGGGTATAGAGTTTGATTACTGCTGTGTTCATGCTGCTTTTGCTCTGCGCGAGCTGGGTTATGAGACGATAATGGTTAACTGTAATCCGTCAACTGTTTCGACAGACTATGATACGAGCGACAAGCTTTATTTTGAGCCTGTAACGCTGGAAGATGTGCTGCAGATATACGAAAAAGAAAAACCTATGGGTGTTATTGTTCAGTTTGGGGGGCAGACTCCGCTTAATATTGCGCGGGAGCTTGCTGACGAAGGGGTAAAAATACTTGGAACAAGCATTGATACTATTGATATCGCAGAAGACCGCGATCTTTTCAGAAAAATGATGGAACAGCTTGAAATACCAATGCCCGAAGCTGGAATGGCTTCAAATGTCGACGAGGCGATTAAAGTTGCAAACAGTATAGGATATCCTATTATGATTAGACCTTCTTTTGTTCTCGGCGGGCGAGGAATGGAAGTTATATATGATGAAAATATGCTAAAGGAATATGTTTCGAAAGCAGTGGGGGTTACGCCGGATCGTCCGCTTTTGCTAGATCGCTTTCTTCGCAATGCTCTTGAATGCGAAGCAGATGCGTTGTCTGACGGTGAAAAGGTATATATTCCTGCTGTTATGGAGCATATTGAGCTTGCTGGAGTACACTCTGGTGATTCGGCGTGTCTAATACCGCCTGTTTCGCTGACACCGAAACATCTTCAAAAAATTAAGGAATATACTACTAAAATTGCAAAGGCTCTTAATGTGTGCGGGCTTATGAATATGCAATATGCAATTGAAGATGACAAGGTTTATGTGCTTGAGGCAAATCCAAGGGCAAGCCGCACGGTTCCTATTGTTTCCAAGGTGTGTAATACGCAAATGGCGAATTGCGCTACACGGCTTATGCTTGGGGAAAAGCTCTCGGACTTGAAACTTATGGATAAGAAATTTTCGCATTATGGGGCTAAGGAATCTGTTTTCCCGTTTGATAAATTTAAGGATGTTGACCCTGTTCTGGGACCTGAGATGCGCTCTACAGGAGAAGTTCTTGGGCTTTCGGACAGCTTTGCTCTTGCTTTCTACAAGTCTCAGGAAGCTGCGGGTAATTTTTTACCGCTGGAACTTGATTCTTCGGAAAAAGGTGCAGGCAAAGTGCTTATTAGCCTTGGCAATAAAGATTCTTTTATTGCTGAATCGATAATAAATATCGGGAAATTATTTGTTAAACTTGGATTTACGATATTGGCGACAGAGGGGACAGCGGAATTTTTTAAGAAAGCTGAAATAAAGTGCGATTTAATTGCAAAAATTGACGAGGGAAGACCTAATGTTGTTGACGTAATTGTTAACAGGCAGGTATCTCTGGTTATTAATACACCGAGCGCTGTAATTGATTCTATTGTAGATGAGGCTGTTATTCGAAAGGCTGCTTTAAAATACAAGATACCCTATATTACTACTTTGTCTGCTGCAAGTGCGGCTGCGCAGGGAATAGCTGCTGCAAGAAACAATAAGGGTGATGTAAAATCTCTTCAGGAATATCACAAGGAAATCAAAGAGATTTAAGAGAAAAACCGACCGATGGTTAGGCGCCGCATACGGCTCGCCTAACTTCGAAAGGATTTAAGAGCGAATTTACTTTGGTTCCATAAATTTATTCTAGGCTCCTTACCAAAAATCGACCGCTGGTCGGTTTTTGGTATAATTTCCCGACCATTGGTTAGCTAAAGGCTAACTCGAGGGTTTAAGTACAAATTTGATTTTGTTCCATACAATATTCGAGGTTCTGTACTAAAGCATACCAGCGGTATGCTTTAGTACGGAATCAATCAGAATGAAACAGAAAAAAGCAGGCTATTGCCGATAGGCATAACAGATATTTTTGGTACATCATTTTTTTGCCTTAAGTGCAGAGTAGGAATAAGCCAGCCGTAAAAAGAGCCTATCAAAGCTCCGGCAAGAACATCTGTAACAAAATGGTTTCCTGATGCAATTCTTGATACGCCAACAGCTGTTGCAAGTGAGTAACTGCCGACTATAAGCGGAATCTTCCATCTGGAATCAGGGTGTTCTCTTGAAAAAGTTGTTGCAAGAAAAGCAGCTCCCAAAAATGCATAAGAAGTATGACCCGACGGAAAACTGTGAAAAAAGTTATTTTCTTTTCCTGAGGGAATGGTCTCTGAAAAATAAGTATATGGGCGATGTCTGGAAGCTATTACCTTAAACAGATCTTTGGTTGCCATTGTTAATAAAAAAGCTTCGGCATACATTACAGCATATATTCCCAAAAAACCAGGATTATTTATGTTTTGAATAACAGAAAACATGGGTAAAACTAAAGCTGCGGCTGTTCCAATCGTTCCTATTGTATCCAGTGTTCTATTATAGGAGTACATAAATTGCCAGTCTAAAAAATTTATATCATTTTTTGATTTTGTATTACCAGGCTCTGAATCAATAAAAAACTGCGGAATAAATAATCCTGCTATAGCAGCTCCGATAATTAGTTCTGTTTTTAAATCAAGAGCAAATACGCTTGCTGGAGGGGAATTTTCACCCGCAACTACCACCTGCCTGTCTGGAGATACAGAAAATAGCGGGGCAGCAATAAGAAAAAAAGACAAAACTATAAATATTTTCCTGGTTATTATCATATTATTTTTTCCACTATACCATTTATTAACCTAGGAGCCAAGTGTCGCGCAAGTGTACCACGCAGCTCTGCTGCGGAAAGCCGCCAAAGGCGCAGGGTGCACTGCGGCATTGCGAAGCAGCCGCGTCCGGCGCAGCGGACACGGCTGTTGCTATAAACAGCCGGGAAGCTTTGTGCTGCCCTGCTGTCGCTCTGCGCGTGCTTTGCACATAATACCATTTATTTTTGGGGCTATGAACTATAGTTTAATCAATTTTTAGCCGATTTATAAAATATAAGTTTTAGAAAAATTGTAAGGATGCATAATTGCAAAAAACTATTTTTTCTCTGGTTTTTATTTTAATATTTAGCAATGTAGTTATAGCAAGAGAGCAGATCCATTTAGTAAGACAAGGTGAAACCCTTTATAGCATATCAAGATTATATAATGTGTCGCTCGATGAAATACTTGTTGTTAACCAAATTGAAAACCCTGCAAGAATAAGGGCTGGATTTAATCTCATAATACCATCCAGAGCTCCAAGACAGATAGAACATACAGTTAAGAGAGGAGATACCTTATTTGCTATTGCTAGAGCTCATAATGTGAGCGTTAATGATCTGCTTAGAGAGAACAATCTTGATCAAAATGCAGTTATAAGAGTTGGACAAATCATAAGAATACCGTGTGCCCAAACTCCAGGTACGCAAGTTGCTCCAGGAAGAACAGCTCCTTCAAATGCCGACAACAGGTTTTTTTGGCCTGTAAGGGGAGAGATGAGAAGGTTATCCGGCAAGCTTCAAGGTTCTAAAATTTTAGCTAATTACGGAGATCCTGTTTTTTCTGTTTCTTCCGGCAGGGTTGTATGGGAAGGACCATATAGGGGTTTCGGACGAGTAGTTTTTGTTGAATCTCCCGCAGGCTATGTTTTTGTTTATGGCGGCAATGCGACAACAAGTGTTAGAGCAGGAGATTTTGTAAAACCTGGTGTTGAACTTGGCAGGGTAGGGCTAAATCTATACGAGAATAGACCGACTATGTTTTTTGCAGTATATAGAGGCGGTCAGCCTGTTGATGTAAAAACAGCCCCAAGATTGTAATTTTTTACTGGATAACATTGTAAGGGTAATAATTATATTAGTCTTTATGTATCAGTTGTATTGTATCTGCCAAATAGTTTTTTGAATATTCCTGCAATCCAGTCAAAAAATCTTACAAAGATATTTTTCTTTCGTAATCTTGCAAGTTTTTTATATGCTTCTGCAATATCATCTTCCGAAAAGTCTTTTCTTTGCATATTTTCATCAATTTCAATTTCCAGAAGATCAGCTTTACTCTTTACATCAATAATATTTGCATCTATCATTTGCCAGCCAAGGCGTTTTGCAGATTCAAGACGCCGATTTCCGGCTATAAGCTGTAATTTCGTATTTAAAATTATTGGATGCAGCTGCCCGAATTTAGCCATGCTTTCCATTAACGAATCAAGATCTCCAATGTCTTCTCTTGCGCGGGTTTTTATAATAATATCACTGACTTTTATTTTCATAATATATCTATCTCCTTCGTTAATTTAGCAAGCTTCTGTCAATAGTTGGATTTACAATGTCTGCAGGTCTTTCATTCAGTGTTCTCAAAAGCTGCATGTTTGGGATATTACTATCTGCGCTTGTATCGCTTGAATTAAATAGATGATTATTCTGAAGCCTTCTTATAAGTTCGGCGTCTCTTGCAGATGTGAATTCATGAAAAGTGCATAAAGTTCTTGGCTCTGTTCCTGTAATAAAACGTTCAGTTATAACCCGATTGCAGTGCCCGGAAGGAAGCATACCTGAGACAGAGCAAACAGATCGCTCTGTAATTCCTGTAGGACGCCTAAAATTGGTTGGAGGAAGAATATCGGAGTGAGTTTCATGTATGTTTTTCATAAATCTTGCCCATACAGGACCTGCTGCCATTGCTCCTGTTTGATTAAGCCCTAACGAGTTTCCGGGCATATCAAATCCAAGCCAAACTGCTGTTGTTATATAAGGAGAAAATCCTACTGTCCATGCATCTGCCCAGTTTTGTGTAGTCCCTGTTTTTCCGGCAAATGGCATTGGGAATCCTCCTACTAGCCTGCGCCTGTTTGCAAGAGTGCCAAAGTCAACAGCGCTTCTTAGCATATCAACCATAAGATAGGCTGCCTGAGGAGTCATTACCTGAAGCCTTTCTCCTTCTCTTCTTTGTCTTGCTCTTAATTCTCTTTCCGGCTCAAGAACTATTTTTCCGTTTCTGTCTTCAATGAATCTTATTCCAATAGGAGTAACCTCTCTGCCCTGATTGGGAAATACAGCGAAAGCCTGTGCCATTTGCATTGGAGTAACAGAGTTAATTCCCAGCGCTAAAGGATACTTGCGCGGAAAAGATCTGGCTATTACATTGGGGTCTCTTATTCCAAGAAGCCTTGCCGACCTGTTTATTGCAGCATCAAAACCTACCATATCCATTATTTTTATTGATGGAATATTCATGGATTGAGCAAGAGCATATCTTGCCGAAACAGGTCCGCGCCACCTTCCCAAAAAGTTATTTGGAGTATATAGAGTCCCGTCTTCGTTAGTAAATACAACAGGCTTATCAAAAATCATTGTTGAAGGGGTTATTATATGCGCAGATATGGCGGCAGAATAATATAGCGGCTTAAAAGCCGAACCAGGCATAACTCTTGCCTGAGTAGCCCTGTTAAATCTTTTTGTTTCAAAGTCGCTTCCGCCAACCATTGCTTTTATATAGCCTGTTTCATTTTCAATGGCAATTAATGCTCCTTCTACAATATTCCGCTGTAAATGCGCTGTCTGATTCGCATATCCGATGCGTGTAATATGCCGCAAGTCCTGACACCCAAAAATCAGAGATAAAGTATTAAGCGTATGGTTAATTGTGTCGTAGAATTCCTGATACGCACGATTTCTTTGCTGGCTTCCCGCTGTTCTTATTGCAGGAATGTTAAAAAGAAGAGACAAGGTTTCTACTATAGGTATGAATTCGTTGTTAGCAGCATTTCTGCGCTCAGTAGTTTCCCGCAAGACAGTTCTGTTCATTGTATTAAATGCTTCCTGCATATACATGTCCGCCTTTTCCTGGAATCTCAGGTCAAGGGTAGTATGCACAGTAAGTCCGTCTCTAAAAATATCAAAAGAGCCAAACAGGATACTTTCAAGTTCGCGTCTTATAAATTCGCTGAAATACGGAGCTCTGTCATCTCTTATAAACCAGGCAGTTTCCGCTCCTGATCTTAATGGGTCATGGGTTTCGTTCCAGTATATTGCAAAAGATAAATCAGCTTCTTCTCTTGATATAAATCCAAGCTCAACCATCTGCCTTAATATTTCTCTTTGCAAAACTTGCGCTCTAGCAGGGTGCCTTATTGGCGAATATCTTGCGGGGTTTGCAAGCTGTATAACAAGAAGCGCAGATTCTGCGACCGTAAGTTCTCGTGCAGAGCGGCGGAAATAAAATTGAGATGCAGCCTCAACTCCATACGTATTATGACCAAAAAAGGCTTCATTTAGATATATTTCAAGGATTTGATATTTAGTTAAATGCCTTTCAAGCTGAAACGCCCAAAATAATTCTATTATTTTACGCCTTATGGTTTTTTCGGTCCTGTCGGCAAAGAGCCTTCCTGCAACCTGCTGGGTTATTGTACTGCCTCCTGAAACATATCTGCCTTTTATAATGTTCCAGGCAGCTCGAGCAGTGCCCGTAATGCAGAACCCATTATGCCTAAAAAAGTTTCTGTCTTCTCTGGTTATAAGAGCCCAAATAAGGTGTCTGGGGAGCTCCTCAATAGGTATAATTTCTCTTTTTTCTTCTGAAAAAAATTGAGTAATAAGTTTTCCATTGATATCAACTATTTGCGATGGCAGAGCAGGCTGAAATTCGCCTATTTTGTTGTGTACAGAGATATTTTTTGTTAAAGCAAATATAATACCAAAGGTTATTCCAACTGTGACTGTTATAATTCCTGCAAATACAAGAAAAATGTTAAGTATAATTTTTTGTTTTCTGGTGAATATCATAATTAAATTTAAAACATTGGAGCAGCTTTTGTCAAGACAAAAAAGGTCATTCTGTCAACAGCCAGTAGAAATGTCACCTGTTTGCGTTCAGTAGAAATGTCACATAGGTTATGCTGTCTTTTGGGTTTCTTGGCTTTGTATATTTATTAGCT
>WQTU01000060.1 GCA_009786125.1 Spirochaetota bacterium
AGAGAAAAAAAGAATCTATAAAAGCCAACAAACATCGCATAACAAACGGCATACGACATTGACAATAATTGAAAAATATTGCCTCAAATAGGTACAAGAAAAGAAAAAAATATATTGACAGTATGGAAAAAAGACCATATAATCATACATTTGACATTTGAATGGAATGAAAACAAGAATCAAGACAACATTCAAAAGCATTTCGTCTCATTTGAAATAGCCCAAGAAGCATTTTTTGATAAAAACCGAATTATTTTGAAAGATAAAAAGCATTCCAAAATGAAGAACGTTTATTTTGCATTGGAAATGACGGGTATGGGATCATAACCGTAAGGTTTACAAAACGAAACGAAAATATCCGGATTATTGGCGCCGGCTATTGGAGAGAAGGAAGGGATAGGTATGAAAAAGAAAATAATTTACACTGAATCACCAAAAAATTTATCCAAAACATTAAATGATGGTGAAAGGATCATTGATTTTTTACCTTCGCCTGAAAAATTGATCAGAAAGGAGCCAAAGGTAAAAATTACCATTACATTAAATAGTGGAAGTGTTGATTTTTTTAAAAGAAATGCAAAGAAAAACAATGTAAAATATCAAACAATGATAAATGAAGTATTGGATAAATATGTCCAAATATATAAAGAAAAAACAATGACGTAAAAAACTCCGCGTCACATAACAAAAACGCTAACTGCCACGCCGCCTGTTCGGCGGCTCGGTGTTGCATTCGGCTAGCAGTATGGACATCTGCGGAGCAGTTAAGGCAGCAAGCTCAAGCTCTGGCAGGAGAAACAGGAAGAACAGCAGATGAAATAATGCAGGTTCAAAAAAGATTTTTATCTTTTGGAACTATTGTTGGTTCCAATTTTAAAGAAGCGCAGCAATTACCGCTTGTTATGCGATGCGTGGGTATTTCAAATAATTCTTACTTCTAATTGTTTCCCCACAGCACGAGCCACTTTATTCAGAAAATCAATTGTTGGATTATAATTCCCTTTTTCAAATCTGGAGATGTTTGACTGTTTGGTTCCTATTAATTCTGCCAAATCTTTTTGGGTTAGATTTTTCTCTTTTCTAGCCATTATTATTTCCTCAATAATTTTATATTCTGTTTCATTTTTTTTAAGCTCTTCGCGAACTTCTTTATTTTTGAGGATTATGGTTTTTGCGCTACTCCAGTTCATATTTCGTTCCTCCTTCTATATTCATTCATTCGATTTAATGCTGTATCCAACTCTTTCATTGGGGTTTTTGCTTCTTCTTTAATTTAAAAATATCATATACGATATATGCTGTCAATAGGTTTTTACTAAAAAACCTACATTTTTTGCATAAATTTCTTATATTTTTAAAGCATAAATCCAATAATTTTACCAACGTTTCGCATAACAAGGGTATACGCTACGGAGCAGTTAAGGCAGCACTGGTCCGGCAATTTAATGGCTGCCCAAAAAATTATTTGTTGGCAGCCATGTGGAAGTTGTTGGGCTATTATTTATCTTGCAGTGTAAATCAAAGCATAAAAATGCTTGAGATATTTGAAAATTGAGTCTATAAAGGACGAAATTATCACAGCCTAACTACAAAACTTTTTTGTTTGACATTACTCATGTCCAGACATATACTAAATGAATATACTATCCATAAGTTAATATTATTATAATATTGAGCTTCTTAATTCTTCTGATACTAAGGAGATGTAATGAATACCGCCATAATTAACAAGCTTAAAGAAGGTTCAATAAAAAATGTCATTCTTTTTGGTGATTCCGAAACTATACCCTCTCTTCCCTATGTAGTTCTGAAACCCGAGCCAAGCGAAGAACATGATAAACAAAATTTTCGAATAACAGTCCACCGAAACCAGGGAGAAAGTGCTCTGGCAGAAGCCTACATATTTACAGAACTGCCCGGTCTCTTCAACCGCGTTTGGCTGGAAACAGGCAATAGCGGGAAATTTAGGTTGATGAACAGCGGCGAATGGTTCGGCCCCCTTCCTCCGAATGATGATGGAACTATTGCTGCCGGAACTATCGCCTATGAACGAATATTTTTTGCTCCCAGGTTGATTTAGAAAACAGCGCTAGTATTGGCGTTTAAAATAAAGCCGGGAATTTAAGGAGAGAGTAATGATAGAAACAAAAAGAGCAAGATTTGCTACCGAAGGCTTCAGGATAAAACGCTGTAATCCTGACAGAACCTATGCAACAGCAGAAAGGACTCTCGGATTTGCCGGAGTAATTGACATTTCTGATGTACTTGTTAACAACAAGGCGTTGTTAAAAATAAAAACAGGATGGAGCGCTTGGCAGGAGAAAGAAGTAGATTTCGGCAGTGCAGATGCGGCTGCTCTTAGCCCTGTTGATGCCAAAACTGCACTTGAGGGCGCAGGATTTACAGGAGTAACATTCAGCATTGAGGATAGTACAAGACGCCTGAAGGTTGCTGTTATTGATCCCACGGTTAAGGAACTGCAAATCAAAGGAAAGCTGGCAGCAGCATTGGACTTTGGTCAGTGCCGTAAGCATGGAGGGTTTGGCATTTATTACAAGTCATACCTTGATGATGAAACAATAAGCATTTCTCTGCCAAATGAGGTCAAAGAAAAAGAGGAAGTTGATCTTGAAGGCGCAAAGGGAACCATTACCCGAATGATCATCCCAGCCAAAAGACTTGGCGCATCGCCGGTTATTACTACAAAGTTCAAGGACGATGAGCTGCTCAATATGATTCAAGGCGGAGAATATACCCCTGCAACAACCGAAGAACCGGCTGTATATCTGCCGCCAAATTCCGGGAGTGACGGCGCTCCGTTTTTTAGTCTGGATATTTTCGCACCTCTATACAGTACAGGGACATCAACAATCGACCAGATAACAGGATTTGAGCGGCGGATTTATTACCTGTGTACCGGCACAGAAGGAGATGTTCCAATGGACGCAAAAGCCTGGGCACAGTTTGCCTATGACATCTCAGCAACTGAGGCTGATGATGAAAACGGAAAACTGCTCGGTGTGGAAAAGCGCTTTGAGTACAGCCTTGAACAGTTCGAAGCTCTCCGTATCTACGAAGTTGCTGAATAATGTTCAAAAAGCAAATTCGCCGCATGGTACAGGAAGAACTAAGCGCTATGCTTATCAAAGACAGCCCTGCCTTGCCCATTGGCTATAACCCTCTTGAGCATATACGCAGGGGGTTATTCCACTGGGTGGCGGTTCCATTCAATGGGGTATCTGTCTGGTGCGAACTGCGAACACTGAACGCCACCCAAGTACGAAGCTGCGGGGATTTTTCCAATATCATCCCTAAAGAAACATCGGAATTTACCATGCAACAGCTTATTGAAGTCAGAAATTATCAGGAAAAACTTATTCGCCTTACAATGAACAGGCCTACTTATGATGAAATATTTAAGGAGATTCTCAATGTGGATTTTGTCGCTCAGGACAAACGGAAGGAGCTAGAGGAGCTGAAAAAAACAGACCTCACAAATTTAACCGTAAAAGAACGTATTGAGTTTGAAGACCGCCTTGCAGAAACAGAGTTATTCCTGGGATTTATTCTCCCGGAGGATACTTTTGGTTTCTTGACAGCCTGGATAAACGGGAATGATATAAGTGACATACGAAAACTAACAGATGACCAATTCCTCGAGGCAGCCATATTGGCTGAAAACGGTCATGATAATCCCACAGATCATTTAACTGGCATTTTTACCGACCATAACAAGAGCGACATTGACAGGTATGCTTGGCATTGTCTTGCAGAATACCGGGAGAAAAAGGAAATTGAGAAGAATGCTAAATCAGCATCAAGAGGAAGAATAATAGGGGGACCAAAACATGGGTAAGAAGCTTGTAATTATTTCAGTATTTTGCCTTTTCTTATCTTCATGCGATTTTTTGGCTAGCGTATTTTTAGATTCGGTTGAAAAAATAATTGGATACAAAGTAACCGGTACCGCATCTAGTGTTACAATAAGTTATACCAATTCAAATGGCAACCAAGTCACCCGTAATAACGTTACCCTCCCATGGGAGACCACGTTTCCGGGAACAATAATGGAACACGGCACTTTTTGGGCTTCAATAAGTGCTACCAATGAAGGCTCAATCGTGAATAATGTAACTGTAAGGATATATGTTGATGGAGAAGTGCTCCGTTCAAATTCTGAAAATTTTACTGCTTCTGCATCTGTTGGAGTAAGGTATGATGATTAATCCGTTAAGAAAAAGGTCAGTCATAACAGCCATGTTTTTTTCCCTCTGCATACTTTTCTTCTCCTGTGTTTCTCCGCCTTCTGAGCGGGAGGCTGGGGCTGAAGTTGGGCAAAGGCAGGCAGGTCCTTACTTTATTGGCGATGGCGGCAGAGGCATAATTTTGGCTGTGCTTGAGCCAAGCGGCGAGGGGCTTTTGCCAAACGAACAATGGCTGCCCTCTTTGATTCAAGGCTCTATTACCGGAGACTTTAACAGATACTCTGCCATGACCATTGTTGACAGGCAAAACCTCGAAACAATAATTGCCGAGCAAATCCACGCCCTCTCCGGTTATTATTTCGACGAAGACGTTATTAGAATTGGCAGACTTACCAATGCCCGCTATATTCTTACAGGCTCTCTAAGCAGAGTTGCCAATAATTACTGGCTTGAATTGTCTGTGACGGATGTTGAAAGCGGCGTGCGCAGAGCTTCGTTTTCCCCAAGACCAGTAACATTGGCGGAACTTACAAGCCTTTCTGTTGTTAAAGAAGCATCAGCAGACCTCTTGAGACAGTTGGGTGTAACGCTTACAGACGCAGGTCTTGCAGCGCTAAAACGACCTGTAGCGCCTCTCCAGATACAGGCAGAAACCGCACTTGCCAGAGGTATTGTTGCCCAGAGGCAGGGCACCGAAGTAGCTGCATTAAGTTATTATTTCCAGGCCGCGGCTCTTAACCCCTCACTTTTTGAAGCAGTGAATCGCTCCTCTGTAATGAGCGCAAGGATTACAAGCGGCAACTTGGGCGTAGATGTTCGCAATGATATTCAATGGCGCAGGGACTGGATAGCCAAGCTTACGGAGACAGAAGAGTTTTTTTATAGTTTATTCCAAAACACTGCCCTTGCCTATACCCTGTTTTATTCAACAGAGCTTGAGCAGGGCATTCATGACTGGGAGAATGAAACTGCAACCTTGAATATTAATACTAAACTTTATTGTTCATGGCTTTGGGCTGATTCGGCTGAGCGCGCTTTGCAAACAATTTACGACGGACTTACTGCAACAGGAAGAAAAGAAACCTGGGGGCTTGCAGATTGGCCTCGGCAGAGTCTAGGCAGTCAGAATCCCTTTGATATTATGACAAATTTATTTTATATAACTGTTGAGTTAATAAATGACCAGGATCAAGTAATTGGAACAGAGTCCTTTACAGCAGGGGGTGCTTGGGCATTTAACCTCACCGGACGCCCGGAAATCGTAGTTTTGGATAATGTTAAACAGACAGTGAGCATTAGAGGCATAAATATTGATAATATTACCGATGACTTAACAATACGAATAGCAAGGGTTAATGCATACAGCGCCAGGGGGCATATTAGCGAGGCAGAACTGCCTTCAATTGTGAGAACCCAAACTGGGAATGAAGCCACTGTTTTGCGAATAAGAGCATTAACAGGGGATGAATGGAGATTTAATAATAGTTTTATCATGGATAGAGGCACTATAATTCGTTTTACCGGGGAAAGAGGATCTTTTTTTTCCCCCATCTCCATCACTATTGATACAGTATGGGATGACCCAGTAATTTCCATTGGTAGGTTTGCATTTCGGAATTTATCGCTCAACAATGTTACTTTTGGTGATAGTGTTACTTACATTGGAGAGGGAGCATTTAGCGATAATATGCTCCAGAATATTATTATAGGCAATGGTGTTACTACAATAGGGAGAAGCGCTTTTCATGGGAATTCTTGGAAAGAAAGCATTGTTATACCTGATAGTGTTAGAAGAATAGGAAATCGGGCTTTTTGTAGTTCTTTCGCGGATAATGCAACAATAACCATTGGCCCTGATGTTTCGATAGGAAATTTTATTGATTTTAGTAAAAGAGGAGGCGGTTTAGATCGTAATAGAACTACATTTCCTTATAACAGATTTATATATCTATATTACAGAAATGAAAGAAGAGCCGGGACTTATACTTACAATTGGCGCTGGAACCGCTGGACAGTTGAACACAGGGATAGGGGGAGATAAAATATGGCTAATGCTGACTTTCAAAATATAACCACGCAGCTTGCAAAACTGAATCAAGCAATTATTGAAGTCAAGAAAGCTTTTGAGAGTTTTGGCAAGACTGCCGGTAATATATCGGAGTCTTTAACCAATAATGTTTCGGAGCCTTTAGCTAATAACGCAAAACGCTTTAGGTTATATTTAGATGCTGTTAAAAAAGCCAGAGTTGAAGAAGAACTACAAGCTGCTAATGATAGAGCTGCTAATGATAAATTAACAAGAGATAGAAATGCTTATTTTGACGGACAAATAAAAAGGAGACAAAGAATTAATATCCTGCTCAATGAAGAACTTAATGCAGAACAAAGAAGGCAAGAACTTTTCAATGCTGTCTATACAAAAATGACAGGAGAGGAAAATTGGGGGAACATCGATAAAGAAACACAAAAAGCCATAATAGCAAAATTAAGAAAATGGGCAGCAGAAAAAGTAGAGGCATTTGACACAATTAGTGGAGCAATTAAAGAACATTTTGGAATAGACATATGGAAAGAGGCAAAGAATCTTCTAAAGGAATATCATGAGGAAATAATAAGATTTGGAAAAAGCAAAATTGTATCCTTGGTTAATAGACCTCATGCAGCTCTAAAAGAAAGATTGGAAAAAGATCGCAAAGCACTTGATGAATTTCATAATCAAGAAAGAAGGCGGCTCAACAGAGAAATGCAGGAAAGGCTTTTTGCACTTGGAGTAGTAGGTGCTGCAACTGAAGCACAACATGAAGCAGATTTACAAGCAGCCATAGAATCAGGAGACCAGCGCAGAATCTTTGAAGCCAAAACAGCATTAAAGAAACACCAAGTGCAGGAAGAATTTGCCGAAAAGCAACGAGATCTTGATGAATATATAGCCAGGCAGAAGGCGGAGCTCCAATACAAGGCAGACCTTGCTGGGTGGAGGATGCAAGTCAATTCTGCAATAGCTTTGGCAGCCCAGGCAGTTGCAAATGCGGCAGTAAATAAATGGCCTTTTCCCGCTCTTGCAATGGTAGGGAAGGCAATGGCTTTAGGAGGCAGGCAAATTGCAACAGTAAAAGGCGCAAGACCTGTTTTACAGTTCGCCACAGGCGGCATTGTTCCTGGCATTTCATTCACAGGCGACAGGGTTTTAGCCAGAGTTAATTCCGGAGAGATGGTAATTAACCGCGAGCAGCAGAAAAGACTGTTTGACGCCATAGAGAAAGGAAGCATAGGCAGCGAGGCTAAGACAGTTACTATTCCGGTATATCTGGATGGCAAAAAAATTGCAGAGTCAACTGTTAATCTCGTAAACAATCGACAATTCCTGATTAAACAAGGGAGCGTAATTTGAAAGTATATCCTGTCAACGCCATTGAGGCAGCTTTATTATTAAGTCCTCAAATAGCATCCTGGTCAAACACTAAAGACTTATATAGTAAATATATCTCATATCAAGTAGATTTTAAATCCAATGAAATAACGCTGATTGGCGAATGGGATTCAATTATAGAAATGGATACTGTTATTTTAGGGAATACTAATGCTTTGTCTGGCAAGTTAAAACTATGTAGCAGAAATGGAATTATATTAGATAAAGAAATAGCTTTGACTGAATACATAAATATTATTTATACGGAAAAACAAAAAATAAATAAGTTTGAATTGACGCTTAGAGGTGATGAAGATATTTCAATAGGGTATTTGTTTGTCGGAAAAGAATGGATATTGCCCCGCTTCGTGGTATTGCCCACAAAAGCTCTTAATCTAAGAAATGAATCTGGAAGAACCTTTACAGGACAGGTGCGGGGCATTCCGGCAGAGACATTAAAATCTTTTGCGGCGGAGTTTGCCAGAATAAAAAACGAAGAAAAAACAATATTTGATGATTACATTAACGGCGTTCAAACAGTTATCCCTCATGTAATAGATCCGTATCCGGAAGCGCATGAAGAGTTTGAGCCGTTTTTCGCAACAGTTGAAGATTATGGAGAGGCTCAAAAAAGAGCAGAAAATAATTTTTATTGGAATGTTGCTTGTAGTTGGTTGGAGGCAAAATAAAATGGCAAAACTAATAAGCGAACCTTTAGATTATAACCCGCAAACAGAAGATTGGCAGAAGTTACTTTACAAATTAACGACGACTACAGGCGGGTTAAATCTTATTGAAATAACGCAAAGTGATGGGGAGAATCCGCCAAGAGTAGTTAAAGGTTCAAGGCTTGAAGTGAATGGCTCTTTTTATCAAGTAGACGAAGATGAACTAATTACTGGTTTTAGCGCCTTGCCATTAAATGCACTTAGCTATATTTACGCAGAGCCCCAAGAAAATGGTGTTTTGTTATTTAATATGTCGCCGGCAGTTCCGGTTATGAGTATAGCTAAAGGCGGATTATTTAATGGCGCCAGCCGATGTATTGCTCTTATAAGACGAATTGGTGCCGCAGAATATAATCTTATAAGGCTGGATAATAACAACAGACCGACTTTAAATGTAAATGACCAAGATTCATTTCAGACAGTATTTAATAGACGACAAACTTTTGAAAGCGATGGGGTATTTGTTGTTCCAGAAGGTGTTACGCAGATATTTGTATCTGCAATAGCAGCAGGTGGTACAGGCGGTCGTGGAGGTAATTCAAATAGAAACACAGTTTTCAATATTACTTTTGGGAATGGGGGTGCTGCTGGAGCAAATGGTTCTTTTATTATAAATCAAGCATATCCCGCAACTCCTGGCGAACAAATAGCGATACAAATTGGAATACCTACAGGAGATAGAAATACAGTTATAAGTAATTTAGTCACTGTTATAGGTGGAGCAAATGGAGCAAATGGCGCAAATTATCAACGGGTTAATACGTATCAGAATCCTTCTTTTAATCCAGCATCTAGAACATTAGGAGGCTCAAGGTTAATAGAAGCAAGTGACATAATAAATGTTAGTTTTTGGATTCCTGTTCGTACAACTACAACTACATTTAGTGGTGGTGCTGGCAGAGGCAATCAAGGTAATGGAAATGCGCCAGCAGCACTTCCTGTGGGTACAGGAATATTTGGAATAGGCGGACCAGGTGGCGGCGGAGCAGTTACTACAAATACAGGTTCAAGTAATAACTATTTTACTGGTGCAAACGGTGTAATTGGCGCACCTGGCAGGGTAATTATTACATGGTAATATGGCAAAGGAGATAAAATAATGCGTATAGCACTAATTTATGACAATAGAGTACAAAATATATTTGAAAAAGAAAAAATTCCTGTTTATCCGCCATCACAAAATGGGATTGAAATTATTTTATTAGATATTACAAACCGACCTGAAATTGTTGATGGTGATATTTATGACCCAGTAACAGGAGAATTATTTCATATACCTGAACAGCCTAATCCGATATCATTTATTGGTGACCCTCCTGAAGAAAGAAATTATTTTATTACTTATAAATGGAATGAGTTAAAAAAAGAATGGTTTTTGGATTACGAACCTGTATTTAGTGCTGAGTTAGAGCGAGTACGAAAACGAATTGCACAAAGCGATTGGATTGCGGCAAAAGCGATAAAACTTGGATGGCCACATGAAAAATTAGTAAAAGAATATGGAGAAGAATTAAGAATGTATGAAATATATGTAACTCGATACAACAAAATAAAATTAGATTTAGAAAAGTTTATTAAAGAACATACAGATATTTATAAAGGAATAAATTAAGTGTCGACGCCTGTAGTATATGTTTCAGCAGTAGGTCAAAAACAAACAATGTTCACTATCTACGAAACTCCTATATGGCGGGTAAAATTATGGCTTGAAAGCTATGAGCAAAACCTTTTGTTTATGGCAGAAAACGATACTACTTATAATCGAAATTCCGCTGTATTAGATACAGTTATAATCGATTTTGTAGAATACTTAAGGGTTCACGATTATAGTCGGTTAAGAAAAACTCCGGCCGCATGGATGATAGACCCCGAAGATCCAACCAGATTATTTATTCATTTTGAAAATCATAATCCGCCTTTTGGATTTTTATTTTTTAGTACAGGCGAGCTAATAGGCTTTTCATACGGACAGCCTATTCAAATAGGAGCCTTAAAAACATACCCTTTATTATTGGATATTCCCGATATTGAAGATTCTTCTGACAATTTAACATACCAAAGAATGAGTTTTGCAAGCGGAAATATTGTTATTGATAACAGCTCCGGAATGTTAGACGAGTTATTTACACTTTTCGGAAACAATATAACGTTACTGAATTACACTAAAGATCAAAAGATAGAAGTAATAAGACAGTTTTTTATTGAGCGCTATCAAATTGGTTTAACAGATGTTAATTTTTCCGTAATGGACAAACGAAGTAAATTAACCTTTAAAGCTCCTAATACTTTTTATACCAGAGAACAATATCCGGATATAGATGAAAATCAAATTGGTAAAGTAATTCAGGATGCTTATGGGTATTGCCGGGGTGTCCCAGGTACTGCGATTGATAGAAATAAAATATATAACTGGTTTATATCTGATACGAATTATGAGTTTAATAACTGGTTTGAATTTAAGTTTGCAAGACGTATAACTTCTATTGAAGAAATTTGGGTAAGGATGCAGGATGTTTGGATTCAGGTTTTTCCGGGTCTTGGTATTCCTGGAAATAATGACCCTTCCTTACTGCCTGATTCGCCTTTCAGATTCCAAGAAGTAAACACGCATCCTGTAAGATTAATAACTATTGATGCTTTTGGAAAAGATATTATAGGCGATGACAGGATTCCGGGAATCCCTATAACAGACCAAAATAAACGCGCTCTGCCGGAGAATAATGACGGTCGGATAGCAATTTGGTGGAGACAGTCTCAAAGAGATAATCCAGGCTTCTTAGAA
>WQTU01000061.1 GCA_009786125.1 Spirochaetota bacterium
CATTCGGATGCCCTCCTTCAGGCATCCTTATTTTAATTTGGGTAACATTTTCTAAATGAGGCATTTACTCTTTTGGGTAACATTTTTCATGAGGCAATGCGGGTTCTTGACAATAAACTGTGTGCTGAAATATAATGCGATAATAAACTGTATGCAGATATATTCAATAAAATATGATTAAAGATGTTTTTTTAATATTGAAGACGTAAGACGGCAAGTGGGTCCAATTACTAGAACTGTGTTTGTAGCAACTGGCATTGCTATACAGTATGTAGGCTCACCAGGCGACAGGTAATACAAATAAATAGCTGTTAGTTTTTTGTTTTGTTCGCTTTATAGCCATTTAAGAGCAAAACCATTCTGCAGAGAAGATTTTACTTCGCCTAACAAACCTGCGCCGCTTATTCGGCGACTCGGGTTCCACAAAGGGCTTTGTCCTTTGTGTGTGGTATTTTGTACAGTTACCGAACGCGGTTTTATCTGCGCTGATAACAGTGGGTTCTCTTTTATCAGTTTTATCAAACAAAGCGCTGCTTGGGGAGTAGTCTCTTAGGCAGCCTTTTTTTCAAAATATCCATTTGTCAAAAAATTATACCTATGTTATACTATATAATATGAAAACAGCAATATCTCTCTCAGATACCTTGTTTCAAAAAGCGGAACAAACTGCTAATCATATGGGTATTTCCCGCAGCCAATTATTTGCAAGAGCATTAGAAGAATATATTTCCAAGCATAATGGGGAAATGGTAACTCAAAAATTAAATGAAGTTTATGAAAAAATAAATGCGGATGAATTTACAATGGATATGAATATAGGAATTGAATCATTAAGGGAACTAACAAAAAATGACACGTGGTGAATTATGGTGGGTTGATTTGGGAATGCCATACGGCAGCGAGCCCGCTTATAAGCGTCCGGTATTAATCATACAAAACGATTTTTTTAATAGTAGCAAGATAAACACAACTATCGTAGTTCCATTAACCACAAATAGTTTATATGCTGACGCGCCTGGAAATATTTTAATTTATAAAGATGAGTCAAAGTTAAGTAAAGACTCTGTGATAGTAATATCGCAAATTAAGGTAATAGATCGGAAAAGGTTAATTGAAAAAATTTCAAAGCTAAATAGGGCAATAATCGAAGAAGTAGAAAAAAATATATTATTTATATTGGGAATAACAAAAGTATAATACAACCAAACTCTCTAAGCAGGCTGCAGCCTTGAATAAGCTACTATATTCCGCGTATTCTTTTCTAATGGATCAGCTTGATTATCTAAGAAGCTTTATAATTCCGGAAAACAATATCATCGACAGAATCAACAGCAATGCTCTCGGCAGAAAGGATATCCAGCCATGCGTTGAGCCGGAAACAGGGAAGTTCCTCGCTTTCATCGTAAGGCTAACTAATGCGGCAAACGTACTTGAGCTTGGTACAGGAATCGGGAACTCTGCTATTTGGATAGGCGAGGCGCTAAAAACCCAAAACGGGAAACTCACAACAATAGACAACGATCCCATAACCAAATTCGAGGCAGCGAAAAATATTTCAGATGCAGGGCTTGATAATGTTATTACAATGCTCTCCGGTAATGCCGAAGATATAATAGAAGATATCTGCAAAGAGGGTAAGTTACAGTTCGACATGATTTTTCAAGACTGCGGTAAATACCTTTATCCATTGCTTTATGAAAAAGTTATTACTTTAGTGAAACCCGGGGGCGTGATAATTGCCGATGATACTCTTTTTTATACAAACTCTGAGGTGCGAAAAGGGCTTGGGAAATATATGGATCAATATAATAAAATTGTATTTGCAGATAAAAGGCTCTATTCGACCATAATTCCCATAGGGCATGGGCTTACGCTTAGTTTGCTTCGCTGACGAGCAAGGGTTCGCGGAGCAAGGCATGAGCGAGTGAGGAAGCGAAAAAAGGATACGCAGCATACTTTTTAACAGGATATAATATGAATATTTTACTGGCAGAACATCTTGGGTTTTGCATGGGTGTAAAAAGAGCAACCGAAGCTGTTTATAATTTAATTGAGAGGGAGAAAAAAGAAAAAATATCCACATTTGGTCCTCTTATACACAACAATCTTGTGCTTGATTATCTTGCCAAAAAAGGAGTTGGTATAATCGATAATCCCGAAGATGCTGTTGGAGTTGTTATCATACGCGCACATGGGATACATCCTGATATTCGCAGAAAACTTGAAGAAAAAGCTGTTGAACTTATAGACGCAACGTGCCCCAGGGTTCTTAATTCGCAGAAAAAAGTTAGAAAAGCATCTGAAAAGGGTATGTCTGTAATAATTGTTGGAGATAAAGATCACGGAGAAGTGCATGGAGTTGCAGGTTATGCAGCAAATGTTTCTATTATTGACAGCAGGGCAGAAGCGGAAAAAGTTTCAGTAAAATTACCGGCGCTGCTTATAAGCCAGACGACTTTTGGCAAGGGAGAATATGATTCCATAAGTTCTATATTATGCGCAAGATTTCCCGGAATCGAAGTTGCGGATTCAATATGCCCTGCTACAGGCGAAAGACAAAAAGCGCTTATTGACATGGCAGACAAAGTCGATGCAATTATAGTAATAGGTGGGAAAAACAGCGCAAATACACTAAGATTGTATGAGACAGCGCTAAAGCTTGGGAAAAAAGTATGGCACATAGAGGATGAAAACGAAATACCCGAAGAGGTAAAAAAGTTTTCTATTATAGGAATTACAGCAGGGGCATCTACTCCTGATTGGGTAATAAAAAAAATAGCGGATAAACTAAAAACATATTAGAGTGTAAAAGCTATGTATGAAATAATTGAAAAAATAATAAAAGTTCTTGTAATAAAACGAGATAATCCTGTAATAAACTTCACATTTTTTACTGATCAGCTTGCTACCTACTTTGAATCAAACAGAGAGCAGTTTACTGGAGTAAAAAATGCCGAAGAATTTAAGAATGCAGCAATTCCAATTCTTAAACGAATGGAAACAGAAGAAGCCTGTACCATAACCTATGAAGGCGCCTCTATACTTTCATTTCAGGTTCATAAATATTACAGGCAACTTGTAATGAAGCATTATAAGATAATAGAAGAAAGACCGGAATATTCTTTTCCGGACACAAGAGCCTTCAATTTTAAAATTAACGATAGCTGGCTTGTTTACTTAAATGCGCAGCAGAATTTTATAGATGCGCCGGAGCTTACTAATAATGAAAAAGGAAAAATTCTGGTAATTACATTTGGAGATGGAGTTAATAGTATTGTAATTCCCCCGGAAATAGTAAATACAGTGCTTTTCGATGTTGTTTTGAAAAAAATACATCTTTATGTGCAAAATCAGAATAACTTTGTATATATTGGAAGATATCTCAGAAAAGCATTTGAAGAAAGTGAGAGCGCTGTAGAAACCATGATGAGCTCAATGCTGAATGGTCCGCCAAATTTTAAGGATCATATTAGAAAACCGGCAGATTTTTCCTTTAAGTTTTTTGCCTATTTGTGCAATAAAGTTATAAAAGATTTAGGCGCGAAAAAAGAAAAATCAATTTCTGATATAACTATTTATCAAGCAATGGCGCTTTTAAGGGCTTTTATAACTTACGGAAGGTCTGTTCAGCAAAAAGAGAGTCAGAGAATATCTGATTTTAAAAGCCTTGCATCCCAAGTTAAAAAAGCGCCATACATCTATAGTACCGCAGAAATATTTGAGATGAAAGATACCATAGGCACTCCCTACAGCAAGAAGTATTCGCCTGAATTTGTATCAGATTTTATTAACAAAGCAACAACACGAAAAGATGATGAAGACCTTCCTTCAGTCGTAAAAATATCAGCAGAACCAAAAAAAGATTATTATATTGACCGCGAAATGCTGCCGCAAGTCTTTCTTAAAATACTTGTGGATAGCGGTAAAGAAATAAAGAAACAATATTCTAAAGAATGGGGTCAGATTTTAAGAAAATTTAAAACAAATAAAGAGATGCAGGACGAAAAAGTTTTTCTTGAATCGATTAACACAGTTATCAAAAATGATTATAAACTTCTTAATGCTCTTTTAAACCCAAGTCTTATATATCTGGCAAACAGGCTTTTTGATAAAAATAAAAATATAAAAACATCTGTGGATGCTTGTTTTTCAGAACCTGGAAAATTTAAATCTATTAATAAATTGCTTAATATGGACAGAGAAGAGCTTCTTAAAGAGACAATGGCATCTCTTCCCATGCGCTACAGTATTCCTTTTTTTGGCAGATTTATAGATTTTTTTATGCTATTGCTTGGCAGAAAAAACAAAGAGGAAGATGAGGTTGCCGAGAGCCAAAAAACAGGCGGCGCTGTCGAAGAGGTTTTTCAGGAGCTTGGTTCCTCTTCAGCCAGAGATGAAACTTCCAGGCAGACAAGTCCCGAAAAAGCTGCTGCGCCGCAAGACCTTTTGGGTTCTATAAGCAGGCTTAGGGAAATATATCTTTCAGGAAAAGAGATGAACCATGCTCTTGAGGAGCTTATAGAAAAATGGAATTATATGGTTGACAAAAAAGCAAGAAAAAATCTTACAGAGGATATTAATTCTTTGATAAGAGGTTTTCTCCGAAGCAGAAAGCGAGTAATTATTCGCTATAAGACTCTGAACGAAGGCAGGATAACTACGCTGAGAGATGATATTATGAAGCAAGTGTCCAATGCTAATATTAAAAACAAAGATGCTTTTAGGGCGTATATTGATCTCTATGTGATAAAGCTGCTTGGAAACCTTAAGGGTCTCTAGGAAACCTCCGGAAATCTCCTGGAATTAAAGCCCTATGCGGGAATTAAACTCCTCTAAAAAAAGCAGGAATTTTAAACTGCCTGAGTATTTCAAGAAAAGTTTCATACTCTTCTTCTGAGTACGGGGTTATTTTGGAATAGTTTTTATCCAGAGTGTTATTTGCCGAGAATTTATTTAGAGTATATTTTGCGCATCCCTTTATCAAATAGGCAATTTTTTCCATATCTTTGTGCTCTATAATTCCCGGCACCAGAGTTGTTCTGAATTCATACGTTATGCTGCTTGTCATAATTTTTTCTATTGAACTGGTTATTCTGGCTGCAATGTCCGGATTATTTGGAGCATCACCCAGAAGTTTACTATATTTTTCCGGAACTGTTTTTATATCCATTGCAATGTAATCGGGATTTGCATCAAAAAGTTTTTCTGTAAGAATTCCATTTGTATCTATTTTTATGCTTTTAACCCCGGCGCTTCGTATTTCTCTTGCCAGATCCGGGAGATTGTCATAAATAAGAGGCTCTCCGCCGCTTATACATACCCCCTGCAAAATATTTTTTCTTTTATGTATATATTGAATTATTTCTTCGATTGGAAACAGGTTTTCTTCTTCTCCAAGAACAAGACTTTTATTGTGGCAGAATGGGCAGCGTAAATTACACCCTGGCAGAAAAATTGTGCATGCAAGTTTTTCAGGGTAATCTAGTAGCGTTGTTTTAAGAAAAGCAGCTTTTGTAATTTGCATTGTTAATTAAATCGCATTTACCCCGCTTGGTGCGGGCTTAAAAATATACAGCCGCAGTCGCACGCAACTACGGCTGTGAAAAGTATTTCTGCGCCCTCTAGGCGGTTGCCGCGCAAAAGAACCGCCTAGGGGGCGCAGAATGCGGCAACTGCGTCGCTAAACAGCACAAACCATATTAAGTGGTATTAAACCTTTCAAATCATTTGCATTCCTTGTCCTGTAAACTTCTTTTCCCTGAGTATTGGAAAAAATTACGGTTGGAACAGAAAGTACGCCTTTTGCTGCTGCAATAGATATACCTTCTGGAGTATCAACATCAATAGTTTCCCCGCGGATTTCAAGCTTATCAAGACATTTTTTTACAGCAGGGCAGTTGGGGCACGCTTTTTTGTAGAAATAAGAATAGGTTGCAAGGTCATCCATCTTTTTTTGTTCAAATGGAATAACAACCGTATTCGCATATCTGACCGCGTTCGCATCTCCAACAGCTTCCGCAGACTTTTCTTCCATGACATCTCCCCTAACGCCAGCCCCAATACCTGCCTGCAGGCTTGAAAAGCAAATCCTGTGATTATACTCTTCCCTTTTTCCCTTATTCCAGTTTTTTACAGCCCTGTAGTAACCTACAATCCTTGTGTAAACCTCTGTTTCCCTTCCCTTTGTTTCTGACAGTTCTCTTTCAAGAAGACATATCTCTTCTTCAATTTCTTTAACCTTGTCCATTATTAGTTTCCTCCCATATTGCTAATAGTTTGTATTCGAGTTTCCTCTTTTTTTTCTCTAAGTTTTATAATTTCCTGTTTTATTTTTTCCTTTTCTTCTTCCCTGCACTTAGGGCAATTAAAATACTCTCCTGCTAAATAACCATGAACCTGACAAACCGAAAATGTCGGCGATACCGTAAAGTAGGGCAGCCTGTAATTGGATGCAATTGCTTTTACAAGCTCTCTGCACGCCTTCCAGTCATCAAGCGCCTCGCCAATAAACGCATGAAAAACCGTTCCCCCTGTATATTTTGCCTGAAGCACATCCTGATGGTCAAGCGCTTCAAAAATATCTTCTGTAAAATTCACAGGAAGCCATGTAGAGTTTGTGTAATAGGGATCCTTGTCTCCGGATGTAATTATATCCGGGTACCTGTCCTTATCATGCCTTGCAAGCCTGTAGCTTGTACTTTCCGCAGGCGTTGCTTCGAGATTGAAAAGATCCCCTGTTTTTTCTTGAAGCTCTGCAAGTTTATTTCGCATAAAATCAAGAATTTCAACTGCAAACTCTTTTGCTTCCGGCGCAGTTATATCTTTGTTCATAAAGTTAAGAAGACACTCGTTCATTCCTGTTATTCCAATTGTTGAAAAATGGTTATCAAGATGTTTAAGATACCTTCTTGTATATGGAAAAAGCCCGGTTTGAAGAAGATGGTTTATAACCTTTCTCTTGATTTTTAGAGACTTTGCTGCAATTTCCATTAAATTTTCAAGCCGCTTGAAAAAATCAGTCTTTGAACTCGAAAGATACCCTATTCGCGGCATATTTATTGTTACAACCCCAATCGAACCTGTAAATTCATCGGACCCAAAAAGCCCGCCCCCGCGTTTTCTTAATTCCCTTTTATCGAGTTGCAGCCTGCAGCACATTGACCTTACATCACTGGGGTTAAGATCGCTGTTTATAAAGTTCTGGAAGTATGGAGTGCCGTATTTTGCTGTCATTTCAAAAAGGAGCTTTGCGTTTTCACTGCCCCAGTCAAAGCTTTTTGTAATATTATATGTTGGAATAGGATACTGAAAGCCCCTGCCATTTGCATCGCCGCTAAGCATAAGCTGGATAAAACATTTGTTTATAATATCCATCTCTTTTTGACAGTCGCCGTAGGTAAAGTCCAACTCATTGCCGCCAACAATTGCTTTTAGCTCCTTAAGATCTTCGGGCACTATCCAGTCAAGCGTTATATTCGTAAAAGGCGCTTGGCTTCCCCATCTCGAAGGAGTATTTACCCCAAATATAAAGCTTTGCAAACACTGCTTAACCTGTTCTTCCGTAAGATTGTCTATTTTTACAAAAGGAGCAAGGTATGTGTCAAAACTCGACAAAGCCTGCGCACCAGCCCATTCATTTTGCATTATGCCCAAAAAATTGACAATTTGCTGTATAAGCGTAGAAAGATGCTTCGAAGGCTTGGATGTTATTTTATCCGGCACACCGCCAAGCCCCTCCTGTATAAGCTGCCTGATCGACCAGCCCGCACAATATCCCGAAAACATGGAAAGATCGTGAAGGTGAAAATCTGCTTCTTTGTGTGCTGTTGCCACATCTTCGGGATAAATGTTTTTAAGCCAATAGTTTGCTGTAATTGCGCCTGAATTGTGGAGTATAAGCCCTCCCAAAGAAAAATTCACATTTGCATTTTCGTTTACACGCCAGTCAGACTGCGAAAGGTAGCCATCCATTGTGTTGTTAATGTCGATCATTAGCTTTTTGGCATCGCGCATAGCCTCGTGCTTTACTCTATATATGATATATGCCTTAGCTATTGCCGGCTCATTTGCTTCTATAAGCACTGTCTCTACAATATCCTGAATCTCCTCAACAGCAGGAATAGAGTTTATGTGCCTTTTAGCCATCATTTCTTTAATTTTTCTTTCTGTACTATCCGTAAGCTTTTCCGTAAGCTTTTTGTCTTCCTCGCCCCGCACAGAAGATATTGCCCTGCCTATTGCGCTTGCAATTCTCCAGCGGTCGTATTTTTCGATTTTGCCGTCTCTTTTTGCAATTTGACGAATGACCGTAGCAGAACTTTCTTCTTTTATATCCAGAATTTCCTTCCATCCGCCAATCCTCATGGTACTCAAACAAATCCTCCGCTCATTTTTCTTTTTTCTTTCCTTGTTTCACCGTGAAATTTTCTATTTCACTTATGAACTCATTCACATTGTTAAACATTCTGTAAACAGAAGCAAATCTTACATAAGCAACCTTGTCAACATTAAAAAGATGCTTTAAAACAAGGTCTCCCACTTCGCCAGCTGTAATTTCTCTGCTGTTTTTCCCTATCATATATGCCTCATCTTCTATTGCCTGAAGCATATCCTCTGTTGTTTCTGTTGAAACAGGTCTTTTTTCAAGAGACTTTTCAAGCCCTCTTGTTATCTTGGCTATATCAAAAGGCTCTCTGCTCCCATCCTTTTTAATAACCATAAGCTTTTTTTCTTCTATTTGTTCGTAAGAAGTAAAGCGATACTTACAGCTTAAGCACTCCCGCCTTCTTCTTATGGCTGTTCCCGAGGTATTCTGCCTTGTTTCAATTACCTTGTCTTCAAGGGTACCGCAATAAGGACACAGCATTTCTTTATTCCTCTATCGGCTCAAAAAACTACTTTATATAGTGTTTTTTGGCGCGAATATTATATTAGCACTCTATATCTTGTGTGGCAAGTATGACAACTCTTTTTTTATTTTTTTGGGAAAAAAATGATAAGTTGTTCGGTTTTTGAACACTATTTTTTTGTTCTGATGTACTGATGGGTTAGGAATTCTTTATGCAGCAACCATTTTTGCTGATAGTCTCTCGGCTTTCACGTCGCAACGAAATGAGCATGAGCAAGCGCGGATTTAAGCCAAGAGGCTATCAGTAAAAGATATTAAATGAAAAATACGCGCAAAGCAACCGCAAAGCACTCCCTCCTAGTCACTGCGCCAGGCGCGACATCCATGCCGCAGTGTACCCTGGGGTTGATTGAGACATATTTTTTTGCCGGCTTTTTTGTTTTTATCGCTGGAGTTCCATTTAATCTATCGTTTCATTGACTAATCTAGCAAGATGGTTTTCTGGTATCAGTTCGTCCGCGCTTGGCTGTATTAGGTCCGGTTGATTTTGGCTGTAGGATTTATAGGTGATTTTGCCGCTTCGTTGCCTTTACTCATGGGAAAATTCTATCATGACCTGCCATCAAAAACTATGGAATCTTAGAGAGGGCTGTTGCACACTTTCAGGACAAGCCTCTTGGGCTCCGTTTTGGCTAAGTCAGTCAGTCGCTGTGCTTTTTTGTTCCCACGCCTACACTCCGCCACATTACCAGCCGCTCTATTAGCGCCAGGCAACGGCAACTGCCTGAATATGTTAAGCGAAATAAAGCTGACTGCTATGGTAATGTATGTACCACATCCATGGCGATGTAATTACAAACTTGACATTGCAAAATACATCTGTTAGATTTAGTAGCAAAATAGATGGAAAATGGGGTTACTTAATTATCAGAAAAGGATATTTTATGATTAAAAAAGTTAAGAAAATGCTTATCTCATTTTACTGCATTTTGATATTTGCTTGTTTTGGCGGGTGTGCTGGAATTAAGATACGCGGTATAGATACTCCTGATGTGACGGTGATTCCGCAAATGGAGAATGTCAGCATTATTCAAAGTATGGGGTTTAGCCCTAATGGCAGGCAGGTGATTTCAGGTTCAAGGGATGGAACAATCCATCTTTGGGACATAAGAGCAGGGCAAAAGATAAAAAGCTTTTACGGACATTCTGGAGGTGTTTCTTTTGTGGCTTTCAGTCCCAATAGGAGACAGGTGTTTTCAGCAGGTACATGGGATGGGAAAATTAGAGTTTGGAATACCATGACAGGAGAGGAGTTGAGAAGTTTCTATGGACATTCTTCTTTAGTTTCTTCCACAGCGTTAAGCCCCTGCGGGGGGCAAATATTTTTAGGTTATACTGATGGAACAGCCAAAATTTGGGACATGGAATCAGGTAGTGAAATTAGAAGTTTCTGTATTTATTATGATACAATTACATCAGCAGCATTCAGCTATGATGGGAATCAGGTTTTAATTAGTTCAATGGATGGTTCTCTAAGACTCTGGGACATAGAAACAGGTAATGAAATTAGTCGCTTAAAACAGCCTCATGAGCGTTCACCTTTCTGGAATACTTTTTCAGTGGCATTTAGCCCAAACGGAATGCAGGCACTTTCAAGTACAAGTGGTTACATTTTTCTTTGGGACACAGGAATCGGCCAGAAAATTAAACGTTTCCGCCCTGATCATCGTAATGTACCCTTCATAACATTTACCCCAAATGGCAAACAGGCAATTACAGGCTCAATGGGAGCAGGGGAAGGGTTTACACTCTGGAGCATAGAGACAGGCGAGGGGCTAAAAACTTTTTACGGACATTCAAGATGGGTTGGTAAGGTAACCTTCAGTCCATGCGGAAGGCACATACTGTCAAACTCAGGAGATAGTACAATGAGGCTTTGGAATATGCGTACAGGTCAGGAGATTGCTCAATTCATCTCATTCCCTGACGATGAGTGGGTTGTAATAACACCTGATGGTTTTTACACAGCCTCTGCTAATGGAGATAAACATCTTTTAGTTCAAGCGGAGGAAAAAAATTACGTAATAGACGAGTTTCGTGCTGCTTTACATAGACCACGAGTTGTATCGCGTAGGCTCAGTGGAAGATAAGATAAGATAAGATAAGATAAGATAAGATAATACACATCCTCAACCAGGTAGGTTTCATTTCGCCTAACAAACGTGCCTGTTGCACGACTTTGCTTTTTATTAAACTAGCATTATAACAGAAAATTACTGCTCACAAAATAAAAATCTTAATGATCTTTT
>WQTU01000062.1 GCA_009786125.1 Spirochaetota bacterium
AGCGGCACAGCGGCACAGCGGCACAGCGGCACAGCGGCACAGCGGCACAGCGGCACAGCGGCACAGCGGCACAGCGGCACAGCGGCACAGCGGCACAGCGAATTATGTAGCCGCGCTTTTCCGTGTCAACTAATTAACAACAAATATTTTCAAAAAAATACACATTATCGCATTTTCTCCAAAAACCGCGTGAGCTCTGCACAAGCAGAAATACCGGTTATCAAAATAAAAAAGAAAGAGGTAAGTTTATGAAAAAGAGCTATATTTTTATAGCAGTATTTTTGTTTATAGGAGGATTGTTTTCGGTAAGCGCCAGAGACCTAATCATTTTGAGAGATGGAAGCATTATTGAAGCAAGAGTTATAGAAATATCTCCTACAGAAATTAGGTATAGGCGATTTGACCATTTAACAGGACCTATAATTGTGCTTCCGGTAGCCAATGTACTTTCCATCAGATATGAAGATGGCAGAGTGGATATCTTTAACGTTGCTCCAGCCTGGCAACCTGCAACTGCTGCCCAACAAAGAGCTGTACCTGCAACTATAGCAGAACCCGGTGACCCGGGTCCGGGTTTAGATCCATTGCTGCAAGCAGCATTAAATCAAATGCCTGCTATTCCAATTCCTGTGCTTGGCAGTTTAAATTTTACCTTTGCAAGTCATACATGGCATGCAACACATGATGGAGCTAATCTTTTGTCTGGTACTACTACTTTTGAAGAAACAGGCACAGGTTTAATTCTGACATTAAGACAAACACACATATATATAAGAGGCCGCAGGGTTAGCAGAGCCGGACCAAGCATTATTCTGGAATTTGCAGCAGGTCCTCCGCCGTCCCTTAACTTTGTGGGCAGGGAACGACAGGAAAGAGAGCGCCGTGAGCGTGTTGAAGGGCAACCTATTGAAGAAGGCGGTCGTCGAGTTACAGGAGGATTTACTGCCGGACTTAACCACAGCTGGCTGGGTGGAGGCGACTGGAGGTATTACGATGCTTCCAGTAAATTTGCAGCAGGATTTGAGTTAGGAGCATACCTTAATATTGCAGCAACAAATATTTTTTCCATACAGCCCGAGCTTAATTTCTTGTATTGGAGAACTAAATATTCCGCTGTTCTAAGCTTCTGGACGTGGGATCCGTGGGGGGGGTTTTGGGAATTTACTGACGCGACCATTACAACTACGATAAGAATGTTTGAAATACCTGTTCTTGCAAAATTTAGCACAACAGGGCATACCAGGTTTTCTTTTTACTTTGGTCCGGCAGTAATGCTAGTTTTAGGAGATTTAAATTACAGGCAGGAAACTGCCCGCTGGGGGACTGAAACATTTAGTGATGAAGCACATAACATTGTATCACTTGCCGCCATTATTGGTATGGAATGGGGAATTCCTGCCGGTAATGGAGAATTTATTTTAGATTTTAGATATAGAAGAACATTTACAAATATTTTTTGTGATTGGAATCTAAGAATTAATAATTTAGGGGTTCGCATTGGTTACGGAACCCGCAGGTAACAAAATCTAATGAGACAACGAAAGCTGTTCGGGCGAAATCCGAACAGCTTTTTTAACGCTCTTTTAAGCGGTGGTGTGTTTTTGGCAAGGACCCTCGAATATTGTATAAAACAAAAAAGCCAAAATTGAATCAGTTTTCATTTTTCATGTGTTATTACTAAAAATCCCTTTCGCCAGCGAAGGGGATTACAGCGCGCCGGAGCGTTTTACAGAAAGGTAGCTGCTGATAAGCGCGGGCGAAAGTTCTTTTATCGAAGCCTCAAGGGTTAATAAACCCGAATGCTCCCACTTCTTGTATAACTGCTGCCGCGCAAAAAGGTAAGAAAACGCTGCTGCGCTCTCCATTGCTTCTTCCATATTCGCAGGCCGTCTGGTGCTAAGTGTTTCTGCTTCTTGTTCCCGCAAACTTACTGTTAGCAGCAGATGGCGTTTTCTTATGCGCGGCAGGATCCACGAAAGAGACTCTCCGTCTTCCTCCCTGAAGTTACTTATTAAAATTATAAGTGTTCTTCTGTTAAGCCTGGCAAGTGCATTTTCAAGAGCAGAAAAAAGCGATGAAGGCACTGGTGCGCTGTATAAATCATAAAGATTGTTCATAAGACCTGTGAGAGTGCTCATTCCCTTTCGCGGTTGCAGCCAACGTTCCTCGTTCCCGAATGTTCCGACAGCAACGCTGTCCTCATGTTTAAGCGCAACATAAGAGAGCAGGAGCACGGCATTGAGCGCAGTGTCAAACTGCATATACTCGCCTTCCTGCCTGTGCAGCCTGTAGCCGGTGTCGAGCAAGAAAAGAACCTGCTGATCCTGTTCTTCCTGATACTCCCGAATTATTGGTTTCTGCCTTCTTGCAGTGGCGCGCCAGTCAATTGCTTTTACAGGGTCGCCAAGCTGATACTCCCGCAAGCTTTGGAATTCAAGCCCTTGCCCGCGCTTTCTTATATTCTTTAAGCCAACTCGCTCAAGCACTTCGCGCAAATCCTGACCAGCCAATGCAAGAAGTTTTTTAAAATCCGGATAAGTTCTTCCGGCAGTTTTTGTGGAATGAATGACTTTGCGTTGCCAGAAATGAAGCGGCGAATTAAAGAGAAGCTGAAGCTCCGGAAATTCCCATTCGCCCCGCTGCATGGGTGTAACAAAATACTCGAAGATAAGCGCATGATCTTCTGGCTTGCGCTGGACATTGTTTTGCAGACCTTTTCTGTCAAGAATAACAGGAAAGGTTTGACACGCCATGGAAGAAGGGTAAATATCAAAAAGCCTTATTTTTGCTGCTAAAAAGCCTTTCCCGCTTTTCTCTACTTTTAAACGCACCAGCGCCTGTTCTCCAAGCGATAACGAAGTGTTAATGCTCCGTTCTGTTTTAAGAGTATCGATCATCAGTCCCAAAAAAAGAGCATCTGCTATAATAACAAACAAAAGCAAAAGCCCGGATAAAAACCAGACAAGAGAGAGGGGCGTTGAGAAAAATCCGCCTACTCCAAGGCAAAGCCATAAAACTGCTCCTGTAAAGAGAGAGATTCCAGGCTTCAAGGCAAGCGCTCTCTTGCGGCATCTGTGCCGCTTGCATCGGCGCGCGGCGTCCATGCCGCAGGCACCGGCGCTTCTGTTTTTGCAATTATGTTTTCTATTATGCGCGCTTCTGTTAAGCCCTCCAGCTCGCTTTCTGCCGATAACGTTACCCGATGCGCAAGAACCGGCAAAGCCATTGCTTTTATGTCGTCCGGCAGCACAAAATCCCTGCCATGTATAAGCGCCCTGCCGCGCGCGCAGCGTATTAGGGCAAGACTTCCTCGCGGACCTGCGCCTGCGTGGAGCGCGGGCTCTGTGCGCGTGGCTGCTGTAAGCCGCACAGCGTAATCTATAATAGAAGGGTCTACTCGCAGCGAAGAAACCAGATTTTGTATTTCCACAAATTGAAGCGGAGTTATTACCTGCAATACCCCGGAGACAGAAAGCTCTGCACCTGTCCCGCCCGATAATATGCGGGAAACCATCTCTTTTTCTTCTTCTTTCTCCGGATAATTTGCAAGAACCTTCATAAGAAACCGGTCTTTTTGCGCATCGGGCAGGGGATATGTTCCTTCGTGCTCGTATGGATTTTGCGTTGCCAGAACCATAAATGGCTTGGGCAGAAAGTGGCTAACTCCGTCGAGGCTTACCTGAAACTCCTGCATGGCTTCAAAAAGAGCAGCCTGGGTTTTTGCCGGACTGCGGTTAATCTCATCAGCAATAAAAAGATGCGTAAACACAGGCCCCTTTTTTGTTACAAAATCCCCTGTGGAAGAGTTGAGCATAATGTTACCTGTTATATCACTTGGCATGAGGTCCGGGGTAAACTGCACCCGCTTTGAATCTCCGCCAAGTGCCTGCGCAATGGAGCGCACAAGAAGCGTTTTTCCAAGCCCTGGCACTCCTTCGACAAGAATGTGCCCGCCTGCAAGCAGCGTTATCATTATAAGCTCCACAAGATCTTTCTGCCCGATGAAAGCTTTGGCGATTTCGTTTCTGAGTGATTCTATCGCAGCTGCGCCTGATTCAACTGTATATGTTTGTTTTTCGTTCATATTCGCTCCATTATGGTTTCTATAGTATTGATATGTTTTATAAACTCCCGGTTTGTCAAGTTTCGTTCCCGACGCTGCAGCGGACACAATGCCTCGGCTATATCTTGCTTATCTAAATTGCAAATTTCAGCCAGTCTTGAAAAAAAAGCATCGTCGTCAATAATTTCTCCGTATTGCCGGCTAAAGCGCTGTTTTAAAGAAAGATAATAAATTTCCAGATATTTTTCCAGCTTTTGATATTTTTTAAGAAAACGGGCTTCTGCAAGAAAACGCTCCTGCATGGATTTCCCCGGGCGTTCCGCGTCTTCTGCAAGGCGCCCAAAAACAGGAATAACCTGCCACAACCCGACAACTATTAAAACAAGAACAGATATAAAAAGCGGAAAGAAATTTCCGCGCTCTGCAAGTCTGCCAAAAAATCCGGATTCGATTCTTGCTCCCCTTACAAAAAGCACGCCGTTTTTTCCTTTATCCTGATGAGCCGTAAGCTGCCAGCTAAGTACAGCATTTTTTTCTCTATCCAGATTTTTGGATTTCATAAAAACAGGAATGCCGGAAAATGTTATGGATCCGTTTCGTATTGGCAGGCGTACTGTTCTTATTATCCCTGATGCATCTGTGTTTGCAGTAATATTTGTTCTTCTTTTTGCATGATTAATTGTGAAATCTATAAGAGTGCTGAAAGTCGGAAAATCATCGCTGGTTGTATAGCTTCTCCACCAAAGATCGGGCTTGTTATAATTTACCACGATTCCAAGATCTGCAAGAAAATCAGCAAGGCCAGGGGGTTCAAATTCCTTGTCCTCAATATCCAGACAAATAACAAGATTTCCGCCGTTACTTAACCATGACTCCAGCATGGTGTATGTATCTGGCTGCCAGTTAAAGCGGGAAGCAAAGATTACTACTGTTTTTTCCGGAGCGGAAAGAATTGTGGAGGCACTGGCGCGGGGAACAGTTCGTACAGTGTGCCCTGTCTGGTTCAGCCACCGCTCCATTGCAAGATATTCATTTGTTCGCGCCTGACGCAAAGGTCTTTTATTTGTGGTTCTTTCATAAATTTCAAAGAAATTATAAACAAAAGCAGCGGTTATTATCAAAGCTGTTATTGTCAAAAAAAACAGAATAGCATGTTTACGCATTACACCCCCTGCGGGTGCAGACCGCCGCTGTTGGGTCTTGATTCAGAGAAATGCAAAACGCTATTGCTTTTTCAAACATATCAGATGTTGGAATGTTTCCGCCGTACGCCAGGCTTGTCCAGGATAAAACAAGATAAGCAAACCCTTCTGCATTGCGGGCTTTGGCTTTTTTGACTATAAAGAGACATTCATACTCTGTTGCATCAACAGGAAATTCCAAATTATCCTGTGATGAATAAATAATAACAGCAGCTATAAAACATTTTGCCCAGGCATCGCGAATCATTCCCTGATTATGCAAAAAGCGCGCTTCTTCTAGCAGCGTTTCCGGCGCTTGATTTGCAGCTTGTCCGATCGAAGTTGCAAGAGAACTTTTCCAGTTTTTTTCTTTTCCTCGAACGTTATTCATCTTTAATTTATAAAGCCTGAATATTAAATAAACGATGGCAGATACAATAACCAATACAAGAATCAAGAGAAGAAAAAATCCAAAAAAATCTCTTATTTTTTCCAGCCAGGCAAAATTAATATCCGGAGGTTCTTTTGGGTCTCTTGGGTTTTTGAGTCTGATGCCCCAACCATCCTGTTTGCCGCCAAAATCCGGAGAACTTAGAACCTGTTCCAAAACTTCTATTGGTACATTTTCCGGCCTAAGCTGCTCTGCCTGAACACTCTTTGGGTTAAGAGATGCGAACAAAAGAAATAATCCAATCACCATAACCGAGGATAGCATGATGCGTGATGCTGAAGGCACAGCAGCATCACGGAGCTTGCTGCGAAAGAACATTGATTTTTGCGTTTTCTGCTTTACAAAATTCTGCAGCAATAACTGAATATCCCAGCCTTCAACTTCGATTCTGCTATTAATGTAAATGCCAAAACCCATACACACATAAAGAGGTTCTATTATAATCAAAATTAAACAGACCATGATATAGGCAAAAAGTTCTATTGCTTCTGTATATTGCCAAACCGAAGAAAGAGGCATTGTTTGAGACAGTTCAAGAATAATAGCTGCGAAAAGGAATTTTCCTGCAAGAACAGTAAAGAAAACAGCAGTCGTTACTGTTGTTAGTGCAGAGCAAAAATTCAAGCCGCCGGTCTCAAGAGTTGCTATTCTTGCTTCGGCAGCTTTTCCTGAAAGTTGTTCCAAAGTTCTAATGGGCATCCTGGCCGACCGCCACAGGCTAAAGCGTCGCCACAGCAAATCTCCTGCAAGCGCTGTAAACAGAGATTTTCCCAGCCCTTTGGATATTTCGGAAAAAGCTGCCTGCGGCTTAAAAAAACGCACAGAAATAACATGAAGCACGGGTCTTGCAAAAAGGGGCTTTAACCACCAGATAATGATATAAGACCACCACACAGGCAGGGGCAGCAAACGAAGAAAAATTGCTGTTACAATGAAAGGCAGAACCATCAGAATAAGGAAAAAAACAAGATTGTTTCTCCACAAGAGCACTCCGGAATCCGCTGCCTCCCAGCTGCTTCTTTGCCGCAGCTTGAGAGAACTTGTTAATGGTTCAGACATTTTTGCTTCTCCTGCCGGCGAAGATAAAATAAAGATACAGGAAAATCCAGCCTGCAATGCCTGCGCCATAACGAACTGCATCGGGAAACTGATGCTTGGAAGACCAGAATGCTTCGATGGCTGCTGCAAGAACAAGTAAAATAACGCTGCCGGTAATTAGCGGAATAGCTGTTTTTCCCGCAATACGCAAAGATGCCTGGCGAGATAATCCTTTTGTTACAAAAAGTCTGTAGCCAAGAAGCAGCCCCGCATGAGCGCTAAGAATAATTGCAAAAAGCTCAAAGCTGGCGTGTCCTATTACGAATGGAAAAAATGTCTGAGAAAACCCAACATTAATTATATGGGCAGTAGCAGCGCCTAAAAAAAGCGCGTTAAAGGAAAGTATAAAAAGGCTGCCAATGCCGGCAAAAATACCGCCTGCAAAAGTTCTAAAAGCAATTGATATATTATTGTAAATATAAAAACCAAACATATCTGCATCGGAGCTTACATTTCTGGGTGTAAGAAAATGATTGCTTTCCGGATTGTACATTATCTCTAGCTGCGTTACCTTTGTGGCCGGTATTATTTCGTAGACAAAATCCGGAAAGCGGAGGCAAAGTATTATTGTAAAAAAAGCGATTCCGTAAAAAATAAGATGAGCTGCCGCAATCCCTTTCCACGAAGCTCTTATTGCGCACGGAAAAGTTCTAAGAATAAAGTCAGAAAACTTTTTGAAAGAAAATGAGCGCTGACTGTACAGCAATTGATTTCCTTCGAGAACAAGGCGGTTAAGCCGCTCGATAAGCACAGGGTCAAATGCATGAGCGCGCGCTGTGTTAAGGTCTTGCGTTAGCTCCCGGAATGCCTGCGGAAACCATGTTGCCCTGGCTTTTATTTCTTTGTGCCCGCCGTTTATGACTTCTTCTATTTTGTCCCAGAGCTGCTGGCGGCGCTGGACAAAGTTTTGCTGCGTCATGTTTTGTCCCCGCTTAATTTTCTGGCTATTCCAAGAAGATATTCGGCATCTGAATAATTACTGTTGCCGGAATCTTCGGCTCTGAGAATCCGCGCATAGTTTCGCGCTATTTCATCTGCGCGGGCGCTGCTCATGAGCGGATAACGCCGCGCAAACATTAGTATGGTTTGTTTTTCTTCGTAAGATAAATTCTGCAGCGGAGCTATTGTTTCATATTTTGAAAGCCACGACATATCAAAGCGCATGGAAAAGGGCGAAGAATTTATGGTGTAGACTACAAGCGTGTCTGCGATCCAGTCGCCCAGCCTTCTGAATCCGCGGCTCAAACTCATGCAGAGCAAAGCGATTGTGTAAAGGAACAGGAATGTGTCTGCAAAGCGCAGCAAATTGCGCAAAAAAGAAGCTCCTGGGTTTATGGGAGAGCCGTCGCTTCTTACTACCCGCAGTCCTAGAATTTTTTTTCCGGGGCTTTGACCTTTTGAAAAGATTTCGAAAAAAACATGGTAAAACCAGTTTACTCCAAAGAGAAGAAGCATCCAGAACCATGTTCCAACCATTGCAATTAGAGTGCTGATGAATAAAGTTGCTATAAAGATAAAAGTAAACTGAATGAGTAAATCAATAAAATATGAGCAAGCGCGAATCAAAAAACCTGCGGGAAAAAGAATAAACTCTATGCCCTCGGGCGTTTGTACGCTTAGAGATGTATCTCTTTCTTTGGAAGAAACCATCAGAATAAACCGCTGGCAATAAAAGAAGTGATTACGGTAATTACTATCCCGACCGGAATAATGGCGACATATATGATACATAAAATGCCGCAAAACTTCCACAGGGATTTATTGTTTTTAAATGCCAGCTCAAGCTCTCGATCATTATGACTCTGCATATAGTTGCGGATTTTTGCGCCAAAGTTATAGGTAAAGCGCGCGGGGAAAAAAAGAATTATCCCGAGCAGCAGATAAACTATTCCCATTGCAGCCCCCATGAATCCCGCTGCAAGAGTTTCCGCTCCCATACCGCTTGTGGCAGCAACAGCAAGCAGCGGGAAGGCAATTATAATGCCTATTCCGGCAATAGCTGTAATACCTGCGCCGATATATAACATAATTCCTATAAATCTAAGCCAGGGAGATGCTTCTCTAAGATACTTTATCATGGCTTCTGTTAATCCGCTGCTTTCAATTGCTGGTTTTGAGGCATTTAAGTCTGCAACCGGGGTCTGATATGGGTTTGTATTATCTGACATAATTTTTCCTCCTAAGAAATCGCTGATTTATTCAATCGAGAATAAATTGCGAAGCATCCCGAACTTGTTCGGGGCTACATTGCATTACTATCATTTTTTCGCAGTTTTCCAAAGGAAAACGAGGAAAAATTGTGGAATTGCTGCCCCAAAGGGATATTAATTAGAGTCAAATAAGAACCTACTATTAAATTTTTAAAATTATAGGTTCTTAATCAGCAATTCCCAAAGCCTATGTTTCGGCGACCCAGAATTAAATATATTATTCAATAATATAAAATGCAAACTGTTATTGAAAATAAATATAAATTCGAAAGGGTCTTATACTCCTATTAATTCTTATTCGTTAGGGTGATGGGAGCAAAGACTGGTTCAGCTTCCGGTATTTTTACTGCCAAAAGTCTTAGCCTGATTTCGTCATTGGGTTCCTCGTTTCCGCGGGAGCTGACTTGTGTTTCAAGTCCCAGCGCCGGGATTATTACTGTTGCCTTATTGCCTTTGCGATCCAGGACAACGCCGCTCCACTCAGCATCGCTGCCTACAAAATTGGACAGGTATACTGTCAGCCAATGGGCACGGGAGGCTCTCTCTGCCCGGCTTGCGGCGCTTGCAGCTGCCTCGGCAGCCGAGACTCTAAGCAATATTTCTTCCTCGCTGAAAGGCTGCATGTCCCGGTAGGCGCCGCTTTTCAGGCAAGCCCGTATTTGCTGATGGCAGAGCAAATCTGTATAGCGCCGCAGGGGGCTTGTAACCTGAGTATATGCAGCTAAGCCGAGACCCCAATGGATTGCCGGTTTTGCAGAAAGATTTCGCCCCCTCATGCAGCGCCGCATTTGCCAGGCGCCGGCAAAACCATCAAGAAGCTTTTCGGGCCGCTCTCCTTCTTCCTGGCTGATGAACGGAAAGGGAAGCTGTTTGTGCACAGCCCAGCGGGCAGCAGCTTCTCCTGCCCAGATCATACACTCCTTAACCAAACTTGCGGAAGAGTAAGCAATAAGCGGCTCAACAGAAATCCGGTTTTCGCTGCCCGCTTCGCTAGCCGCACCAGCCGCATCAATCGAACCAGTTGTGTTAGTTGCATCAGCCGAGCCAGTCACGCTGCCGGCGTCAACCGTACTAGCCGCGCAGGCAGCAGAATTGCCGGTGTTGCCAAGGCTGACCTTTATGTGTGCCTCCGGCAGCTCAATCGACACGGCTCCCGCCTCCAGCCGGCGTTTAAGATTTCGCTCCGCAAGGGCTGCCAGCGCCGCAAGAACAGGGTTGCCGCCGCCTTCCCGCGCGCCAGTTATAAGCGCATCTGCTTCTGCGTAGGAGAGGCGCGTAACATTTATAAGCGAAGGAATTATTTCTGTCTCTGCAATAGTAAGATCCGGGTTAAGAGTAATTTTGAACGAAAGCGCCGGCGAAGTCCCGCTGCCCCCGGCGCCGCCAAGAACAAAAAGAGCCTGAGTTTCGGGGCTGAGCATTCGGGAGGCGCCTTCGGGAAGATACAAAGTGGCTCCCCTGTCGCGCGCTTCGATATCCGCAGGGCTCCCGGGAAGAACAGCAGCAGCAGGGTCTGCCACGTGAACCCAAAGGCAATGCCGGTTCTCTGCATCCGGACCTTCCAGCGAAATCGCATCATCCGGGTCGTTGCTCCAGGAATTGTCTATGGCATAAGCAGCAAGAGCAGTTAGATCCCGGCGCTCCTCTTCCGGCGGCGCAGACAAAACAATTTTCGCAGAATCGCGGCTAAGCCCAAAGCGCGGCGGATAAGGATTTTCCCAGACACTCCAGATCCCGGCAGCAAGAAGCAGGCGGTGAGCCTCCTCCGGAGTTTCGCTTCTCTTAAGCTCTTTAAGAGTGCGGCTTTTATCGCTTTGCCCGCGCGCCAGAGCCTCAATATCCAAAACATATCGACGGTCGGTCTGCGAAACAGAAAACGCGCCGCCAGCCGCGCCGTTATCCGCTGCGGCACCATTCCCCGCGGTCTTGCTGGTCGTGAAAGCCGGAAGCTTTCCTAGCTTTTCCAGAAAAGCAGCCCTCTCCCCGGTTTCCTGCTCTTTTTTCTCCCGCTTTTTCTCATCCTCTTCAACAGCTTTTCCGGGTCTTGCTCGAATAGCCTGCGTCTCTCCGCAAAAGTAAAGCCCCTCCCTAAGCAGCTCCCATGCAGCCCATGCAGAGCGCGGAGTAAACGCGCCAAAAACCAGCTCTGCCAGTTCTTTCAGCGATACTCCCGCAGCCTCATTTCCATCAGTATCTGCCAAAAGCTCCCAAGCTTCCCGCACATTACCTAGCGGCAGTTCCTCTTTCAGATTCGCAGGCGCGCACGGCCCCGGGTGAATAACCTCTATATCCTTTTCTCTCACCTTAAGAGTGTCGCCGCCAAAAACGCTGATGCCGATCTTCTCGCCATCAAACCCCGTAACCAGCGCAGGCCGGTTTTTATATATCACAAGACTTTTTTCTTTTATCATTAAGATATTATAGCGCAAAAAATCACTCTGATATACTGATGATGTCAAAGAAAATCGACTGCCATAGATAAGAAAGAAGGCTGGAGACTGGGATGCGAGCGTCTCCGCAGCGCTTGCGCGAGGACTAGCGAGCAGCACAGTCGCAAGTCTATTAATTAGTATTATATGAATTGGCTTGCGGCTGTTGTGCTTCGCCCGGCAAAGCGGTATGGGAAATATAGAGTGTTGAAAATCAGCGATTATGATACCTCTTGCGTTCAGTAGAAATGATACCTTTTCTTAAAAATCAGTAGAAATGATACCTTCAACATTTTATGAAAAA
>WQTU01000063.1 GCA_009786125.1 Spirochaetota bacterium
CCATCCATACTCGTTTGTCATCAAATATGAGATGACAATGTGGGAATTGCGGCGGGCGGCTTGAGACTGTGATGCGAAACGTAGCCATAAGGGGATGACAGTCATGGTTGGCCGCAGGCGAAAGACGCGCAAGCGATTTAGAGCGAAGCGAACATGAGCGAGCGCGGATTTTAGCCGAGAGGCCATAGTAAGCAGAGCAGTCTCAAGCCCTCCATAGCTTAGCAGAAGAGTGATATCACATATGATATCATATATAGTATCATATATGATATCACTCAGAAAATAGGAGAAAGAATTGTCAGAATTTGCAGATAGAACCATACCAAGACCAATAGAAGATGAGATCAAAGACTCATATTTAACATATGCAATGAGTGTTATTGTAAGTCGCGCCCTGCCCGATGCCCGCGACGGCTTAAAGCCGGTACACCGCAGAATCCTTTATGCAATGAGTGAAATGGGGCTCCATTATGACAGAGATTTGAAAAAGTGCGGCAGGATTGTCGGAGATGTTTTAGGTAAATATCACCCGCACGGGGATCAATCAATATACGATGCTCTTGTGAGGCTTGCCCAGGATTTCTCAATGCGTTATACGCTAGTAAGGGGGCAGGGGAACTTCGGCTCTGTGGACGGAGACCCGCCTGCGGCGATGCGTTATACGGAAGCAAAAATGGAGAAAATCTCCGACGAGATTCTGCGCGACATAAAGAAAGAAACAGTAGATTTCGGTCCGAATTACGATGATTCTCTTAAAGAACCACTTGTTCTGCCAACAGCTTTGCCCAACCTTCTTGTAAACGGAATAAGCGGTATTGCTGTAGGAATGGCGACAAATATGGCTCCCCACAACCTTACAGAGGTGTGCAATGCTATTGTCGCTTATATCAGCAACCCATCAGTAGAATTAAAAGAATTAATGAAACACATAACAGGTCCTGATTTTCCCACAGGCGGCATTATTCTCGGTAAAAAAGGAATCAGGGAGGCCTATCTTACAGGCAAGGGAAAAGTTACGGTAAGGTCAAGATTTTCTGTGGAAGTAACAGATTCCGGCAAAGAGCGAATAATTATTTCCGAAATTCCTTACATGGTTAATAAAGCTAATCTGATAATCAGAATCGCAGAGCTTGTAAAAGAGAAAAAAATCGACGGGATTTCCGATTTGCGGGACGAGTCTGATCGCGACGGAATGAGAATCGTTATTGAGCTAAGGCGAGGAGTAATTACAAAAGTTATTTTGAATCAGCTCTTTTCTCTAACAAGCCTTCAGCAGAATTTCAATATAAATAATCTTGCTCTTGTTAAGGCTGATAACTCCTCTGTCCTCCTGCCTAAACTTTTAACACTTAAAGAGCAGATCGAAATTTTTGTAGACCATAGAAAAGAGGTCATAATAAGAAGGTCGAAATACGATCTTAGAAAAGCAGAAGAAAGAGCGCACATTCTTGAGGGTTTAAAAATAGCGCTTGAGAATATCGACGAAGTTATCAGGATAATAAAAGAATCTGAAAATGTTGATGCTGCGCGCAAAGGGCTTATGGATAGCTTCGGGCTTTCGGAAATACAGGCGCAGGCAATTCTTGATATGCGCTTGCAGAAAATTACCTCTCTGGAAACAAGGAAGATCATCGAGGAACTGGAAGAAGTGCTTGCGCTTATAAAATACTTAAAAGAACTTCTTGCGAGCGAAGAGAAAATCCTGGCTCTTATTTCCCAAGAAACAGAAGAAATCTCTAAAAAATATGGGGATAAAAGAAAGACCGAGATTGTATCAGAAGAAGCAGAAGAGATTGATGTAGAAGATATGATTCAGAAAGAAGATATGGTTGTTCTTATTTCCAACAAAGGGTTTGTGAAAAGAATTCCTGTTTCTGCGTACAAAAATCAGGCGAGGGGCGGCAAGGGAATTTCCTCTGCAAAACTGAAAAATGAGGATTTTATCGAGCACCTCTTTGTAGCATCAACGCACGATTATCTGCTTTTTATTACGAGCGAGGGCAAAGCTTTCTGGCTTAAGGTTCACGAAATTCCCGAAGCTTCGAAATCATCAAGGGGAACTTTAGTTAGAACTCTTTTCACTATTTCTCCGAACGAAGATATAAGCGCAATTGTTGCTTTAAAAGAGTTTTCTGACGAGAGTTTTATTTTTATGGGAACAAAGCGCGGAATTGTAAAAAAAGTGACAACATCTGCATTTTCCAATGCAAAAACAAGAGGAATCAGGGCAATTGAGTTTAAGCAGGATGACAGCCTGGTTAATGCAATCCACACTTCGGGCGAATGCGATATAATGCTTATGACCCGGCGCGGGAATGCCCTAAGGTATAATGAGGCGAGTATTCGCGCATCGGGCAGGGCTTCGAAAGGCGTTACAGGCATAAAACTAAAACCCGGAGACGAGGTTACAGGGCTTCTTTCAATAACAGAACAGGATAAGGTTCTTATTATTACAGAAAAAGGTTATGGAAAACGAGTCGACTATAATCTTTTCCAGCCGCACGGAACAAGAACCAGAGGGCAGATTGCTTACAAAACTACAGAAAAAACAGGGGAAATTATTGGGGTTATTTCTGTAGGGGAAAAAGATCAGCTTATGTGCAGCTCGTCTCAGGGAACAACTATAAAAATTAAGGTCGAAGAGATTTCCATACAGGGCAAAACAGCAAGCGGCGTGAGGATTGTAAATATTACGCCCCCAGATTTTCTGGTAAGTATTGCCAAGGTTTCCAAAGACGAGGATGATAGCGAGGCGTAGCCCGTAGCTTTATATTGTGTTTCACGTGAAACAATTTACTTCACACACCACACAGCATAAAGAGGAACTGACTTAATCCCATTTTCAAAACCAAAGTTCTTTGCAGATACTCTTATTGAATACACCGGAGAATACTTTTTGATATATTCATTAAGGCTTTTAGACTGAGTATTTGTTGCAGATTTAACCTCAACAGGAATAGAGTTATCGCCAATTTGAGTAACAAAATCTACCTCCGCCTTGCCATCGCTTTCCCAATAATAAGGAATCAAACCATTTGCAACCAACTCTTGCGCGACATAGTTTTCTGCCATAGCGCCTTTTGCTTCATCATCAACTAATAATTCACTAATAATTCTGTTTTTTGAAATATTACTTTTTGCATTTAAAAGCCCAACATCATTCATGTAAATTTTGTAGGAAAGAGCATCTGTATAATACACAAGAGGATATTTCCCCTGCCGAACTTTATTACATTGAATAACAAGCCCGGAGTTTTTTAACCAGTGCAAACCAATTTCATAGGTTGCTGCTCTTGCTTTGCTGCCAACAAAACGATATTGAAATTTTTTATTTTCTTTTGCTAACTGCGCCGGAATACTATTGTAAATTTCTCCAATTTTGATTTGCTCGCTTGGTGTAGCGTATTTACCCATATCTGAATAATAAAGCGATAAAATATTGTGTTGAATTGCCCGGACAAAATCAAAATCTTGCTTTTCTGAATATTCCAAAACAGCTCTCGGCATCCCTCCAGTAAAAAGATAAGTTCTGTATAATTCCAATGCTTTGTTGTGAATATGCTCAGCAAGAGGTTTGTTTTCCAGAAAACATTCTTCGATTTGTCCCATGATGCCTGGGTTTATTTCCATCAGGAATTCTTTAAAGTTCATGGGATATACTGATAATTGCTCTACTTTGCCAACGGGAAAAGAGATACCGTTAGGAGCAGGATTTTCACTTTTTTTCTCCCTTTCTTTTCTGTTAATACAAACACCTAACAAACTGCCGGCAGCAATAATGTGGTATTCCGGTTCTTGTTCGCAAAAATATTTTAAAGAAGTTATTGCTTTTGGACACTCCTGTATTTCGTCAAAAAATAGTAACGATGAATCTTTGCCAATGGTTTTGCCTGATAATGTTTCAATTTCCATTATAATTCTTTTTGGATCCAGGTCTTTATCAAAAATCTTTTGCAGGGGTTCATTTTGTTCAAAGTTGCACAAAACCACATCACTATAATTTTCTTTGCCAAATCCAAAAATTCCAAAAGATTTTCCTACCTGCCTTGCGCCGTACACCAGCATTGGCATTTTGTTTTTATTATTTTTCCAATCTATTAACTTATCTGTGAATAATCGCTTCATGGATTAAATATATCACAATTTAACAAAAGTGGAACCACTTTTGTTAAATTGTAGCAAAGTAAAAATGTCGAAAAATTGCATGCATCAAATCGTAATTTGTCAAATCATGATTTGATTATATTGTTTTCGCGGAAAAAACGAATATGGTTAGCCAGAGGCGAAAGAGACATTACAAACTTTGCGCCTTTGTGCGAGATAAATGTTGATATAATATTTTTACTTGGGGAGCTTTGCTTCTATCAGTTTCCAGATAGCATTTTTCCTGGATTCCGGAAGAAATGTTGCATAAACGCCATTTTTTATGATTTGAATAATTTCTTTTTCTGTAAAAAGCCCTTCCACCAAAAGATTCATATATTCTTCGATAAGGTTTACAGAAAAAATTGTAGGATCATCAGTATTTATTGTTACATATATATTTCTGCTAAAAAAGATTTTTACAGGATGTTCTTTAAGAGTTTTGGTATACTTTCGTGTAAAAAGATTGCTTGTCGGGCATATCTCAAGCGGTATCTGTTTTTCTGCAAGATAGGTCATGAGTTTTTCATCTTGAATAGCGCTTATACCATGACCAATTCTTTCGGCTTTTAGATGTTCTACTGCATCCCATATAGACTGAGGGCCAACATCTTCTCCTGCGTGGGCAACAACACGAAGTCCTTTTGAAATAGCTTTTTCAAACACTTTTGCATAATCCTTGGCAGGACCTTTTTTTTCTGAACCGCCAATACCAATACCAATTATAGCAGGCGAAGGGTTTGCAAGAACAAGATCAAGATTTTTCATCGCATTTTCAATGCCAAAACTGCGGGAAACATCAATTAAAAATTTTATATCTATGTTATGGTTTTTCTTTATTTTTTCTGCTCCGCCGGTAAGTATTTTAACAATTTTCTTAAAATCAAAACCTGTTTGAATAAACTTGGAAGGAGCAAAGAAAATTTCTGAATATATTATGTTATTTTTAAGAAAATAGTCTTTGGCATCATCTATTAGATATTCTATATCACTTTCACATACAAGGCTGTTCTGGATTATGTTTATAAAAAGGTCCAGAAAATCATCCAAACTGGTAACATGGAACTTCTTTTCCAGATCTTGTTTACTGTTTATATTTTTGTACTGTAGATTATTTTTTTTGATTAATTTCCAGATTGTATTTGCAGTTGCAAGCCCTTCGAGGTGGAGATGGATTTCTGTTTTTGGCAAGCTAAGCAGAAGTTTCTTAAATTTTGCTTGTTCAGACGTTAAAGCTTTTTTTGCTTCCATTTTCCTCTCTGCGTGAAAAAATTTCCCCTTAAATAAATTAACGGTAAAAACAGAAAAAATATTTAGTCAAACTATTTTTTTGTCTAAAAAAGAGCTTTTTAGACAAAATTTTAGAAAAAAACTCTTCTTTAAATGACAAAAAAACCATCTGCGGAGCAATAAAAGGTATTATGTGCAAAGCACGCACAAAGCGGCTTTTTGTTAGCCATTGCGCTTGGTTATCTCGCTTCGGCGGCTAATAAGGCGCAAACAGCAATATTTTTTACACAGCTTCTACAGAAACTATAGAAGGCACTTTGTTTTTTATGTGCTTTTCGATTACTTGCTTGAGTGTGATGTGGGCTCTTGGACAGCCGTGACAAGCGCCTTTTAGCTTTACCTGCACTATTCCGTCATCACTTACATTTACAAGCTCTATATCTCCGCCATCAGACTGAAGCGCAGGCCGGATATCATTTATTGCTTTTTGGACATCTTCTTTTTGCATATATTTCTCCAAATATAAATTCTTGATTAGAATTTGCCTGCTACAAAGTAACCGAGACTTCGCGGGGCGGACATTGATTAAAGATTACAATAATAAAAATAATAGTCAAGAAGCTTTTCTTGCAAATCTTGTAAAGACAAAGCCCCTTTTTTTTTGTATAGTAAGTTAAATGGGAAAAATCATCGTAGCAGCCAACCAAAAAGGCGGTGTAGGAAAAACAACAACAACAATAAATCTTGGCGCATATATGGCAGAGGCAGGGAAAAAAGTTCTGCTTATAGATTTTGATCCGCAAGGAAACCTCTCGTCGGGGCTTGGTCTTAATAAAAAAGCTCCGGGAATCTACGAAGTACTCTCCAATAAAGCAGAAATTTCCGATGTTGTTCAAAAAACCGCTGTAAATAATCTGTTTGCAATATCCACGAATATAAACCTTACAGGCGCGAGTATCGAGCTTGTTGACATGGAAAACAAAGAGTTCTTTTTAAAAAAAGCTGTGGATAAGGTTGTTGATCAATATAATTATATTTTTATAGACAGCCCGCCGTCCCTGGGAATTCTTACGCTTAACGGGCTTGTGGCAGCAGATTATGTTTTTATACCCCTTCAGTGTGAATATTTTGCGCTTGAGGGGCTTACACTGCTTGTCCAGACAATTATAGATATCCAGAAGCGGTTTAACAAAAACCTCACAATAGGCGGCATTGTTTTTACAATGTACGACGTGAGAACAAATCTTGCAAACGAAGTTGTAACAAATGTAACCAGGCACTTTAAAGAAAAAGTTTTTCGAACAGTTATTCCGCGTAACGTGGCTCTCTCGGAAGCGCCATCCCACGGGCTGCCCATAAATAAATATAAAGAAGAATCTTCCGGCGCAAAAAGCTATAAACATCTTGCAGAAGAGGTGATGATTCGTGTCTAAAAAAGCATTGGGAAAAGGGCTTGAAGCTTTATTTCAGGCGTCGAGTAACGACAACAGCCCCGATTATACAGATTATACTGATGGGAGCAAAAAAGAGTCTGCCGCAGGGCTGGGACAATTTGTAGATATCAAAAAAATAATAGCGAATCCTGATCAGCCGCGTAAAGATTTCAGCGAAGAAGCGCTGCGAGAGCTTGCAGATTCCATAAAAGAAAAGGGAGTTCTCCAGCCGATTTTGGTACAAAAAGCAGGCGGCAAATACCAGATAATTGCCGGTGAGCGAAGATATAGAGCAGCTTCCCTTGCGGGCTTAAAAGAAGTCCCTGTTTTTTTTACATCAAGTGTGATTGAAAAGGAACTTAGCGAAGAAGAGAAATTGGAAATAGCGCTTATCGAAAATATCCAAAGGGAAAACCTCTCGCCAATAGAAGAAGCAAAAGCTTTTTCAACACTGATTAAAACTTATAACATTGGGCAGGATGAGCTTTCGAAAAGAGTTGGGAAAAACAGATCCACAATTGCCAACAGCCTTAGGCTTCTCAAAATGCCGCAGGAAATGCAGGATGCACTTTCTTCGGGTGAGATAAGCCCGGGTCATGCGCGGGCGATTCTTTCTGTTATAAACCCTGCGGAGCAGCAGATACTTTTTAATAGAATTGTTTCAGGCGCGCTTTCTGTAAGGGAAGCGGAAAAGCAGGCTGCTAGTCTAAATAAGGGTATACGCGGTCCGGGCGAGGAAAAACGGGAAACACTAAAGAAACCTAAAAGCCCGGATGTTGCAGAAATCGAGCAGAAGTTTATTGATATTCTTGGAACAAAGGTAAATCTTAATGGAACTCTTGCAAAGGGAAGAGTCGAAATATCTTATTTTTCACGCGATGACCTCGTCCGGATTTTCGATATTGTCGCGAAGTAAATGCGCGCATTCTGCCGAGGAGATATTTAGTTGATAAAACTGTAGACGAAGTATATACAGCAGAAACAGAGGGAAGAACACGCCCAATGACAAAAGAGGTTCGGTAAATCGTATAAATTTATGTTTTTTGCATGGATAAAAAATTTTTTTGCATAAATAATTCTTGACATATTTTTTAAGAAGATTTATCTTATGGAAATAAGTTTTAAGGCTAGATTCATGAAGCGTGCAAGCGCAAGCAATTGTATAGCATTTCTTCTTTTGTCAACTCCCGGCGCTATAAAAAATAATTTTTGATGCTACCTAACCGCCATATATATTTGTGGTGGTTTTTGTTTTGGAAAATAACTTCATAGAAGTTATATATATTTATTAAAGGAGTAAATATGAAAAAAACGCTTTTAATTTGTATTTTATTAGCTGCGTTTGTAATAATGCCTGCGGCAGCGCAGGATTTTACAAGCGCAAGACCGCAATTTCTTTCTTTTAGCTTTGGCGTTCCAATTGGCTTTTCTGCCAATAGTGATGTTGACGGAGTTTTGGCAGGTCAAAATTTTAGTCTTAACTTTACTGTTATTGAAAACCTGACAGTAGGTATCGACAAGTTTATTGTAGAGGGAGATGGTTTTGGATATGACGCAATATTTATGCGCATTGCTTATCTTTTTACGGACGAATTTGGAGCATCAATTAGCTTTGGAGATGCTGGCGGCGAGGCAGGAATAGGATTTGGCGCTTTTGCAAATCTTTTTCAAAACAGAACTCGTTTGGGGCTTACACATGCTATACAGCTAAGATTAGATTATTTGGCACAAACAGACAACTTTGGTGACGGCGTAATGCTTTTTACTATTGGCGCATCATTGGGACTCTAAAAATAAAACATATAAGGAATAAATGAAATGAAAAAAAAGTTAATTATTTTATTTTTTGCAGCACTTCTGCCTTTAAGCAGTTTGGCTGCGCAGCAACAGGGAGCTTTTACTCTTTTGTCTTTTGACATAGGGCAAGGAATAATAGCTTATGATTTTTCGGCTGAAGAAAATCTCCGACATACTTTTTTCGCTCTTAATGTTCGTGTAGCGGATCCTTTAATTATAAGTATAGCTACTAAAAAATTCGACGGCGCGGATTCTGGATTTGGATTAAAGCTAAAGTACGATGTGCTTCCTTTTGTTCGTGCTGTAATTGGTTATGGATGGGATGCTCACTCATTGATAGGTTTTGAGGCTGTTCCATTTAGACGGCAAGTAGGCGGTGTTTTTACTGAATTTAAACTAGTAACAAACTATATGTTTCCTCAAGAGAGTGTAGGTGACGGAAAATTTCTTCTTGGTCTGGCACTGGGTATAGGTTTCTAATTTAGGGAATCGCTGATTTATTCAATAGAGAATAAATCAGCATTACTTTATTATCCTTTTTTCGCAGTTTTCTGCAAGAAAACGAAAAAAAATATGGAAGCACTGATTAGAGTCAAATTTAATCAGTGCTTCCTTAGGTTATAAAACACCCTAAGTAATAAGCTATCTTGCCGCAGGGCGGGATAGCTTTAATAATTCATTTCTTTGAAACATAAGTTTAATTGTATTAGCAACTCTTTTTCTGTGTCGCGATCATCAATATATTTTTCAAAAATCTATGAACCTGCTGATTTATTCAATTCCCTATATCTCTTTTTTAGGAAAATCTATAAAATAAAAGGCAAATAGAACAACTGCGACACGGACGTCGCGCTCGGCGCAGCGACATGGAGGTCGCGAAAAAGCGCCGAATCACATTAATTTAAAATCGGAAAACTATTTATTATGGAAGAGAATAAAACTATAAAGAATTTTATACAAAGAATAATCGAAGACGACCTTGCAGCAGGCAAAAACAATGGAAAAGTTATTACCAGATTTCCGCCGGAGCCAAATGGCTATCTTCATGTTGGTCATGCAAAATCAATTTGCCTGAATTTTGGCATTGCAAAGCAGTATGGCGGAATAACTCACCTTCGCTTTGATGATACAAATCCGGAGAAAGAAGAAGTCGAATATGCAGAATCAATAAAAACAGATGTAAAATGGCTTGGCTTTGACTGGGGCGACAAACTTTTTTATGCATCAGATTATTTCGAGAGATTATATGATTATGCAGTTCTTTTAATAGAAAAAGAACTTGCTTATGTTGATTCGCTTAATTCAGACCAAATAAGAGAATATAGGGGAACTCTTACAGAGCCCGGAAAAGAGAGCCCATACAGAAACAGAAGTGTAAAAGAAAACCTGGAGCTTTTTGCAAAAATGAGAGCAGGCGAATTTAAAGAAGGGGAGTGTGTTCTCCGCGCAAAAATCGACATGGCTTCCCCGAACATAAATATGCGCGACCCTGTTCTCTACAGAATTAAATATGCCACTCACCACAGAACAGGCGACAAGTGGTGTATTTATCCAATGTATGACTATGCTCATGCGCTTTCCGATGCAATTGAAAAAATTACACACTCGCTGTGCACTCTTGAGTTCGAAGATCACAGACCGCTTTATAACTGGTGTGTGGAGAAAACAGAAATAGATGCACAGCCGCAGCAGATTGAGTTCGCGCGCCTTAACCTTACATATGTTGTTATGAGCAAGAGAAAACTTTTGCGGCTTGTAAAAGAGGGCTATGTGTCTGGCTGGGATGACCCAAGAATGCCAACAATTTCCGGCATTCGGCGAAGAGGTTATACACCGCAGGCAATTCACGAGTTTGCCGCGCGAATAGGAGTTGCAAAAGCAGACAGTGTTGTTGATTACGCGCTTCTCGAATTTTGCCTTAGAGAAGATCTTAACAAAAGAGCGCAAAGAAGAATGGTTGTTCTCGACCCTCTTAAAGTGACTATAAAAAATTATCCTGATGATCAAATTGAATGGTTTGATGCAGAAAATAATCCGGAAGACCCATCAGCAGGAACAAGAAAAATTCCTTTTTCGAAACACCTGTACATAGAAAAAGAAGACTTTATGATAGACCCGCCCAAGAAATACTTTAGGCTCTCTCCGGGAGGCGAAGTGCGGCTAAAGCACGCATACTATGTAAAATGTGTTGACTACAAAATCGACGAAGCAGGTAACGTTATCGAGGTTATCTGCGAGTATGACCCAAAAAGCAGAGGCGGCTGGACAGACGACGGAAGAAAAGTAAAAGGAACATCGCATTGGGTTTCTGAGTCTGATGCAATAAAAGTCGAAGTGCGCTTATACAGCAGCCTGTTTTTAAAAGCAGAGCCCGAAGAAGCAGGGGATTTTCTGCAAAACTTTAACAGAGATTCGCTCGAAGTTTTAAACTCTGCTCTGGCAGAAGCTTCACTTGCAGACGCAACTCCGGAAGAGAGTTTTCAGTTTTTAAGGCAAGGATATTTTTGCCTTGATAACAAAGATAACATCAAAACTAGCGATAGAGATAGCAACAAGGAAAAACTTGTTTTTAACAGGAGTGTTACTTTAAAAGATTCATCGCCTTTTAGGGGATGATGGGAGAAAATCGCAGCGAAATAAAAAAAGGGCTGTCCAATAAGAATTAAAAATAATTATTTTGTTATTTTATGCAATTATTAGACAGCGCCCTTGTTGTCCGGTTTTGGTTTTACCAACTGTTTTCGCGACTTGCGAAGCGACTTTGTTCCTGCGTTTGTTCTGTTCTGGGTTTCATTAGGGAAGCTAGGAGCTAGCGAATAATATAATTCCGAGATGGAGATTTTTTATGACAGTTCAGTGGTTTCCGGGCCACATGGCAAAAGCGTTACGCGAAATAAAAGAGAAAACAGCAAAAGTAGATGTTATTCTCGAAATACTCGATGCAAGAATCCCGTATTCAAGCCGGAATCCCATGATTGAAAAAATAACAGAACACAAGCCTACGGTTATCGTTCTTAACAAAGCAGACCTCGCAGACAAATCAATTTTGGATAAATGGACTGATAGTTTTAAATCTCTTGGTGCGAAAAACAGAGAAGTTATTGCCGTGTCCGCGATCTCTAACAAAAAGCTAACGACTATAATAGAAAGTTGTAGCCGCTTGTGCAAAGATGCTTCATGGTTTGGCAAACGAGCCATACGCGTGATGATTATCGGCGTTCCCAATGTTGGCAAATCCGCAATTCTTAACAAGCTTGCGGGTAAGCGTAAACAGGATGTAAGAAATACTCC
>WQTU01000064.1 GCA_009786125.1 Spirochaetota bacterium
GTCCCATCGGTAATCTCCTGGCCATTTTCTCCTCCAGATTCAGTTTACCTTGTGACATTTCTACTGGTTTCTTATGGTGACATTATCAAAAATTTTCTACAGACAAAAAAGGTCATTCCTTTTGAGAATGACCTATGAAAATATCGCTTCAATATAGTTAACTGGGAGGGGAACTATACTGTCACGACACCCATTTATAATATCGGTAATACAAAAGAAATCGTGATTTTTTTTTGTGCGGCAGGTAAAAAAATATTTCTGAATGAAGTGAGGGTCGCGAGCGTGCTTGCACGGACATGACCGAATGATGAGGCGGACATTACACATACAACGCTGCTTTTCGCTCCGGCAGATGCGGCGGATCAAAATTCTGTTACGGTAATATCCAGCAAAAGGTCGATTAAGTATCTTTTGTTTCGTTCCAGGGTGATTCTTCTGCTTATGCTGTATTCGCCAAGTCTAAAGACAAAAGTATGCTCTCCTGCCGCAAGATTTGAAAATTCCCTTTGCGTTTGCAGCCTGCCGTTAATAAAAATTTCTGTTTCCGGCGGAGCCTGTATCAATACATGCGGCAATTCGCTTGTTAATAAAGCTGTTATGGTATTATTTTCATTACTCCGTATTACAATAGATTCTTCAAAAGCAGTGTACCCGTCTTTTTCAATTCTTACTCTTCTAAGACCAACAGGTAGCCTTAAGTTACTGCCCGGGTTATGAGGCGTATTGTCTATAAATAATCTGTAGTCTGAAATTCTGCTGCCTCTGCCATCCGGGGCTGAGCGGCTTCTTTCAAAGACATTTATTGTAAGATATGCGCTTTCCGGAAAAAATGGAGTAATTCTTACTCTAACAGTTTCATTCAATAAGTGATTTGGCATTCCTTTCATTACTGGAAGCATTGTTATAAGCATTGGCAGCGGGGAGCCTCTAAAGTCGCGCGGGGTAATAGTTTCTGTGCCTGGAATAATTTCGGCACGAGTAGGCTGATGTTTTAAAAATATATCTATAAAATGTACACTCTGCCTGGATGGCAGAACAGCATACTTTATGAGATTTCCTCTGTAGTTTGATATATTTCTTTCTGGTGCAGGGGTTATGTTGTTATAGAAAAAAAGCGCAAATATGCTTGGATGGCTTCTCAAAGTTTCCGGAATCCTTACTTCGAGCTGAATTCTTACGGGCCCAGACTCTTGTCTATTCAGAACAATTGCAAACATGCTTTCGGAAGATAATGTAACTTCGCTAACTCTGCCGGGCTCAGCATCAATTATAACTATATCTCTTACTTGCCCTCGAATAGTCTCGGAAAAAGAGAAATGCACAATTATGAGGAAAAATAGTAATGAAAATAAATTAGTTTTCATGTTATTTTACTGTTCCCTTCTAAATAGATTAAGCGGGTTTTTTGTTACATTTCCGCGTCTTACTTCAAAATGAAGATGCGGTCCTGTCGAATAACCGGTGCTGCCTACCTCTCCTATAATTGTACCGGAATTTACCTGACTATTCAAGGTTACAAAAGATTTTCTTAAATGTCCATACAAGGTATAATATGACCCCGGATGTTTAATAATTATGTAATTACCAAATATCCTGTCGTAGCTATTAGCTACAACAACACCTCTTGCGGCTGCAAAAACAGGGGTTCCGGATGGCGCTGCGATATCAATCCCTGCATGAAAATGTCTTTGTCCGCTTATGGGGCTCAACCTGTAGCCAAAATGAGAGGTAATCCTCCCTCTTTCTATGGGAAACCTGAAAAATGTGTTTAAGAAAAAGGCTCTTTCTGTGCTGTTGAATCTTCCGTTGGGGATATAAAAAAATTTTTCTCTTGACCCATCAGCTTTAAATACAAAAATGCTGTTTTTGTTGTTTTCCTGCTCATTTCTTGATCTTAAAATATATTCTATATCTGAATTTGGGTGTTCCGGAATAAAGAGTGCTGGCTGATTGGGAATTATTATTTCTCTTTCTGTATTAAAATCATTTATTGAGGATATTCTGTTTAAGGTACTTAGAGTTTCATAAGGTAAATTAAGCCGTGCTGCTATTGAGAAAAGCGTTTCTCCTCTGCGGGGTGAATATCTGAATATTGAAATTGGAAGTCTTTCTCTGCCTACTCTGTATGAAAGATTAATATCCGAAGCAAGTTGTCTGAATAAAACATCTGAATTATTAAGTGTTTCAATCTGAGGATAATTTATAAAAGCGGAATTACTTGAGAAAACAGGGGATAAAAATACTAAAAATAAGGCTGCGGCAGCAAAAAAAATAAATTTATATTTTTTATAACTCATTTTTGATGTTTTTTCTTAAAAAATAATACCTGATTAATCCTGCTATAAAAAATATTATAACAACAATAAATAGTGAATGCAAATAAAACCCGTTATTTGCCAGAAGAACAGCAGAAAGCAATAAAAAAGCTGTAAGCAGAATTAGAAAAAAATTAAATATATAGACCAAAATTTTCTTTAACACCAGTTCTTTTTTTCTGATTTTATTTACTAAGTGACAGAGAAGCAATGTTGCCGCAACAGCAAAAACAGCTATTGTATAAAAAGTTTTATGTGTTGCGGCAAGCGCCCAGAGGGGAGTTACAATTATAAATCCAAAAAGAATTATTGCTGCTGCTGCTGCGACTATAAAGAATACTAAAGATATTATTCCTTTATAAGCTTCCAAAATATTTTTCATTTTTTTACTGCTCCAATGCTCTAAGCCGCGCTCTGAAATTATCTAAATTAGAGCTTCCTAAATCTGCTGATATTTCAATAAGAAATTCCAGGACACTTCGTTCTTCATGTACATTTTCTATTACCCTAAAGATGTTAAGAGCTCTGATAAAAAAAGGATATGCTTCTTCTCTTTGGTTATTTCTTAGGGCAACTATGCCCAATGCTTTGTAACTTTGGGCAATTCCGTAACTGTTTTCTATAAGTCTGTCTTCTCTTATTGCAATATGGAGCATTTCTGTTGCTTTGTTAAAATTGCCTTGCTGTGAAAAAATCGATGCCATAAGGTAATAATTTGCAGCAAGATTTATATGCGCTCTGTTTCTTCTGTTTATTCTGATTGCCCTGTCTATTGTTGTTAGCGCTTTTTCCGACATTCCTTTTCTGCGCTCAATCATTGCAAGAATGTGGAGTGCTTCTGCCATGGTATTTGAATTTGTTCTTGCCAGCGCTATAGCTTCGGAGGCGAATTTCTCAGCTTCTGAAAGAAGGTTTCCGAAAACATATAATTCTGCAAGCTTACTTGCAGCTGATGCAAGTAAGGCTCTGTCTCCAAGCTGTTTTGCAAGATTGTAGCTCTCCAATAGATATCTTTCTGCATCAGAGAGATTTCCCATTAAGAGGTGTGTTCTGCCTATCGAGCCCTTAACCCTTGACTTACCATAATCGAAATCTGCAGCAATATTTTCATCGAGCGCCATATAAAAAAATACAAGCGCCTGGCTATAAATTCCATGCGCAAAATACCGATTGCCAAATCCCATAAAATCTGCAGCCCTGTTTTTGCGTGTATTTACTTCGCTGCTTTTTCTGGGTGCAGAAGAACATGATACTGCGAATAAAAAAACTATAGTTGTTAGTAGTAATAAAAGTTTTTTTTTCATCAAAATTCTTCCCTTCTTAAACTGTGCTGAGTACCAACCTGCTCTCTTTGCTGTGTTATTCCTCTTCTTAAAAGCGGGTTATTTCTAAGCCCTTCCATAACAGCAGTGCCTTCTCTCAAAGCGCCTCTGCCTTCTTCAAGAACTCCTGTAAGCTGCGGCGTTGACCTGTTTAAAAAATTTGTAAAATCGCTTACTTCTATCAATATTTGATTCAGATTAGCAAGAAGTTCATCAATATGACTATTAGCGATGTCGTCTGACAACACGTTTATGTTTCTTATTATGCCTTCTATATCGCTTGATGCCTGCGAAAGAGTTGTAGTCAGGCTTTCAATATTTCTGACTATCATGCCCGAAGAAATGCTTTCTTCGCCTTCCAGTGTTCTGTTAATTGAATTTAAGAGAACAGTTAGTTCGGAGATAGCAGCAGCAGCCTCGTCTATTATTGCATTGCCTGCTTGTGAAACATCCACAAGTCCTGCTTCTATTAGCGCTCTTCCTTCCGGTATGTTAAAGGAAGGAATAAAGCTATTTTCGGGAATATGTTCCGGAGAAGGGGGACCTGGGTGTATAATAATATCGCTTCCGCCGAGTCCTATGGGGCTTACTATTTTTTGTATTATTGTATTAGGTGTAATTATGTTTATATAAATATCATATATGTAAAAATCAGCTATAACCTGATTGTCTATAAGTCTTACTCTTCTTATTTGTCCTATTTGAAATCCCCTATACTTTACAGGCAGTCCGGCTCTAAGACCGTCTGCAGATAAAAATCTGGTGTAAAAGTGATAGTTTTTAGCAAACCACCTCTGATTTATACCCATAAAAATCAGAAGAAGAGCAATACAAAGAATACCTGTAATTGTAAATATACCTACGATTTTATCAGCATATCTAATTTTAAATTTCATATATTTAAGTTTATCCTTCTGCAAAATATAATTCAATTATGAAAGATCAGGATTTATCAAGTTTAGGATATCTCCGTCAAAATTTGATACTTTGTCCAAAACATGGGACATAATTTGTTTTACTACAGGGTCATTTGAGGTAACAATTTCCCTATATGACCCGCTTGCATAAATTTTTTTGTTAAACAGTACAACTACATGATCGGCAAGCATGGACGTAATATGTTCATCATAAGTGCAAATTATAAGTGTTTTTCCCCGTAATTTAAGGTCTTTTATGATGCTTATAATTCTTTTATGAGTTGCAAAATCTATAGAGGTTTCCGGGCTGTCAATCATCAGAATATCAGGGTCTGTAATAAGCGCCCTGGCAAAAGAGATTAATTTGCGGTTTCCGGCTGATATATCGGAAGGTCTTTTGTTTATATCTCCTTCGAATCCAAGCATATTGAGAGTTCTTTTTACTTTATAAATAACATCTTCTTTATCCATATCCGGAAAATGGTATAAAAGGGGAAGCTCTAGGTTTTGAAATACTGTTTTATTTGCCCAAAGAGCGCTGTCTTGAAATACAAAGCCGGATGATCTTCTGTAGGTTTTGATGGCAGTTGCAGACATTGATGTGTATGGTTTTTCATTCACAAGCACTTTGCCGGAATCCGGTACAATTATGGAATTAATTACTTTTAAAAGAGTGCTTTTACCTGAACCAAGAAGCCCTACAATGATTGTTGTAATACCCATTGGTACTTTAAAAGATATATCATCAAGGATGAGGTGCTTATTTTTTGTTACTGTTATATCTTGAAGTTCTATTGAATAGTTGGTTTCATGCATAATAATTCCATATAGATATTTTTTAAAACCACAAATGACTTAATGCGGTTATTATTGCGTTTGCAATAATGCAGAGAGTAAGTCCCTGACCTACGGATTTTATTACCACTTGGGGGATTTCTGTTGTTGAGCCTTCTACTCTAAATCCATTATAAGTTGCGGTAAAAGAGATAATAATTCCAAAAACAAGGCTTTTGAAAAGTGAAATAAATATGGATGCAGGCTTTGAGAATATAAGCAGGTTTCTGAAGTATTCTGCAAAAGTAACCGGGTGTATAAACTGGGCAATAAAGTAAGAGCCAACAAGTCCTGCTAAATTAAAATAGAGATTTAGAAGAATAATGGATATTGTAACTCCAAGGAATCTTGGTACTGCAAGATAGGATATTGGATCAATTCCTACAGATACATAAGCTTCAATTTCATTGGAAACAACCATATTGCCGAGTTCTGTTGATATTGCAGTGGCTGATCTGGCAATAATCACAAAGGCTGTAAGAAGGGGACCAAGCTCTCTTGTTATAACAACATCGAGAATTGTGAAAATAAGGTCTCCCTGCCCAAATTGGGGTAAAATAGCAAGACCTTGAACAATTATTACAACACCCAGAGCAACTCCAAGCAAAGTTATTACGCTTAGAGCTTCAAAACCCGTGAAAAGTATCTGCATTGTAAGAACTTTAAACCCTACATGTTTTTGACGGAGAAAAAAGAATGATTCTTTTATGAGAGAAAGAAAAAAACCAGCAGCATAGCTAAAATTGGTTACTTTTTCTCTTATATTGGCGCCTATTTTTTCGATCATCATGGCGAATACACCGTTTCATCTCCTCGCTCGATCCACAAGAGGCATAGCCTCTTTGTCCGCCTCATCGTTCAGCCATGTGCGTGCAAGCCATGCCTGCGAACCCTCACTTACTCGGCGAATGTACACTCTGCAACATTGCGAAGCAGTTGCGTCTGGCGCAGCCGACACGGATGTTGTTATCCCGGACTTGTACGGGGCGTGATACGTGCAAAGCTATTGCCAGACGTTTGCCCGCGATTCTCGCTGCGTCGACGAATACTCCGTTTCCGTCTCCTCGCTCGATCACACCCGCAAGGGGTACTTTGTGTGTAAACTTCGTTTACCCGCGATTCTCGCTGCGTCGACGAATAAAATAATATCTTACTTGCATTTTAACTGCAATTGGTATTTAATATATTAATTGTTTTTAATAAAAGTATTACCGATAATTTATATACGCTATAAAACAGATATATTATATGAATTGTTTAGAAACTTGGCAGATGGGGAGTTAATGTTGTGCCTCAAGCGATAAAATATAAGGCAAAATCGATTATTTATTTTGAGGGAGATGTCAGCGATAAAGTCTTTATCCTCCAGTCCGGAAAAGTGAGTCTGATAAGCACTGATATTGATACAGGGATGCAAAATCGCGAACTTGTAAAGACCGGAGAATTTTTTGGAGTAAAATCCTCTCTTGGAAAATTCCCGCGCGAAGAAACAGCAGATGTTCTTGTAGATTCTGTTGTGCTAGTTTTTGGTGTCTTGGAATTTGAAAAACTGATATACGCAAATCCCCGTATTACACTGCAAATGCTTAAGGTTTTTTCAAATCAGTTAAGAAGAATCCATCGGCAGGTTGAAAATCTTCTGGCTACCGAAGAGCAGGTAAATCCGGAAAAAGGGCTCTTTGGTATAGGAGAATACTATTTTAAAGCCCAAAAATTTAAGCCTGCTTTATATGCTTTGAGAAGATATCTTACATATTACCCTGCCGGAGTGCACCAGGCAAGGGCAACCGAATATCTTGTAAGCATAGAAAAGTGCCCTCCGGGAAAAACTCCTGCTGTTTCGCCGGCTCATTTTGCAAAAGGCTTCGAAGGCGGTTCTTCGGCTAGTGCAGATGCTGCTGCATATTTTAACGGAGTAACATTATTCAGCGCAGAGAAATATGAGGAAGCGATAAGCTCTTTTAAGCAGTATGTTTCGGCAAACCCTGAAGCTGAATATGCGGTAAAAGCTTTAAGCGAAATTGGTAAAGCTTTTTATTCTCTTAAAAAATATGATGAGTGCATAAAACATTTTTCTACCATGATTCAAAAATATTCAAAACATGCAGAGGTGGGCGAATTTTTGCTTTACCTCGGAATGTCGTGCAATGCAAAGGGCGATAAAGCAAAAGCAGAAGGTTTTTTTAATAAAGTAATTCAAATTGCCGAAGAAGGCTCAGAAACAAAACGAAAAGCCAAAAAAGAACTTAAGGAGCTAGGAGGAAGGTAGTGGGTCTTGATTTATCACAATTTGACAGATTTAAAGTAACTTTCCAGAAAGGCGACCAAATTTTTTGCGAATATGAACCCGGGGATGCTTTTTACCTCATTCAGGAAGGCAGGGTGCAGATTGTAAAAATAATAGGCGAAATCGAAAAAATGATTGATATTTTGCATCCCGGAGAAATATTTGGTGAAATGGCTATTCTTGAAGAAGCGCCAAGGTCTGCAAGCGCAATAGCATTGGATAAAGTAGAAGTTCTTGAGTTTAATAAAAAGAACTTTGAAATTCTTATGAGAGGAAATCCTCAAATAGCAATGAAGCTGCTTATGACATTTATTAAAAGAATCTACGATCAAAAAAGAAGATTTATGATTCTTACTCTTCAGGATCCACAAGCAAGAGTAGCAGATGTTTTTTTAATGCTTTCTGAAACCCAGACTATATTACAGCAAAATGAAACTAAAATTACAGACGATGTAGTTATAGACGCTACGCTTGAAGATATTTCGCACTGGTGCGGTCTTTCTGTTGCTGAATGCAGGCAAGTGATGGCTTATTTTACTGCTCAGAGAAAAATTGAGACTCTGAATAATAAATTCCTTGTAAAAAACCTGAATGATCTTCAGCGTCTTGTTAATTCCAGAAGGAAGAAAGACTGACAATTCGAATCAGATTCCGCAGCTTAAATGCCTAATAACATCTGTTCTCGTTAGTATTCCTGCCAGCTTGTTATTTTCCATTACAGGAAGATGACCTATGTTGTTTTTATATAATACTTTTTCAACTTCTTTTACACTGATATTTTTATTTACTGATACAACATTTTTTGACATATAAGCTTTTACAGGAGAATGTATTTGTCCTGCTTTCCTGCCTTTCATTATGTCTCTTAGAGTTAATATTCCTGTAAGTTCTCCGTTATCATTTATTACAGGAGCTCCTGTGCAATTTATTTCTTCCAAAAAAATGGATGCATTTAAAAGCTTCATATTTTCGTTGATTGTGTGAAGATTTTTTGACATAATATCGCCTGCAGATGCTGCCGCAGGAATATTTTCTTCCAGATGTTTCAGGATATTATCATAAATAGCTTTTCCTTCTGCTTTTTTTATGGTTGCAGAAGAAGCAAGTTTGTGGCCGCCTCCATTATAAATAGACAGAATTCGATTGAGGTCAATTATCTCTTTTCTGCTTCTTGCAATAATTAACGTGTCGTTTCTTTTTGCAAGATAAAAAACAGCAAAAAAAGCATCTTGATTCTCAAGTTCAAAAATATTTTCTACTACTGCTGCAAGCCCGGGGAGCTGGTCTTCTATTTCTATGTAACTTAGCATAATACCATGCCCGTTTATATCCCTGTAAGCAAGCCTGTATAGAATTTCATGAAACATATTTATCTGGTGTTCTTCTGTTATGCTTTTTAAAAAATGCTTTACAAGCGCTATGTTCGCCCCTTGTTCCAATAACTGCGAAGCGCAGATAAAATCAAGCGCTACTGTGGTTTCATGTATAAAATTCCCTGTGTCTGCAAATATGCCGGATAACGCAATTGTTGCTTCGTCGGGAGTTAGTTTAATATTTTTTTCCTTCATAAGCGAATATAAATGCGTGGTATTTGAGCCGCACTGCATATAGTTTACAACAGCTCCTGAAATATCATCAGAGTCAGAGTGATGGTGGTCAAAAACAGTAATTGTTCCGGTTGCTTTTTTTATTAGTACGGAAAACTCTTTAATGCGCTGGTTTGATCTTGTATCAACAACTACGATATTTTCTATAGGTTCATTTTCAACATCTTTAATAGTCAGGAAATCGAGGCTTTTTTTCATCATATTGTATAATTTTTTTGCAACAGGGTGGATAAGATTGCTTTTGACTGGTTTGTAATCAGGAAAAAGTTTGCTTGCAATTACCATAGAAGCAATACAGTCTATATCCATATTAGCATGACCTATTATAATATTCATGTTTCTCCCATCTGGTTGATAGTTGTCTGATTATTCAATATATTATAACATATTTTACTTAATTATAAAACTTATTTTAAAGGAATGATATGCTGGAATTCGAAAGCAGGGAAAGGTCTTGTCTTACAAAATTATCACATAATATTGAGCCGATTATACGAATAGGAAAAAACGGGCTTACTGAAAGCATTTTAGCTGCTGTTGATGACCTTTTGAATAATAAAGAGCTTATAAAAATAAAATTTATTGATTTTAAAGATGATAAATTACAAATTGCCGGGGAAATTGCACTTAAAACAGATAGTTTTCTTGTCAGGATAATAGGAAATATTGCGATATTTTACAGAATGTCGCCCGAACCAGAGAAGCGGAGCGTAACAGAGGTGTTGCATTCCCGGTGCCCTGATATGCGGACAGAATTTCGTTCACCAAGAAAAACCCGCATGAAACATGGAGTAATCTGAATTTATTTACCGACGAAGCGAGAACAGCGGACAAGCTTGCGGCGGCAAGTTTGCGTTGACAAAATTGAGTCTTTATTGATAAGATGTCCGGCAGCTTTTAGAATTTTAAAAAGAGGTAGAAAAATGAATTTTAATATCAAAGAACTTGGAGAATGTACATATAAGGCATCCGATGTTATGTCTTCGCCAATGCCTAATACTTTTTATGTTCCAGATTCCCGGCGATTGCTCTTTGACGGTTTTCTCGATATGGAAAACATTCAGCCAATTTCCAGTGAAACTGCAACATTTGAATTGGCAGGACCGCGGAAAGATTTGTTTTTCAAACCATCAGAAATACGCTGTGCCATAGTAACCTGCGGCGGCTTATGCCCTGGGCTTAATGATGTTATACGCGCTATAGTTATGACTGCATTTCACAGATATGGAGTCAAGAGCATATATGGCATAAAGTATGGCTATCTTGGTCTCAACCCTGCAAACGGATACCCTCCTATCGAACTAACACCTAATGTTGTAACTCAGATACATCTTCATGGCGGAACAATACTTGGTTCGTCAAGAGGCGGAACTAATGATGTGCAAATGCTGGTTAATACCCTTCAGTATTTTAAGATAGATATACTGTTCGCTATTGGCGGAGACGGAACTCTCAAAGGAGCTCATAATATATACAAGGAGGCCAGTAAAAGGGGGATGAAACTCTCGGTAATTGGTATTCCAAAAACTATAGATAACGATATAAATTTTATTCAGCGGTCATTTGGATTTGAAACTGCATATTCAAAAGCTGTAGATTCAATTTATTCTGCTCATGTAGAAGCAAAGGGAGCGCCTAACGGCATCGGTTTAGTTAAGCTTATGGGGCGGGATTCCGGGTTTATCGCAGCCAATGCAACGCTTGCGGTAAATGATGTTAATTTTGTTTTGATTCCGGAAGTTAAATTTGATTTGGATGGTGCGAATGGATTTTTAACTCATCTGGAAAAAAGAATGCAGCGAAGAGGTCATGCAGTAATATGTGTAGCTGAAGGAGCTGGCCAGGAATTTATGATGGATGAAAACGGCGAACCTCAGCGAGATGCATCCGGCAATGTTATTTTAAATGATATTGGAATATTTCTGAAAAATAAAATTAATGAATACTTTAAATCAAGAAAAATCCAGATTAACTTAAAATATATTGATCCAAGTTATATGATAAGAAGCGCAGTAGCTGTTCCTACAGATGCTGTCTATTGCGGATTATTGGGGCAATATGCAGTTCATGCCGGGATGGCAGGCAAGACAGACTGTGCAATAGGGCAATACAGTAATTCATTTATTCATATCCCTATTGAGATGGCAATATCAAAAAGAAAGCATATCAATCCGGAATCACTTTTTTGGTATAGTGTTCTTGAATCTACCGGACAGCCTGAGTCGATGAAAAATTAAAGAAATAATTACTGTTTCTCATATTCCTGAATTTCTGTGGTTTTATATTCCAGCGAAACCCCGGCTTCTTTAAAAAGCGCTTCGGAATCTGCTGCAGCGTGGTATTTTTTTTCACACACAACTCTTTCAATTCCGCAATTAATAATAAGCATTGCACAGGTTATGCAGGGAGTCATTCTGCAATATAAAGTAGCCCCTTCGATAGGTATGCCGAATTTTGCAGCCTGGCATATTGCATTTTGCTCTGCGTGAACAGTTCTAATACAATGCTCTGTTATTGTTCCGTCTTCGTGAATTGTTTTCTTAAATTTATGCCCCGCCTCATCGCAATGGGGCAGGCCCGAAGGGGAGCCGACATAGCCTGTAACAAGAATTCTTTTGTCTCGGGCTATAACACAGCCGCTCCTTCCTCTGTTGC
>WQTU01000065.1 GCA_009786125.1 Spirochaetota bacterium
TCAGACAAAACAATCCTAAACCGGCAGATATGGTACAGCGAGCTCAAGAAACAGGCATGGTCGTTGAATTGGTAATTATATGGGAATACAACATTGAAAGTGAAACCAGAAGAATATTAAGAGGAGAATATATTCTTACATTTCCTTTGGATTATTAGCCGAATACTTCGCATAAGAAACGGTATGCGCTGCGCCACCTGTTCGGCGGTTCATAGGCGAGCAAAAGCTTATAGTTTCTTATGCAAGTGCAAATAAAAAAGATTAGCTGGAGGTAAAAATGGCACAGAACGATACCCGCGAACTTGGACAGTTTATTCCACTGCACTATCACTACGAAATGTTATACGACCGCGTGCGCATGGCAGGATTCCGCGCTGCCCTCAATCAGGCGGTAAAACCCGGAGCAACAGTGCTTGAATTAGGAAGCGGCACCGGCGTTCTCTCCTTTTTTGCCGCAGAAAAAGCCCGCAAAGTCTATTCCGTAGAGTTCAACCCAGAGTTGGTAGAAGAAGCGCGCCGCCTTCTAAAGCTTAACAATCATGGAGACCGCGTAGAGGTGATTCATGCTGATGCGTTTGAATACATCCCGCCGGAACCCGTAGATGTTGTGGTTTGCGAAATGCTTCATGTTGGCCTGCTGCGGGAAAAGCAGCTTGAGATGATCGACGCCTTTAAGAAGCGCTATGCACGCAGCTTTAAAGACCATCCCATGCCAACATTTGTTCCAACAGCAGTAGTCCAGGCTATTCAGCCTGTGCAGCACGACTTTGTTTTTAATGGATTCTATGCGCCCATCATTATGTTTCAAAGCCCGTATGGCGTAGACCCGCGAACAACCACACTTGGAGACCCTGTTTTGTATCATCAGTTGTTGTACGACCAACCATACGGACTCTCCTGCGAATGGCGCGGTTCTGTGCACATCACTGTCCCGGGCACCCTGAATGCCCTGCGCGTCATAACCAAAAACATTCTCGCAATAGACCCGGAGACGCAGGCAAATACTGATTGGTACAATCAGTATCTCATCAAACCCCTGGAGCAGGAGATAGAGGTTCGCGCAGGGCAGTGTATTACAGTCAGCCTCGATTACCCAAGCGGCGCGCCCATCTCTGCATTCTGTCCCGCAATCACCTTGTAAAAGCAGCAGTATTTAGGGGTCTCTAATATACTTTTCGCAGCATTTGTACTATGCTTTTCGCACATATTTTACTATGCTTTTCGCACATATTTTACTATGCTTTTCGCAGCACTTGTATTATACTTTTCGCATAGCCGAATACGGCTTCGCCTAACCCGAGGGTTTATATACATTATTCGGGGGCTAGAAAAGAGGATTTTAAGGCGCAGCAATGGTTTGCAGAAAACATATTAAAAACCCAAAAACCATATACAGGAATTGTCCTCTATTCCGGCGACAGAACTATTCAATTTGAAGAAAATAAACTCGCTGTACCAATAGCAGCATTATGGACAGACTGATTTTTAGGGAGTACGATCTGTGCCTGTTTCAGCGGTTAGTTGCAGGTTGACCGGAAAAATTAATCAGTTATAATCTTGAAAAAAATCGAAAAAAACCGGAAAAAATTGTCTTTTTTTTGGCTTCTGTCCCCCCTCTATCTAGAGAGGGGACAAAAAAAACAAAAAAACAGCAAACGCATGAAAAAAGTTATCTCATTACAACATAAGGAACTACAAAATGCTTAGATTTCACATACTATCTGCTAACTCTTTATCCTATAATGAGTTATAAATTTTCATGCGTTTGCCCTGATTTCTATAAAGTGTATTATAACAAGGTGCGTAGATTGAAACACAAGCAAGTGTTATGTCGCATAGGGTGAGGGACAAGGTTTGACCTCCCCCCGACCCGTTGTTGGGGCGGGGCAGAAAAAAATCAAAAACGATGTCTTTTTTCTGCCCCTCGCCCATACATAGTTGGATACGAAGGATGCCCTTAACAAGCTTTTTGAAATGCTTGAAAAAAAGGGTATAACATCTAAAATTGAGGAGGTGCGATAATGCCCCCGGCAGGAACAGGTATTATTCTTTTTATTATTCTTATACCGGGAATAATTACGTTTTTTGTACTTATGTACGGTATTGCGTGGATATATGGGTGGAATCTACAAAGCAACGAGAATCATGAGAACTTTAAGCGTATCCGGATGAATACGGATTATATGGCAGATGATTTAGGAGAGCCGAAAATAGATAACAGGCAAATCCATTATCATAAACACAGAAGAAGAAGGAGTAAAAATGAGAGAAAAAACTAGCGCAGCAACCATAATGATTAAAAAAGCCGGCAACAACCATCGGAATTCAGCATAAAAAGAGTGGTTTCTAAAGGCGAGTCATATATGGAATATTTAGCGCGTATTTGTAAAAATGAAGACGGTTCTTTAGAATCAACTCAAACGCTTGAAGAACACTTAAAAGGAACGGCTGAGTTTGCAAAGCAGTTTGCAGATGATTTTGGGTGCGTGGATTGAAACGCTAAGCGCAGTCCAATATTATTCAAGGCATAGCCGGCCCAATACACGATTTTTAAGGCTCTTAGGTTTCTGTATCTAAGCAAGGCAGGGGACAAAGAGAGACTATAAGGAAAACCTTCGCCACTTCCGCAGTCAGGTATTGTGCCGTAAAATTCGGGTTCCAGTATTTCACCGCTCCCAATCAGGTACACAGCCAGCACCTTAGAGACAGGGTATTCCCGAAACGGCAAAATCAAATCTCTTGTAAACTCGATATGTTCAAAGTGTTTTTTCCGGCTTAACTTTCTTTTGCAGTATTGCTCTATGGTCAGAGTTGCCGCTATAAGGCAATATCTGGCTAAACGCTCTTCCCTGTCGTCTATCCCTGCCAGAGCCTTAAAATCTTCCAGAGGCAGAAGGTTAAAAATCGGTTTTTCTCTCTTGCTCATACTACAAAGGTATTCATTGCTAAAAGAGAATGGCAGTTGGAAAAAGTGCAAATTTAGGGTGTTCAGTTGTCAAGCATATACGAAATATTTTTTCTGAAGGCGAACTTGACAAAAAAAGCAATATGCAAAATTTGCATATTGCAAATTCCGACAAATCTGTCTTGCCGAACCATATTTGCTCCTGCTATACTACAATTCAGGGAGAAATCTATGCACCAAACCATGACTTTGGATGAAAAACTCAAGATATGCTGCAAAGCAGCAGAAATAAGAAGAGCCGGAGATAAAGCAGGAGCTACCAGCCTCATGAAAACAGTTCCTGTGCCTCCTTATATAGCAAAGGTTATAAAAGATAAAGTAGGCTTAGATTATCTATTAGAGAGTGGCTGGAATTTGTCAGAGGTGGAGGCTGAATTTGGCGCAGACTGGCTACGTCATTAATATTATCGAGGCAACTACCAATATTGATGCCGGGCGCAAAGGCTTTGCCATTAAAGGAAAAGCCGAAGAAGGTCGTATTTCTTTCGAGGAAGGCATATCTCTAGCCTTGTCAACTTTTCAGGAAGCCCAAACCACCGCAGATCCCCAGACCATCATACTTGCCGAATATACTTTTATTACTCAAGAATTTCACCTTTGCAATAAAACAGATAAAGACACTATAAATAGCTTAACACTAGCCATTCAAAGTTTTGATGATGCTTTTTTGGCACTCAAAGCAGTTGAAGATACCAGATATGACATTGCAGATAAAACCCACCCCCATAACAAAAAATACCGCATAAGTGGTTTTCCTAAGGATTCTTTTCACATTGCTTGCGGCTCACATCGAGCAAGGTTAAAAAATATACTAAAAACTCCCGGATTAGATCCCATAGAAAAAGCTCTGCTCAAACAGCGCCTTGCCAATCTCTCCAGCACTCAAAGTGCTTATATTGAGAAACAGAAAAAGGCTTTGGAATAAAAGGATTAATAAACGGATATACTCGATTGAGACACTTTATAGACAAAAAATAATAGAGGCTGCTGGTTTCTAACGCACAGTACAAGTAGTCAAGAATGTCCCGCAATATTCATATAAAATCCTTGGTTTATCATCTGATGTTTCCTGACTTTGTAATTTCAAGTTTTCAAATTCTTCTTCTGTCAATTGAAACATAAATTACGGTCTAAAGAACCCCAGTCAGGTACAACGCAATCTTAGTCACCATTTTCTGCTTATCTTTAGGCAAGTTTCTTATTGAGCGAATCAACTTTTGAAGTTCAGGCTCCAGCGAAGAATAATTGTTTTCTGAGCAATTTTTTCCGGTAACAAGATATTCAACAGTAACCCCAAGAACTTGAGCAATTTTTACTGCATTATCTGCAGAAGGTTTTGAGCCGTCTTTTTGAACATATTTTTGTATGCTTCGTAGTTTTATTGATGTTTTCCGTGCTAAATCTGTCTGTTTTAATCCAACATATTCTAATCTTTCTTTTAAATTTTCTCCAAAACCCATACTTAAAGATTACCCAAAAGTTCGCATTTAAAGTCTTGAAAGCGTATTGCAGTACGTATATACTTGCAAAAGTACGCACATTAGTTCGCATGGGAGCAAAAAATGCCGGATTCACTCATTGAACTTTTTCCCAAAGTCGTGTCAAAAGGTAAAAAAGAGGTTGAAAAAAGCCAAACAAAGTCAAAACAGCGTGTATTAGACCACGGCGAAGTTTTTACCGCAGAACGAGAAGTCAATGCCATGCTTGATTTGGTAAAACAGGAAACCGAACGCATAGACAGTCGCTTTCTCGAGCCCGCTTGCGGAACCGGAAATTTTCTTGCAGAAATCCTGCGGCGAAAGCTGGCTGTAGTAAAATCCCGCTATGGCAAAAACCCCGATGACTATGAACGTTATGCAGTTTTAGCAGTTACCAGTATCTATGGCGTTGATTTACTGCAAGACAATGTAGATGAATGCCGTATCCGCATGTTTGATATTTTCAACAAAGAGTACGCAGCAATTTGCGGTATATGGGCAACCGATGAAACAAGGGAGGCAGTACGGCATATATTAAAACATAATATTCTTTGCGGCGATGCCTTAACCCTAAAGACATCGACAGGTCAACCTATTGCTTTTGCTGAATGGTCTGCCGTGAATAGCTGTCTGTTAAAACGCCGTGATTTCCGTTTAGACCAAATGCTTGAAGGTCGTGAACAACAATACACTCTTGAAATGATTGATTGGGAATTCGATAACGAAACAAAAGCCTACATTCCGCGCCCTTTTCAGGAATTCCCACTAGTTCATTATAAGAAGGTACAGCAGTATGAGTGATTTTTATTCAAAGACTTATAATCCTGATGTCTTAAACTGCCTTGCTAATTTGTCTAGCGATGAAGTTTTTACCCCGCCGGAGATTGCAAATAAAATTCTTGATATGCTTCCCCAAGAATTGTTTAAAAATAAAAATACTACTTTCCTTGACCCTGCCTGTAAGTCTGGTGTCTTCCCTCGTGAAATAGCAAAGCGATTATTAGTTGGTCTTGAAAAAGAAATACCAAATAAACAAAAACGCATTGACCATATTTTTCATAAACAAATTTTTGGCATTGCAATTACAGAATTGACTTCTTTGTTATCACGAAGAAGTGTTTATTGTTCAAAATATCCAAACAGCAAATACTCAATAACTAAATTTGATAATGCAGAAGGGAATATTCGATTTAGAAAAACTGAGCATACTTGGGTCGGCGAGAAATGCAAATTTTGTGGTGCTGCAAAAATAGGATATGACCGTGATGAAACTTTGGAAACCCATGCGTATGAGTTCATTCATTCTACCAAACCGGAGGATTTTTTTAATATGAAATTTGATGTAATTATTGGCAACCCGCCTTATCAATTAAGTGATGGTGGTGATAATAATGAAGAGGCCAGAAATAGAGGAGGCGCTATTCCTCTTTATCATAAATTTGTACAACAAGCAAAAAAATTAAAACCAAGATATTTAACTATGATTATTCCTTCGCGATGGTTTGCAGGTGGAAGAGGGTTAGATGAATTTAGAGATGAAATGCTGAATGACTCTGGAATTTCAATATTGATAGATTATCCAATTTCTTCAGAATGTTTTCCTGGAGTTGAAATAAAAGGAGGTGTCTGTTATTTTCTTTGGGAGAGAGATAGAAATGGAGAATGCATAGTTGAAACAGTTCGTGGCAGTGAAAAATCAAAAATGAAAAGACCGTTGTTAGAAAAAAATAGTGATATTTTTATACGTTATAATCAAGCTATAAGTATTTTTAGAAAAGTTAACTCAAATGAGGAGATAACATTTGCTGACTTTGTAAGCCCCCAAAAGCCTTTTGGCTTTCGTACAAATTTTACTGACATAATTAGTAAAGGTAAAATCAAAATTTATGCAAACAACAAAATTGGATACTTGCCTGAAAATTACGAAGTAGAAAACAAACAGGCACTAAATGCATGGAAAGTCTATATCACAATGGCTTACGGTGCTGGAGAAGATTTTCCACACCAAATTTTAAATAAACCTTTTCTAGGTGAACCTAACACTTGTTGTACCGAAACATACCTCGTTATAGGTAACTTTAAAACTAAAGCCGAAGCCGAAAATGTCTTGTCGTATATACGAACAAAATTTTTTCGTTTTCTTGTACTCCTACGTAAAAATACACAACATGCAGCAAAAGGGGTTTACCAATTTGTTCCAATACAAGATTTTTCTGAACCGTGGACAGACGAAAAACTTTACAAAAAATATAATCTTACCAAAGATGAAATTGCTTTTATAGAAAGTATGATTCGACCAATGGAAATCGGTGGTGAGAATGCTTAATTTACTTGTTTCCGCTAAATCAGATATGTGGGAATCTAATAGTGCACTTTTTCCACGTGAACGATGTTTAACTGAATATATCTCGAAAGAATTTTATTCTAGGTTTTCTGGGTTAGGGGAAAAAGAAATTAAGAAACTAAAATCAATACCTGCCATTTTTGCATACGAAAGCTTTAATTCTAAAGATGCCTATATCGGAAAAATTACTGGAATATCTGTTCGAGAGCAGAATGTAAAAATTGATTATGCTATTGATGACAGGATATTTTACAATGATTTCATCAACTTGGAAGCTCAACTTGATTTAGGGGGATGGGAGCTAAATCGAACTCATTGGACTGTAAAAAATGTTAAAATTGATGAAATAAAACCATACTTCAGTAGTAATAGAAAACCAAAGCCCAAAATTTTTATTTCGTATTGTTGGTCGCCACCAGAAAATCAAAAAAAAGTATTTGATTTGATCAAAAAACTTAACGTAGACGGTATTTCTGTCATTTATGATAAAAAAGATTTAAAAGCAGGACAGGATAAGAACTACTTTATGGAACAAGCCTTAACAAATAATGAAATTGACAGGATATTAGTCATTTGTAATCGTGACTATGCCAAAAAGGCGGATGCGCGTGAAGGGGGTGTTGGTTATGAATCCGAAATTATCATTTCCCAAATAGCATCAGAACCTCTACAGGTAAAATTCATTCCCGTTGTGATGGAAACTGGTAAAAACGGCAAGCCATTTTTACCAGTGTTTTTAAAATCAAGATTGTATATTGATCTGACAAAAGAGAATGGTTATGTCGATTTACTTTCCGCAATTCAATCAGGTGATAATGAAGGGAAAGGTTCTGATGACTAAAGACATATTTACATTGCGCCCTAAAATAACCCCCTCTATTTATGCCTATGAGTTGGTCGATGTACCTTCGCATAAAGGCTTAATCAAAGTAGGGTATTCAGACCGTGATGTAAATATTCGTGTTGAAGAACAATTAAAAACAAGTGCTGTAAAATATCGCATTATTTTTTCTGAATCAGCCATGCACTCCGATGGCAATAACTTCAAAGACCACAAAATACATCAAGCCCTCGAAAAAATGAAGAAACCTCGTGTTCATAAAGAATGGTTTCAATGTTCACTTGATGACCTAAAAGCTGCGTATATTTCTGTCCGTGATAAAACTGATAATATCGAAAATCGCAGCCGTGATTTTAAAATGCGTCCTGAGCAGGAAGAAGCCGTAAAAAAAACCATTGGCTATTACACGCAAGAAAAAGATAAAAAATCTGCAAAGTTTTTATGGAATGCAAAAATGCGTTTTGGAAAAACTTTTGCTTCTTATCAATTAGCAAAAAAATTAAGTTTAACCAAAATACTAATTCTTACTTTTAAGCCTGCTGTTCAAAGTGCATGGGAAGAAGACATTACCACTCATAAAGATTTTGAAGGCTGGCAATTCATCAGCCGCACATCAGAATTAACTTGGGAAACAGCAGATTTTAATAAACCTGTTGTTTGTTTTGGCTCATTTCAAGATTATCTTGGAACTACTGCCGAAGGGGGAATTAAAGCTAAAAATGAATGGGTACACCTTACAAATTGGGATTTAGTCATATTCGACGAATACCATTTTGGCGCATGGCGGGAAAATGCCAAAAAACTATTTGAAGAAGAAGACGATGATATTTACGACACTTTGAATATGGAAAAGTACAAAGCAGAAGAAGCAGACAATGCCTGGAATGAATCATTTCTACCAATTACAACATCTCGTTATCTATTTTTATCAGGCACACCATTTAGAGCCTTAAACTCCGGTGAATTTATAGAGGACCAAATATATAACTGGACATACTCCGATGAACAAAGAGCAAAAGAAAATTGGAAAAAGTCTTCGCTTAATCCTTATGCGTCTTTACCTCAAATGGTTCTTATGACATACAAAATCCCGGACAGTATTAAACAAATTGCTTCACAGGGCTTATTTGATGAATTCGATTTGAACGAGTTCTTTTCAGCCGAAGGAAAAAAAGACAAAGCAAAATTTAAGTACGAAGACCATGTACAAAAATGGCTAGACCTTATTCGAGGAGCATACCTTGGAACAACAACAGATGACCTAAGGCTTGGTGCAAAGAAACCGGAAATGCCATATTCCAATACAAAGCTGCTTTCTATTCTGACTCATACACTATGGTTTTTACCTAACGTAGCTTCCTGCTTCGCCATGAATAACTTAATTCAGAAACGCAATAACACGTTTTTTCAAGATTATAAAATAAATGTTTGTGCCGGAGCGGGTGCGGGTATTGGAGTTAATGCTCTTGGTCCAGTTACGAGTTCTATGGGCGACCCTCTAAAAACAAAAACTATTACCCTTACATGTGGAAAACTTACAACCGGCGTTACTGTTCAACCTTGGACAGGTATTTTTATGCTTCGTAATCTTTCAAGTCCGGAAACTTATTTCCAGTCTGCTTTTAGGGTTCAGAGTCCCTGGTTAGTTGAAAACGAAAACAACGAAAAAGAAATAATGAAACATCAATGTTACATTTTTGATTTTGCCTTAGACCGTGCCCTTAAACAGGTCGAAGATTACAGTTGCAGGCTTGACGTAAGCGAGGACAGCCCGGAGAAAAAAGTAGCTGAGTTTATCAAATTTTTGCCGGTACTCGTTTACGATGGCAGCACTATGACGCAAATTAACGCTGGAGATATTCTTGATATTGCCTTAGCTGGCACTTCTGCAACATTACTTGCTCGGCGATGGGATAGTGCATTGCTAGTTAATGTTGACAATGATACTTTGGCTAGAATACTCGCCAATCCTGACGCAATGCGTGCTTTAGAAAATATTGAAGGATTCCGGAACTTAAATGAGGTAATTGCAACGATAATTAGCCTTTCTGAAAAAGTCAAAAAAGCAAAGTCGCAGGATACCCAACCATCCGCGAAACTAAAAAAAGAACTAACCGAAGAAGAAAAAGAATACAAATCAAAACGGAAAATGATACAAGAGAAACTTCGTAAGTTTGCCACAAGAATTCCACTTTTCATGTATCTATCAGATTATCGGGAACATACTTTGAAGCACGTTATAACTCAACTTGAACCCGACCTTTTCAAGAAGGTAACAGGCTTAACTATCAAAGACTTTGAACTATTGGTATCTCTTGGGGTATTCAATGCTTCCCTTATGAATGACGCTGTTTATAAATTCAAAAGATATGAAGATTCTAGCCTTTCATACACTGGAATTGACAAGCATTCCGGCGAAGCTGTTGGCGGTTTTGATACAGTCCTTACTCGTGCTGAATACGACAAGCTTTTTGGTTTACAGCAGGCTTCAATTACTTGAAGATCTACTCAATAATTTTTTGGAGGTTGTTATTTTAAAAACAGCAGTAATTACATTTACAATCTGTGCTATCATATTATTGTATATAGGTGGTGCTGGTATGGGCTTCACAGGTATTGTGTTAGCTATTATAATTCTTATACCAGCTTTTTTCTTAAGTTGCATTCTTTGTTTAATTTTTGCAATAATTGGTGGATATGCAGGTGGTAAAGAAGACTATCGCGACACGAGAAATTATGAAGACCAAGAAGGCTCTGGAGATACTTATATAAATATTGATGCTCGTTCAATACACTTCCATAACCATGAAAAAGAGCAGCAGCCACAAAGTAGGAAAAGAAATAGCCTTCCCAAAAAGAAGAAATAAAATAATTTAGTAAGGCTTATGAGTTTCAAAATTTGCAGATCCAAAGTTGTTAACTATTCCATAGTGCCAATCTAAGCTAAACAGAAATAATCCTAACCTCTTTGAATATATTGGAATTTGGGAGCAAATAAATAACCCCAATTTTAATTATGGCGAATTCGCCATAATTAAAAGCAAGTCTGGCTTAAACAGTTTTAAGATTAGCGTAGGCGAGCTTATGGATAAGCCCGGAATTTCAAATATATATTGTCAAAGAATTCCAGCGTCTAAAAGACGCAGAGCAAAAATTGTTAGGTTGGACAGCCAAGCGGGAATTTGAAAAAATCAATTATCATATCCATACCGACGCAGTTAAACAGCATCTTGTCCCAAAAGAATTAACGCCTAAGCAAGCTGCTATTATATATGCGCATAAACAAAATCGCCATACAGCAAATGACCATATTAGTAGAAGTTCAGGGCAGAAAGCTGTTGAAATGAACAAGGCAGACAGGCTCGACAATTCACCCCGTGTCCTACTTGAAATCATCTATTGCAATTAATTTATAAAATTATCAAATCTCCAATTCAATTTTATTTCTTCTTTTTCTTTATATTCCTGTATTTTCTTTATTATTGAATTTTTATGCCTTGTTCCAATAACAAAAATCGCTTTAGCATATTTATTTTCCTTGCTATAATTATAAATGTTTTTAAGCATTGCATTTTCACGGCCATCAGTGATTTTGTTCCACAAGTTATATATCCGAGATAACCTTTCATCATTTATTCTTTTTATAACATTACTCTCCAAATTATTTAATTCCTCAAATAATTCAGCACATTCATAACTGTTAATAAATTTAAATCCATATTGCTCAGTCATATATGATATTTTATTTAATAGATGATGGATATCAATATTATTATTAATTATTTTATTCATATATTTATAATCTCTATAAAATGAGTGTATTTTTGATATATCATAATTATCTACTGGAATTTGTTCAATTTTTTTATCTTTTAAATACATCCTGACTGCATCTGTTTCCAAATTTCTAATTTTCTGATCTTTATAATAATCATCAAATCTGGAGCTATGTATTTCTTCAAATATTATTTCTGGATTTATCATCTTGAAAATATTATATAATTCCAGAGAATTACATTTTCCAATTTCTCGATGTTTTGAACATATTAAAGTAATATTGTACATAAAACCTCGTTATTTGAGTGAATTTATTTTTTATATTTTGTTAGCAATTTTTCAATTTTCGCATACCGATTTGTTTCGTTGTGCCATAAGCACATTAATTATATTGATTTTTCATATAAGTTATTCATTTTTTTAATTTCCACATTTGGTATTTCTATAATTTCCTCTAAAACGGCAAGTTCAACTTAGGCGCAACAAAAAGAGGGAGAATATTCTTCGTAAACATCCGTATTCTCTAAAAAAACTGCTTGTTGAAAATGTAATGGTCATCCAAACTTGAGTCATTTGACCATGCTTTTTCATTACTCAATTTGTTAAGATACTCATTAACTTTAGCATTTTCCTTTTTTATATAAAACAATTTGCCCTCCACCTTTTTTACATTACTCTCTTAAACATATATTTTTTTGTCAAGTCGCTTGTAAATGCAATGTCGGCGTTCAGTAGAAATGATACCTGTTTGCGTTCAGTTAAAATGATACCCTGCGTTCAGTAGAAATGATACCTTTGGGTAGCAAGGGGATTATTCTT
>WQTU01000066.1 GCA_009786125.1 Spirochaetota bacterium
TATTCAATCGAGAATAAATCAGCTTTACCTTATTATCCTTTTTTCGTAGTTTTCTGCAAGAAAACTACGAAAAAATGTGGAAGCACTGATTAGAGTCAAATTTAATCAGTGCTTCCCTAACCAAAGGTGTTCAGGTTTTTAACTTCTTCACCCAGCAAAAAGAGAGTATTCCAAAGGCAATACCAACGTTTAGAGAACCCTTTACACCGTAGAGCGGTATCGAAACAACTCCCAGGCTTTTCCTTGCAGTTTCAATAGCAGCGTTGCTTACACCGCTCTCTTCGGACCCTATAATTACTGTACCAGATTCAGGGAAAGCAAAATCAGAAACAGGCCTCCCCCCTGTTTCAAGCACAAAAACAGGCTGCGGCAGATTATCAACAGAAGCCCTGCTCCATTTTACAGCTTCTGTAGTTCCCATAGAACTTCTTGTTGCTCTTTTGTGAGCTGGGGAAGGAGTAAACGAGGATAAAAAAATATTTTCATAACAAAATGACTCTGCTGTGCGGAATATTGAGCCAACATTAAAAGGAGACCTTAAATCATCAAGATAAACATTAATTGGCAAAGTCTCCCTCTGGATTCTCCTTTCCCCATCCGGAGAAGCAAGGGGTTGGTTCCGCCCAGCGCCTTTTTGCAGCAACCTCGATGTTGCCGCTGCGCCGAGCGGGAACTGCTGCGCAATGTTCCAGTCCGCTGGCTCTTTTCCAATCTCTGCAAGAAGAAGATATTTCAGGTTGCTTAAATCTCTAAGGTTTTTGAGCGTAAGCGCTTCCGGCATTTTAAGCAAAGAAGAGAAAAACAGTTCTTTTTGGTCTTTGCTTATATCTTTTTCAATAATAGTAAGAACTTTTTTTAGATAAGAAGAATCTGCACTCTCCCCGGATAAAAGCATTTCCTGGATTTCCTGGATAAGCAAGAGAGCTTTTTTAATCCTTCCGCCGGCGCTCATTTTTCCAAGTTTTTTTTCTGTAAAAAACATTTTTTATAATGCACTATGCAATATGGAAGTAATTCTACTTTCTTCTATATTAAAGCTGTTTTTTACCATTGGAGGGCACTGGTTTAAGTAAGATATAATATTACTAAGCTTATCTTTTTTAATATCTACTTCTGAGAATCTCATTGGTAAATTCCTCTTTTTCATCATTTGCCTTACCATTGCAACAAAATCTTCGATATCAACAGCCTGATCATCAAATACCCTGGCAATAATAGATTTTATTGTCTCCGGAGAAAAATCTGAATAATATTCGACAAGATGCGGAAGAAGAATCGCCGAAACAATTGATACAGGAACGCGGAATATACTATTCAGAGCAAGAGCAATATAGTAGACAATTCCAGGTCCATGAATAGAATATGCATAATCCGAACAGAGCGCAATATCAGAATAATCATCCAGTGACAAGTATTCTTCTTTATTTAATGCATTAAAAAGCTTAATAAACGGCGCTGTAACAAGCGTATTTGTAAAATAGTGTTTTTCCCTTGAAACCAGAACCTCAAGCATAATTGAAAGAAGCTCAAAACTAATTGAATTAACAGAAATTTTAGTCAAATTTTCAAATACCGAGGGGTCTTTTATTATAAGGTCTGGGTGCTTTTTTATATCAATGATTTTTACAATTCTGCTTCTGCTGTCTGTAACAGATACAAATGAGGTAAACATAAGAGGGTTTCTGATTGATGAAGGAATTTCAATGTAATCAATGTTTCCCGCGCTCTTTTTTAAAGAATGAGCAGAAGCCTGGGTAGTTCCATCTAGAATATCATCAATATTCAGACCATTTTCTGCTGCAAATGCCGATATTCTTGCAATACTAACAACTTTTGGTCTTCCGAATCCTATGACACTTTGCACGAAACCTTTTTTTATAAAATCAAGAAGCGCTTCCGCTTCTCTGGAAGTTGATTTTGATGAAATATCATTAAAAAAAACGCAATCTATTCCTTTTTTGAACAAAATCGCTGATATATCAGATGCAATATGATCCGAAGAATCCGGATCGCGTACAACAACAACTCTTCGGCAATCTTTTCTTAAAAACCCCGGAAATTTTTCTATTTTCCCCCTGCCGGAGGCAAGAGCGCTTTTTATATTAATATTTAACTCTGCCATTTTTATTTCCCTTTTTTAACGATGCCTACCAAGTATACAAAAAAAAAGCAGAGAGTGTTAAACATTCTCTGCTGTAATTTTAAAGAGTCCAATTATTATATTTTAAAAACATCCATTATTCTATCAGCGACTATATTTACAACTGCATTATTTATATAAGAAGGGTCTTGCAATTTTCTTTTAACTTCTTCCACTCTATCGTACCTTATGTCATCAGTATTTCTTACTATTTCAGCTACTTGATAAAGTTCGCCCATAGTTCTTGCTTCCTTTGATACACTTATAGAGTCCTGCTCGGATTTATATGCAGATTTGGCTGCTTTTTCCGGTCTATTATAGTGTTGTAAAGGATTGACAGAGCCAAGCTTATCAATTGTCATATTTACCTTCCTTACATTAGGAGTATCGACATTCTTTTCCTTGAAATTAAATCATTTTTCATATATAAGAATCGAGAATTCTCCCTGAATTTTACCCTTTATTGCCAAAATGTCAAGAATAGTTTCGGCATTTCCTGTTAATATTTCCTCAAATTTCTTTGTAAGCTCCCTGCCTATGACTATTTTTCGCTCAGGAGCAAGCTCTTTTAGCTCTTCGAGCAGTTTTAGAACCCTAAAAGGCGACTCATACACAACAAAGCTTTCCTCTCTTTCAAGAAGCTGTTTAAGCCTGTTTTTCCTTTTTCCTTTTTTTGGGGACAAGAACCCATCGAAAAGTATAGTTCTCCCCGGAACTCCTGCAATGCTTATCAGCGCTGTAAAAGCAGACACGCCCGGGATTGGGATAATTTCATGCTCTTGTTCTCTTACTTTTCTTACAAGAGCCCCTCCCGGATCGCTTAATCCCGGAGTTCCTGCATCGCTTACATACGCAACAGATTCTCCTTTATCCAGCTTTGCCAATATGCGGGATATTCCTCTTTCTTCGTCTGCAGCATAATAACTCATAAGCGGTTTTTTTATTTCATATTTATTTAAAAGTCCCAAAGTATGCCTTGTGTCTTCACATGCTATTGTGTCGACGTTTCTTAGTGTTTCAACAGCTCTGTAGGTAATATCATCAAGATTGCCAATAGGAGTGGCAACAATATAAAGTGTCCCCATAAAATGACTCTAATGTTTAGTCTGATAAATGTCGAGTTGCCGCGCCAAGTAATTTTTTTGACAACTTGTTATTAATATGCTATACTCTGCCTTGTTGTTATAGTATTTTTTTACAGGGAAAAGAGCCCATGAATCAAAATCTACAATTTTACTTTCTTTAAATATTTCATAAGGAGTCATTAAAATGAAAAAAACTATATTAGCAGCATTTTTGCCGGCTATAGTATTTGTCATATTTATTATTTCTTGCGCCTCGGTTCAAAAAGCTGATGATTTATCTCAAATACTCGATGATCCGCCTCAAATAAGTGATGAAACCAGGGTAAAAATAGCAGACCTTATCGCAGAAGCTGATTATCTTGCTTATAGGTTTGAAAGATATTTAGACCCGAATTATCGTCCTCCAACACGGGGACGGGCAGCAAAACCCCCATACGGCGAAAGAGTTGAAAGACCTGAGTGGGTAGCAGAAGGACCGCCATCCGCAGGAGACATAGACAGGGCAATTGCGCTTTACCGGGAAGCGCTTAGATTAGATCCATCCGGCAGGCATCCAAGAGATACTTCTGCCAACCAAGCTGCGCAGCGAGGAGCGCAGCAGGCAACAGATGGCGCTATTCAAAGTTTTCTGGAACAGGCGGAAAGCAGAAGACAACACTGGCTTACAGTAGTCCTGCCTGAAAGACTGGCTGCAGCTCAACGAGAAGCAGCTAAGCACGAAGCAGAAGCAGACCGCCTGGAAGCAGCCAGGCAGATGGCTCTGCAAGATGCAGCAGAAGCTCTGCAAGATGCGGAACGCCTGGAAGCAGCCAGGCAGATAGCTCTAGCAGCCGGGCAATATGCAGAAGCAAACCGCCTGGCAACAGCTAGAGACCAAGCTCTGCAGCGGGCAGCAGAAGCTCAGCAAGAAGCAGACCGCCTGGCAACAGCCAGAGACCAAGCTTTGCAGCGAGCAGCGGCAGCCAGGCAAGAAGTAGAACGCCTGGAAGCAGTCAGAGAGCAAGCTCTTCAGCAAGCTTTGCAAGAAGCAGCAGAAGCTCAGCAAGAAGCAGACCGCCTGGCAATAGCCAGGGACCAAGCTCTGCAGCGCGCAGCAGAAGCTCAGCAAGAAGCAGACCGCCTGGCAATAGCCAGGGACCAAGCTCTGCAGCGGGCAGCAGAAGCTCAGCAAGAAGCAGACCGCCTGGAAGCAGCCAGACAGCAAGCTCTAGCAGCCGGGCAATATGCAGAAGCAGAGCGCTTGGCAACAGCAAGGCAGCAAGCTCTGCTGCGAGCGGCAGCAGCCAGGCAAGAAGCGGAACGCCTGGAAGCAGCCAGGCAGCAAGCTCTGCAGCGCGCAGCAGAAGCTCGGCAAGAAGCAGAATACCTGGAAGCAGCCAGACAGCAAGCTCTGCGGCGGGCAGCGGCAGCTCGGCAAGAAGCAGAGCGCCTACTGGCAGCCAGAGAGCAAGCTCAACAAGAAGCGGAACGCCTGACAGCAGCCAGAGAGCAAGCTCGGCAAGAAGCAGAGCGCCTGCTAGCAGCCAGGCAGCAAGCTGCTGCAGCGCGGCAAAAAACAGAAGCAGAACGCCTGGAAGCAGCAAGGCAGATGGCTCTGCAGCAAGCTGCAGAAGCTCAGCGAGAAGTAGATGCAACCCGGCTGGCTCAAGCTCAAGAGCGGGCTCGGCAGCAAGCTGCAGATGCAGAGCGGCGAGCCAGAGGACCAAGAGAAAACGATTTTGCAGTAAGAGAAAATCCGGATAATACTCTTACTATTACAGGTATTTATGGTCCTAGGCAAATATGGCCAACTGTGGTAATCCCAGGCACGATCCGCGGTCTTAGAGTAACTCACATTGGAGCTGAAGCCTTCGCAGGAAATGGAATTGTCGACCTGGTGATCCCGGATACAGTTATCGCTATCGGAAACCGCGCGTTTAGTTATTGTCTTATATCAAATGTGGGTAATCCGCTTGAAAACGTAACTTTTGGGGCAGGTCTTGAAATCATTGGGAATTATGCATTTGCAGAACAAACCAGAAGAAGTCCGCTTAGCAGAGTTGTAATACCTGACAGCGTAACACGCATAGGCCGCGGAGCATTCATAAACAACAGTCTGGAAGAGGTAGTTTTTGGAGAAAATCTTCAAACAATCGGCGAAGCTGCTTTTGATAACAACCATCTTACAAGTATTATTCTGCCAGCCAATGTGAGATCGATAGAGTCGCAGGCATTTGCAAGAAATCCTGTAACTTCCGTTGCTATCTTGTCTCCGGCAGAGGGTTTTTCTATGGGAAATGCCTTTACTTCGAGAAATATTTTCACTGTTACTCTTCCTGCGAATATGAGCGAAGCAATTTTGACGCGGAATTTTGCACCGGGGTTGGTTAATTTCTATGCCAGACAAGGCCGCGTTGAAGGAACCTATGTTTGGAATGGCCGTATTTGGAGTTTACAGCAACAGTAGTCAAATCCTGCAAGATCAAGACAGCAGATGGAATATGTTGTTATAACTCTTCTCTTGGTTGTTATTCTCATATTTTTACGCCTGGGATTCCGGCTTCCTAAAAAAACAAAGCCGGATGAACAGGAAAATTTAAAAAACGAAGAAGAAAAAACATCAAAGTTCTGCCCCCTGTGCAATTCAACATTATCAAAAGGCGAAAATGTAAAATCCAAAACTTATCCTTCAGAAAGCAAAGATACTCTAATGGATGTTTTTGGATGCCCTAAGTGCATACCGCCTGCAGGAAGAGAAGCCAGGATATGTTTGGTATGCAAAAAGAAAATACCCGCAGACGGCTTTGTAATAGGAAGATATTTTACGCGAACTAACAAGAAACAACACCTCCATGTGCTTGGCTGCACTTTATGCCGCAAAGCAAAGTAAAAGGAATATAGCGCAGCGCTTGCCCGCGGTTCTACTTTGTAAAGTAATTTATCGCCGTTGATAAATTACTTTACGGCTTTTCTGTATTAAAAAAATATCCATTCTGTTTGCCCTAATAAACTTTCTCAAGATTCTATCTAATTCCTTGCAATACAAGCAGTTATTTTTAGCCATTATTTTATCGGTTTTTAGGCGACTTGGCATGATTTCTGCATATATAAAAGCAGGAAGTGTTGAAAAATCTCCAGGGATTTTTCAACAGATAAAAAATAGTGCGGCATTGCGAAGCATGCCGCGGTCTGCGCAGCAATTTTGCAAAGCAGACGTGATAACAGCTAACGTGTAATGCGAAAAATTGCAGCTAAAAATCTAGAGGAGGTATGAAATGGGTATCTGGGATGTGATTACTATCGTAGGTGTTTTTGGCGTATTTCTTTATGGGTTAATAATGCTATGCAAAAGCCTTAAAACACATGGGAGCGTAAAATCTTTTGTCAAAAAGTATTTTCAGGAGCAAATTGTAGACGGAAGCGTCGACATAGCCCTTGGAATGATCAAAAAAGATATTCTTACCAGCGCAAGGCTTGTAAAGAATATGCTTGAAAATGCAAACCCTGCATTTAAAAAGAAGGACATGAAGTTAATAAACAGGATTTGTGAAACAAGCTCAAAAATCGAAACTATTCATAAATCTGTAGTTCCTTTTCTTATAAAAATTTCCCGAACAGAACGCGACCAGGATGGATTCAAGAAAAGCATAAACTATCTGTATATAGAGAATAAACTTGAAGCCATCGGAACTATTATCAACAAAAGCCTTATGACTATGGCGAAAAAAATGGCAGTTCTTGATTTGTCATTTTCCGAGCAGAGCAGCAAAGAACTTGCAGAGCTGCACGAAAAAGTGGTACTCAACGTTAATAAAATGATTGCGGCTTTAAAAGAAGAAAATATTGAGCTTGCAAAAGAAATAATAGAAAACTATTCGGATATTGATGAAAAAAAATATCAGCATCTATATATTGAAAGGCTCAATGAAAGGGTTGAAGATTCGCTTGAAACATCTGGCATACACCTCGATGTAATTAACTATTATGCAAGAATAAATAACGACATAGCGTACATTGCAAAAAGAATAATCTGGATGGTAAAAAAAGTTCCTCAAACCATGCATAATTGCCAAGCGCTGCAAAGCTTCGCCGGAGGTGTTAGATGAGTCTATGGGATTTGTTTACCCTTATAGGCGGGCTTGCAGTATTTCTTTATGGAATGATATTGATGAACAGAAACCTCACAGCAATAGCAGGTGAGAAAATGAAGTCTGTAATGCTTACCCTTACAAAAAGCAGACCAAGAGGTTTTTTCTCCGGGCTTGGCATTACAATGGTTAATCAATCATCGTCAGCCACCACAGTGCTTGAAGCAGCGCTTGTAGGCGCAGGCTTAATGACTTTTCACCAAAGCGTTGCTGTTACACTAGGAGCAGAGCTTGGTTCGACCTTCCTGCCGCACATTGTAGCTCTCCCCGGTGTTAAAGAATTTGCGCCTATTATAATAGCAGCCGGCTTTTTTGCTTCTTTAATGTTTAAAAAACAGAGAACCACCAATATTGCTCTTGTTATCTTGGGTTTTGGTCTTCTATTTCTTGGACTCAATATGATGTCGGAATCTGTTAAGCCTTTAAGATATTACCAGCCTTTTCTTGACTTTATGATAAAAATTGAAGCTCCAATTCTTGGTATACTTTTTGGCATTATATTTACCATGATAATCCAGTCATCAGGGGCTCTTGCAGGTCTCACAATAGCCATGGCTGCTGCAGGGACTATAACAATTGAGCAAGCTATACCAATAAACGTTGGCGCGACTGTAGGAACAGTTCTTACAGCAATTCTTGCAAGCTTTCCATTAAACTGGGACTCCAAAAGAACTGCATATTGGCATGTCATGTCTCAGACAATAGGCGGCATTATTGCGTTCATACTTTTGCTGATACATCTTCCAAACGGAGAAAGGCTTTTTATCTGGCTTACCAAATGGATTACCGAAGTTGTATTTCAAACAGATTGCCTCAAAAGACAAATTGCAGTTGGCTTTACGTTAGTCCCCTTAATTAAAGTTATACTGTTTTTCGGCATTCCAAAATTGCTTACAGGGCTTGTTGCGCTGTTTGAAAAAATGCTTCCGCCAAGAGAGAGTGAAAAACCATTCAGCGTAAAATATTTGAATGATCAGCTTATAGACGGAAGTGTTGACATAGCTCTTGAAATGGCAAAAAAAGAAATCCTTATTAGCGCAGACCTTGTAAAAGATATGTTTGGAAAGATTGATCGAGCATTTAAAAACAAGGATGCAAAACTAATAAATGAAATTTCTGAAACAGATGCAAAAGTCGATACCCTTTATAAAACCATACTCCCATTTCTTGCAAAAATTTCGCAAAAAGAACTTGGCGAAGAAGAAACAAAGAGAAGCATAAACTATCTGTATATAGAAAACGAACTGGAAACCATCGGAGATGTTATTGATAAAAACTTTATGGTTATGGCAAAGAAAATGATAAATCAAAATTTGTCATTTTCCGAGCAGGGCAGCAAAGAGCTTGCAGAACTGCATGGAAAAGTAATGGGAAATATTGACAGAGTTGTTACAGCTCTTAAAGAAGAAAATGCAGAGCTTGCAAAAGAAATAGTAGAAATTTATTCAAATATTAACGAGAGCAGCTACCAGCTACTGCATATTGAGAGACTTCATAAAGGAGTTAAAGAATCCATTGGTTCATCCTCCATACACCTCGATATGGTTAACTATTACATAAGAATAAATGAACACATTGTTTATATTGCAAAAAGGATAATCCGGCTTTCAAAGAGCCATGTTTAATTGACGCCGTATAACCTGGCTCAAAACCAGACCGGCATACGCTAAATTACGACAGCTCAGCCCGGCTTTTGCCGGGCTCTGCTATATTTTTTTTACAAAAAGGGGTATTTATGGATACATTGAATGCTATTTTAATGCTGATTATCGGCGCGGGGGTATTCCTGACCGGTATTGTTATGTTCAGCGAAAGTGTAAAGAAAAACACTTCAAAGAAAGCCAGAGCACTGTTTGATAAAATAAGCAACAACAGCTTTAAAGGTTATGGAGTAGGTGTCGCTGTTACGGCAATTATTCAATCATCGACAGCAACTAACGTAATGTCTGTTGGACTTGTTAGCGCAGGTATGCTTACCTTGTTTCAGGCAGCAGGTATTGTTTTGGGAGCGCATGTTGGCACTACAAGCACTCTCTATTTAGTGGCGCTATCCACTTTCAATATAAGATATGTTTTAATGGCAATGGTATTCGCAGGCGCATTGATAAAAATCATATCAAAAGATACCAAAATGATTAATATAGCTGATTTTCTAATTGGCTTTGGTATAATGTTTGTGGGTCTTCATCTTATGGGCCGAGCGCTTAGAGGGGATCCTGTAATACAAAGTTTTTTTGAGAATTTATTTTACAGAATGAGCTTTCCGCTTTTGCTAATGTTTTTTGGCTGTCTTTTTACTATTGTCATTCAATCCTCTACAGCCTCTATGGCAGTATATTATTCAATGATGGACGCAGAGCTTTTGGGTTTTGAGGGTGCAGTATTTTTAGCATTAGGTTCTTATGTTGGAACAACATTTACTGCACTTTTTGCTTCCATTACCGCGAATAGAGAAGGTAAGCGGATTGCTGTCGTGAACCTTTTTTTCGCTACCTGGGGAGCGCTTCTTCTTGCAAGCTTTTTATGGCCGCTTAGAGGAGTAATTCTTCCTCTTTTTACAGAGAATATTCCTCTTGTGTGGCAGCTTCCTGTTTTTCAAACATGTGCCAACTTTATAATGACAATACTTACTTTTGGGATGATTAAACCATTCTGCAGATTGACTTGCTATCTTATTAAATCCGACGAGGAGATAAAAAAGCCTTTTGGTCCAACGCATCTGAATGACCAGCTTATAGAAGAAAATATTAACATAGCTCTTGATGCAGCCAAAAACGAGATTATTGCAGGCGCAGAGCTTGTGCAAGATATGTTTGGAAAAGTTGATCTTGCATTTAAAAAGAAGGATTTAAAACTAATAAATGAAATTTGCGAAACAGACTCAAAAGTAGATATCCTCTACAGGGCAGTAATTCCATATCTTGCAAAAGTTTCCGGAAAAGAGCTTGGTGATGAAGAATCAAAGAGAAGCATGAACTATCTGTATATAAAAAATGAACTGGAATCTATCGGAGATGTTGTTGAGAAAAGCATTATGCCTCTGGCAAAAATCATGACAGAGCGTGATTTGTCATTTTCAGAGCATGGCAGCATTGAGCTTTCTGAACTCTTCGGCAAGGTAAATGATAATATTCATAGAATGCTTATAGCATTAAAAGAAGAAAATGCTCTGCTCGCAAAAAAAATAATAGATGTGTATGCAGAAGTTGACGAGAGAAAATATCAGCGTTCACATATTGACAGGCTCCAGCAAGGGCATCAGGCATCGCTCGATACATCATCTATACACTTTGACCTGATCAATTTTTATACAAGAATAAATGAATATATTGTTTTTATTGCAAAAAGAATCCTTTGGCTTACAAGGGATCAAGTTTAATTAGGCGGAGGAGCGTTCGGCGTCTGGCAGTTTTTATGAGTAAATGTAAAAAGATAAATTGAAGGCAAGTATAACAACCGACAACTGTTGTACGAAACTTCGCGGTTTGGCAGGGGAAAGTCACGGCAGTTTGCCTGATACTTCTCTGACCTCCACAACTGCTATCCGCTTTTTCTCTCCTCTTGGATGAATGTTCTGCATGGGTGTTCCGCGCCTGCCATCCCGCCTCCCGGCGGGATGGCTTTTTTTGCTCATATAAAACCGATCATTGGTCTATTTTGACAAATAGCGCATAACGTTTTACCTGGGATTCATTTTCTTTGCGAGAGTAACCCTGCTTATGCCAAGCTGTTCTGCCATTGCAGATTTATTAAAATTCTGCTCTTGGGCAATTTTCTCAATCAAAAGTTTTTCAAGCTTTTCATAAAGCAATGGCAGAAGATTTTTAGAATTCATGTTCTCCATATAGAATTCATCAACAACTTTTGAAAGAAAATCTTCATTTGTTTTTTTTGAAATAAAAACAGGCATATCTATATCTGTTATTACAGAGCCTTTTGCATTTATACACATATTTGTAATCAAATTCCCAAGCTCCCTTACATTTCCGGGCCAGTTATAGCTTATAAATTTTTCTTTTACCTGCTCGGGCAGCGGTGCAAAATTTTTATTAATTTTTCTTGATATTTTTTGAATAAAAAAATCTATCAGCTCCGGAATATCCTCTTTTCTTTCCCGCAAAGGGGGCAAGGCTATTTTTACAACATTTATTCTATAGTAAAGATCTTCCCTAAAACGGCCTGCCTTTACTTCTTCGTATAAATCTCTGTTTGTAGCAGTTATAATTCTGGCTTTTAATTTAATATTTTTAACCCCGCCCATTCGATGAAACTCATTTTCCTGAAGAACTCTTAAAAATTTTGTCTGCAGCGGCAGAGACATATCCCCAATTTCATCCAAAAGTATTGTCCCCTCCCCTGCTGCTTCAAATTTTCCTATTTTAAGCGATACAGCGCCTGTAAAAGCCTGCGCTTCATGTCCAAAAAGTTCGTTATCCAAAACAGATTCCGCAAGACCGGAACAGTTAACCGCAATAAAAGGCTCGCTTCTTCTTTTTCCGTTAAAATGCAGGGCATTTGCAACAAGTTCTTTTCCTGTCCCGCTTTCGCCGGCTATATGAACAATAACATCATTATTAACAAGCCTTCCTATTGATTTAAAAACCTCCTGCATTACAAGCGAATTCCCTACAATCTTTCTAAACCCATGATTTTTTAATTGCTCAGATTGCACAGCATTTACATATTTGCTCATCTTGCTGGCTTCCAATGCTCTTTTCGCAATAAGAGCAATTTTATCAATATCCAGAGGTTTTTCTATATAATCATAAGCCCCTAAAGATATTGCTTCTATTACTGTTTCGAAATTACCATAAGCGGTAATCATTACCACAGGTAACTCCGGCTCTATCTTTTTTATCTTTGTTAAAACTTCAAGACCATCACTGCCTGGCATTCTGTAGTCAAGAAAAATCAGGTCAACCTCGTTATTTGACAAAATTTCAAGACCTTCCTTTCCGTTGTATCCGTTTAAAACTTTATATTCTTCGCCAAATAGATTGGAAAAACTTTTTTGAATACCTTTATCGTCATCTATTATAAGTATTGTTGCCACATATCACCTCTTTATATTACTGGAACAATAAAAGGTATAGTACCTTTTGTTTCCTCATTCGCTCGGTCACACCCACAAGGGGTACTTTGTGTGCAAGCTCCGCAACATGGACGTCACTGCCTAGCAGTGGATCTGGCGCAGCGACA
>WQTU01000067.1 GCA_009786125.1 Spirochaetota bacterium
ATTCGGATGCCCTCCTTCAGGCATCCTTATTTTAATTTGGGTAACATTTTCTAAATGAGGCATTTACTCTTTTGGGTAACATTTTTCATGAGGCAATGCGTCGACTTGACTTAAATGAAGCTACATCGTATTTTACAAAGAAAGAACTAATATGGAAATACTTTCCAATCAGGATAATGACATAAAAAAAGCTGCCAAAGCTATTATTGCTGGAGCGCTTGTTGCCTTTCCCACAGAAACAGTCTACGGCTTGGGCGCAGATGCCTTTAATCCTATTGCCATCGCAAGGGTCTTTGAAGCTAAAAACCGCCCCAGCTTTAATCCGCTTATTATTCATATAGCTGAGTTCGATACCTTGCCGCGCATAGCAGATATATCCGGACTTAGCGAGGCCGGCAAAGAGATGTTTGGCTTACTTTCAAAGCAGCTCTGGCCCGGACCGCTCACGCTAATTCTGCCTAAACAAGCGCAGCTGCCGGGTATTGCCGCAGCAGGGCTTGACACAGTAGCAGTCCGTTTTCCTTCGCACCCTGTAGCGCAGAAACTCATCCGGTTCTCTACGGGCGCTTTAGCTGCTCCCAGCGCCAATCCATCCGGCTGCCTGTCGCCTACAAGGGCAAACCATGTAAGCGCGCAAATGGGTAACAAGGTTGATTTTATAATTGATGGCGGCAAAACTCTTGTGGGGCTGGAGTCTACGGTTTTGGATATTTCCCGCGAAACGCCCTGCATTCTTAGACCGGGCGGCATTAGCCGTGAAACTATCGAGGCGCTTATTGGTACTGTGCTGCTGGAAAATAGCAGCATGGCAGTGGGTAACGAAGACAAACCAAGCCCCATTTCGCCGGGGCAGCTCAAGAGCCACTATGCGCCGCGAACATTGTTAATCCTGCACAAGCCGGGCGAATTAGCCGGGTTGCCCCAAGCTGCGAATGAAGGGCGGCTCTATTTTTCAACAGCAACCCGGCATTCAGCCTTGTCACTGCAAGCTCCAGCTCCCCAAAATCAAGTTAGGATTTTATCCCAAGATGGCTGCTCCATTGAAGCAGCGGCAAATCTTTTTGAGATGCTGCATGAACTGGACTCTCTTGGGCTGGAATTAATCCGGGCAGAGGAAGCCCCGGCTTTGGGTTTGGGAGAGGCGATTAATGACAGGTTGCGGCGGGCAGCAACATAACAATCTAATTTTATCGACCCGCATTCTGTGCAATATACCTACTACACAGAATGTGACCCCATGTAATATGTTTACTACTTACAATATCACAAAACATTCGAATCTTTTTTAAATAGGTAGTGAGTATGGACAAGGTGCTTGACACGAGGATCATTGCCTCATAAAATATGGTATACAAATACCAATATATATGGCGGACAAAAATGACCTATATACACAGATTGCTGGAAAACCTAATGAAGGAAACAATAGAGACAAGATCGCTGGTGTATCTTAGCGGGATGCGGCAATGCGGGAAGTCGACACTTGTTCAAAATATATCTATAAACAAAGAGTTAAATTACATAACTTTTGACAACCCTGCCAGCCTGGCTTTTGCCAAGAAAGACCCTGCAGGGTTTATACACTCTCTTTCTTCAAATATGCTTAATATAATAGATGAAATCCAGCTTGCTCCGGAATTGTTTCGCCAATTAAAAATAGCCATAGATGAAAATCGTCTTATTGGCAAAGACCGCGCATTGTATGTATTAACAGGCTCTGCCAACATATTTGCTTTGCCGCAACTTGCTGACGCGCTTGTTGGCAGAATGTCAAATCTAACACTATATCCATTTGCAGCCGCTGAAATAAAAAAGAGCGAAATTTCTTGCCAGGAAAGCGCCAACAAGCGCGCGAAGTCTCGGCTTTGTGACGGGAAAAACTCCATCAGAATAAATTTTATAGAAGAACTATTTAGAGATGATATATTTACAAAAAAATATCCTTCCGTTGATCTGATTGATGTAATATCAAGCGCAACTTTTCCTGAAATTGCCATAAACAAAAATATTAACCGTTATGTGTGGTTTAACGATTACATCACTACTATTTTGCAGCGGGATGTGCGAACCATGGCTGACATAAAAAACCCTAGCAATATTTATCAATTGCTTGTTTCCCTTGCACAACGAGCAGGCAGCCTTCTTAATAATGCAAACATTATGCAGGAAACAGGACTTGATGCTAAAACTTACGATAAATACAAAACCCTTTGCAGCAGCACCTTCCTTACATTTGAGCTGCCATCGTGGAGCAAGCCAAATAAATTGAATAAGCGGTTTGTAAAGCAGAAAAAAATTTACTTCACAGATACAAATTTACTTTGCCATTTATTGCAAAGAGATATGACCGAAATATACCGGAATGACAGAAAAACCATGGGGCACTTATTCGAGAACTTTATTGCCACAGAAATTATGAAAGCAACAAACTCATTAGGTGCGTTCGCTGTTTCTCATTTTAATCCTGTTCAGCATCAAGGCAAAGAAGTGGATTTTGTAATTGAAAGCCCCTTCGGAAAAACCATTGGAATAGAAGTAAAACTTGATGGAACAATCAATGAGAAAGACTGGACAAACATGATGGTCTTGCAAGAAACCATTGGGGAGAGGTTTTTCAAAGGTATTATTATTTATACAGGAAAAGAGCTTCTTCAAGTAAACAGAAATACTTGGGCAATACCGGTAAATTATTTGTTCGAAAATCCGGCCTAATGCCTCATACTTCAATATTCGGAAAAGGCAAAATTATATACAATTTTAAGGCGCCGATCGGATTTGAACCGATGCCTGAAGGTTTTGCAGACCTCTCCCTTACCACTTGGGTACGGCGCCATTGTTTGCTAAAATATAGCAGAAATTATCTCTAATGTCTATAGATTTTGCTAAATTCTTGATCAGGAGTCAAAATGTCTATTGATATGCCATATGCTGCTGAAACAAAAGCAAATTTCTACTCAAATCTACGGCGCGAAGCTTCGCTTCGACCTCTAGCAATGCTTATAATGCCGCCCATATATGATTTTGCTTTTTTTGACCTGTTTTTAAAGCCTTATGGGCTTTTGAAGATCGGAAAATGGCTTGAGGAGGGCGGCTGGGAATGCGTTTTTATCAATTCTCTTGATTATACTGATGAATTTTCGCGCAAAACCGCGCGAAGAAAACCCCCTGTGCGCTATAACAATGGCACAGGCAAAATTTTCCGGCAAATTCTGCCCCCTCCTTTTTCCGGCTCTATTCCGTCTGTTAAAAGAGGGTTTGCACGATATGGAATCTGCGAAGAATCACTTCGTTTAAAAATAATGGCAAGAAAACCGGATATTATTCTCATATCTACATTTATGACATATTGGTACATGGGGGTTTCTGAAGTTGTAAAAATATGCAGAGAAATTTGGCCAAGTGTTCCTGTTATTACCGGAGGTGTTTATGCTACCCTCTTTCCGGAGCATTGCAAAAATGTTGTAATGCCGGATTATGTTGCAGAAGGCGAAGCATGGAATTTTTTAAATAGTTTTTTCAAGAAACACTCATTGCCTGTTTGCAGCCAAGAAGGCGGGAAGTTTCTTATGGATAACCCAGTCTGGGAAGATGCTGCTGTTGTGCGGCTCAACAATGGCTGCCCTATGAAATGCAGCTACTGCGCTTCGGCAAAGCTTTCATCCTTTTCCGTTGGCTGCCACGAAACTGTTTTTAAACAGCTTGTTTACTTAAATAAAAAATACGGAACATCTAACTTTGCATTTTATGACGACTCTCTGTTGTTCAACAAAGAAAAAACTTTTCTTCCTTTGCTTGAAGAAATAATTTCCAGCAACATTAAATTCAATTTCTATACACCAAACGGCCTTCATATTGATTTTCTCGATACCGCAACAGTCTCAATGATGAAAAAAGCAGGGTTTAAAGAAATAAGGCTTGGTTTTGAAAGCTCAAACCCGGAATTTCACAAAAAGAACGGGAAAAAATATAATGCAGACACTTTTCCTGCTGTTATAGAAACTCTTAAAACAAATGGTTTTTACGGAGATAACGTAATTATCTATATGCTTGCCGGGCTTCCCGGACAATATGCAGAAGAAGCTAAAGAAAGTGTAAGATATTTAAAAAAATTCGATGTTAGAATAAGTGTATCGGAATATTCGCCTGTGCCGGGCTCAATCATGTGGGAGGAGAGTGTAAAAAAAAGTATTTATCCAATTAGCGAAGATCCTCTTTATCATAATAACTCAGTTTTTCCAATGTCATGGGAGAAATTTTCCTATAAAGACATGCAGGATATTAAAAATTTTGCAAGATACCGCTAACTTGTTACATCAAGAATCGGTTCTTATACATTCGTACTGCATCTCACCACGCATTGCCGAATACGTCATATATCATCAGCTTTCTACAGTCATCGCAGCCGCATAGTCGCCAAGCAAAATACCAATTGCACCTTGCGGAGACATTTCTTTGTTCAGTATTTTATACACAATAGACGAAATAGAAAGCTTTAGTTTATATTTATCCATAATCTGGTTAACATATTTTGCAGCAATAACCCCCTCTGGAAGATAGCCAACTCTATCTATTTTTTTTATTAAATCATCGATATCAGAAAACTGACCAATAATATTGTGGTTAATAATATCGCGCCCGAATTTCCTGTTTCTGCCATGATGACTTCTGCAAGTAACGTCAAGATCCCCGACGCCAGATATGGAAGTAAATGTCTCCGGATGCGTAGCCCCAAGAGCTTGTCCTAATTTCTGAATTTCATTAAGCCCAGCAGCCAGCAAAAGAGACTCCGTATTATTGCCGAATACCTGCGACCTTTCCTGTATAGCATCAAGCATTCCAAAAGCAATTGCTATAACATTTTTCGTCGCAGCGCAAGTCTGAACCCCAATAACATCGATAGAAGAAAAAACAAAAAGAGATCTGCTCGAAAGAAGCTCTCTGAACTTTATTGAATTTTTGCCATTGACACATGCGCTTATAAGCCCTGTAACTTTATTTGCCGCAACTTCTTCTGCGTGGCTTGGCCCCGAGATATAAACAAGATTATCCCTGTAAAACCCAGGAAGATAATCCTCAAGAGTGCTAACAATAAGCCTTGGACCCGATGGCGACGGAATAAATCCCTTTGTTATTATTCCAATAATAGTTTTCCCGTTTTGAATATTTTTTGATTTCAGCAACTCCTTTGCAGTATCAACAAGATAAAGAGAAGGGGTAGAAAGTATAAGAAAATCTTTCCCGCTTACAACATCTTTTATCTCCGAAGTTGCCTTCATTTTTTTCGGAAGCGTAACTCCAGGAAGGTATCTGGTATTTTTATGATTTTTATTTATATCCTCAACAACATCTTCCATATAGTCCCATATCTGGACATCTATGTTCTTTTGCGCTATCTGCTTGCCTATCGCAGTACCCCAGGCGCCGGCGCTTAAAATTCCAACTTTGATACTCATTTTCTGCTTTCTCCTGTAAAAGCAATTTTTGAAAATTCATCAATCATTTGCTTAATATAGTCTATGCTATCGAGCCAAAACAGCTCTTTTTCAATATCAAAACCAGCCTGCTGCGCAATTTCTATGCTCGTTTTCCTTCCGGACTCTCTAAGTATCTTATTATATTGCTGCGGAAAATTCTCCTTATCCGAAAGATATTTTTTATAAAGCGCAACCCCAAAAAGCTGACCAAAAGCATAAGGGTAGTTATAGAAACTCAAAGAAGGAATATAATAATGCCCCTTAACAGCCCACATATACTGATGATACGTCTTTTTCGCAATAGCATTTCCATACGTTTTTTTTTGCGCATCCCGCATAATAGCCGAAAATTCCTGCGCAGAAATATCCCCCTTCTCCCTTCTCGCAAACACCTCTTTTTCAAAATAAAACCTAGAAAGAATATCTACGATAATCTGCGTAACTTCCTGAAGAAGTATTTCCATTATAAACAATTTTTCTGCGCTGCACGACGCGCCATTTATCGCCTTGTCAAAAATCATTATTTCGGAGAAAATCGATGCAGTTTCCGCAAGAGTCATGGGATAATTGTGATGTATGATGCTTTCATCCTTTAATACTTCGTTATGCCACGCATGACCAAGCTCGTGCGCAACAGTTGCAACAGCAGAAAAAGAATTGTTGTAGTTGCACAGGATCCTGCTCTCCTTTGCAAGCGGAAAATTTATGCAATATGCCCCGCCAACCTTTCCCTTATGCGGCGCAGCATCGATCCAGCGCTTATTAAATGCGTTTTCAACAAACAAACCCATTTCCGGAGAAAAATCCCTGAATGCCTCTGTTATAAAATTTGCCGCATCCTGAAACGGCCACACGCATATATCATTCTCCAGCTTTGTTTTTTTCTCTCTTGCCGGCACCGCATCTCCCGGCGCAGCGTTAGTCGTCGCCGCTCTCGCCGAAAAAGCCTTTGTTGCCAGAGGCAGCGGCGCAAAAAGATCATAAAACGCAAGTTTTTTAACCCCAAGCAACGAAGCCTTTGCATCAAGATATTTATGAAAAACCGGAAGCGACTTTTCCATAGCGCTTATAAGCACTCTTAATACATCTTCATTCATTCTCGACTGAAAAACAGATTTTTCAATAGCAGACTTCCATTTCCTCCGCCGATTAAGAATTATCCCCGTGCCCTTAATCCCATTAAGAGCATACGCAAGCGGAATTTCCGCACTCTTCCATGCCTTAATCTCTTTCTCAAAAGCCCTTTTTCTTGTTTTCCTGCTCTTCGAAAACGCAAGCGCCCTAAGCTGAGTTACAGTTTTCTTCTCTCGCTTTTTTTTATTCCACTTCACACTCAAATCCGACGAAATAGCCTCCTGCAAACGCGACCAAGAATTTGCGCCAGGCTGCAGCAGCTCCTCCACAATCGCCTCCATATCCCTTGAAAGCTGATGCTTTTTTAGCACCATCGCTTCATTAAGAAAAAGAGTATAATTGCTCAAAAAAGAGTTTTCCTTCGCAATCTTCTCCATTTGCTGCTGAGAAAAAGAGATTTTCTTTCTAAAAATTGTTTTCGCCTTGAGTAGTTTCAGCCTTTCATTTTCAAGACTATTAAGTTCCCTGACAATCGCCGCATCTGCTGTCTGCGTCGAGTAATTTGCATAACAATATGAATATAAATTATCATAAATAACTTCCGCCTGCTCGATTTTTCTTATTACAGCTTCGACCCACTCCTCATCTGCCCCTGCGGGATTATTCTTAGCCGCAAAATCAAGCAATTGCTGGAATTCCATCAGCATTTTCTCTTTATCTTCTATATAAAGAGGGTCGTCCAGCCCTTTATAGACAGTAAAAAGGTTCCATAAAGGCATATCATGCTCTATTTTTATCTTACCCATATCTCCCCCTCGCAAATGCGGCGTCCATACCCACAAGAGGCACTTTGCCGCGCTCGGAACGTACGCTTCGCGCCTGTTGCAGCCCTCGACAAATATCGGTATTCGCTTAGTCTTATAGTATATATACTGATGATATACTGATGCAAGCCCTCAGCCATTGCAAAAAAGCCAAAGTTGTGCTAGACTAAAACTCGGAGTGGAACCTTCACTCGCTGACGCTCGCTCGGCGGGAAGTGCCGGCAAAGGAGTAATTATGAAGAAAAAACTTTGTTTTGTTATAACGCTTCTTCTTATCCTGGGACATCAGGCATATGCCAGGGAAAGCTTAATCGAAATGAGACTAATACCTGGCGGAACATTTACCATGGGCAGCAATGACCCAACAGATGCAAACGCACGTCCGGCACACACCGTAACCATCTACGCTTTCTGGATGAGCAGGTTCTTGGTAACGCAGGCGCAATACGAAGCTGTAATGGGAACAAACCCAAGCGGTTTCATTGACCCCAACCGACCAGTAGAAGCTGTAAGCTGGTTCGATGCAATAGTATTCTGCAATCTGCTTAGTATAATGGAGGGGCTTAGTCCTGCGTATGAGATGGAAACCACTACTTCCGGGTTATGGAGTACAGACCCTGCTCTCTGGGGAGAAGTGCCCGACTCCTTTGGACACGCCAATTTTGAACGCTGGAATGCTGTCCGAGTTGTACCTGGCTCTAGCGGGTACCGTCTGCCAACCGAGGCGCAGTGGGAATACGCGTGCCGTGCAGGAACAACAACGCCGTTTAATACCGGCGTTAGCATTAACCGCAGTCAGGCTAATTTTAATAGCCATCCTGGCGGAAATACAAGCGCAGTTGGAAGCTATGCGCCCAATGCCTGGGGTTTGTACGATATGCACGGAAATGTATGGGAGTGGGTCTGGGACTGGTTTGCTTTTTATTCCAGCACTCCGCGGACAAACCCGGCAGTCGGACCCCGCACCCCTGCTGCCGACGGCACGGTTCGCGTAGTGCGCGGCGGGTCGTGGATTAGCCGCGAGTATGGCCTTAGGTCTGCCTATCGGAACCTCTATAATCCGTGGGAAAGAAGCATATACGGTAACGTCGGCTTCAGGGTCGTGCGCCCAACAAATTTGTGGGGCATTGATTACGAGAGGTAAAAGCTATGAGTATTCTATTTGTTCTTATTCTTGTTTTTGCAGTTATTTTGGTAGTATCTCTAAATTATTACAGCAATGTTAAACGCGCAGAAGAACAAAAAACACACAAAGAAATTGCACAAAAAACAACAGACAGCAATATTGAAGATTTCAAGAAATATTTAAATGATAGTGGAATAGAATATAAAGTTTTGAACAAAAACGAGTATTCCCTTAGCGAATATTACTTTGCTGAACATTTCGAAAAAATGGAAGAAAGTGATAAAATTCTTATCACAATCTATCATGTAGAAAGAAATCAGTTCCTTCTTTCAAAGAGCGTAACAAAGCATTTAAAATCAATAATATTTGACGAAAACAATAAGATAAAATACTCAATGTATAACCAGCTTTAGTCGCAGCGCCCAATACTCGCACCATTCCTGCCGGCGTTTACTCCCGTACTGCCAGCGGTGTCAGATCAGCTTGTCTTTTGCATTTTGAAGTTTAATAAGATCTTTAATCTGAGTTAATACATATTTCTTAAAATGAGGATTTAGCTGGTTAAAAAGTATATTCATCTCTTCCAACTGAGCATCGATTTTTCTCTCTTTCTCGAACATTGAGCCTTCGCCTGTTTTAAGCCATGTTTTTGAAACCCCATAGGCGCTAACCACAAGCTCTATAATTCTGTCATTAACTTCGTGCCGGTAAACCTCTATACAGCCCAAATAACCACTGCTTTTAAGGAAAATTCCTTTAGCAAACTGCTTTTGAGAAAGCTTTAGAGCGTGTCTAACCTCTTTTAAGCGATCATTTATGGATTTATCCATGAAAATATAGTAGATAGGAAACCCTATAAAAGCAAGCGCAGCCAACCTATAAAAAAGAGAAAATATATTGACACACTTTATTATAGTGCGATATTATACCTTGTTAAAGGGCGTGATTTGCGAGGTGAATATGAAGGCAGAAGAATTGAACAAAACACTTGATAAAGATTTTTCCGCCTTAACAGAGGAAAACAAGAAGAATGTACTTGAAATGACTCGGCTTCTTGTTTTAACCCAAAACACCATAGTTCCAAAAATCTTAAATCCAGGAAAGCAAGAAAATGCAAAATAAACTAAGGGCAATTTATTTTGCATTAGGAAGCGTAACGCTGATATGCGGGGCAGCAATTTACCCCTTGTTTAGGGGACCGAATTTACTGGTGTGGAAAATTTTGCCCATGCCAGGTTTTTGGGAAGCGCTAAGAATACCTGTAAACATAGAAAACATTTTCTTTTCTGTACTTGTTTACAGCGGACCTGATTTTTTGTGGCTGCTTTCGGGGATATTTTTTCTGCGCGCTCTGTTTTTCTTTGAGCAAAAGGCGCAGACCATTTATATCGTAGTTTTGTACTTAATCGCAGCTGGATGGAATGCAGGTCAATTCTTTGGCGCAATTCCCGGCACATTCTGTAATATAGACCTTCTAACAATGTCAGGCGTTGCTTTGGCAGAAGGTATTATATATAAAGTCATCAAAAAAAGGAGAATACGACATGATGAAAAAAAATATTAAGCACATAGCAGCTATGGCACTGCTTATAGTTTTTGCAGCGCTTGCGCTTGGAAGCGGAGCAACTGCACAGCCTCTACAGACTGATAGAGGAATTCTGCATGTGGTTGTACCACCACCTGATAGACCATATGATGTGCTGAGTTTAGTCTTTGCAACTTTAGTAAAGAAAACTGATGCGCATGGTCAGATAATAGAAATCACCAGCAACGAAGGAATATTGCAAATGCTGCTGCGAGAAGCGCATAGACTTGGCGCTCATGACATTGTAAATGTCAGGGTAAGTACTCATACTGAACGCACAGGAAGAGGTAGCCTCAGGCAAACAAGAGAAGTTACTACAGGAAGTGCTATGGCAATAAGATACCGCAATTAGGGGATAGTCAAGCATATTGATTTTTCATTTTTTTGTACCGTTGTGCATCCGTGTGCAACGGTGGTTTTTAAAAACACGTATTCATCTGTGATTCCCCAATAGTTCGACCATGAGAAACCAGACCTGCCCGAGGCACTCACTTCGTCAGCGAATAAAAGGTATTACGTGCAAAGCACGCGCAAAGCGACCGCAGGACAAGCTATGCGCCCCGCGCCAGAGGCGCATGTTTTTCTTTCATCGTTAACCCCATTTTTCTTTCCGAGCCCTCCATCGGTTAAGTTTATTTTGAGGCATGAGTTCTTTTCGGGTAGATTAATCATGAGGCAACTCGGTATTGAGAATTATAAAATAATGGAATATGATGATCAGTAATAGGGGCAAAAAATGTGTAAACGACTTATGTTTTTTTTGGTCTTTTTTATAGTAATAAGCAGTGTTGTGTTTGCACGTGGTTCAAGGGAGCGTGTTACAGTAGAAAGTGAATTTATTTCTGTAGAATATCAACTTGCTGCTTTTTGTAATCAGACAATAGTGTTCAATATAAGGCACAACTTGGATATTTCATCGATTATTAAAATAGAACTTGAATTTATTTGGAGAAATAATACCCTTGAGCAATCACGTGAACGGTTTTGGAGAGAAAACTCAGGGCTGACAAGGGGAGAATTTGAGTTGTTGAGAGAAGAATTAATGGAACGTGAAAGAATTCTTATTGAAAATTTTGATCATTCAAACGAAGAATTAATAAAAGTTGATAGAAAAGTATTTTATTTTTTTCCAACGCAAGATATTACATTTGAATATTGGATAGGGGTAGGCGGATGGGATAGCGGCATAGACTATAATTTACAAGAACAAATGTTTTTAAATACATCTGATGAAACCTTTATTATTTTAATTTGGTTGAATAATAGGCTAATATATGAGAATTGGGATTTTTGGGTGGGTTGTGCACAAATATTTTAAGTAGTTGGAAAGCAAATGCAATCTTGGCACTGCACATAAACGGTATACGCAAGGTTTTGAGATTTAAGAAAAATAGTTTAAAATAAAACAATGGAAAGCATAAATAGTTTTAGTCCTTCACTTTTTAGGAAAGGTCTCTTTTTTGTAGCTTTAATATTTTGTATAATCGGTCTGTATGTTATTATAACTGATGAAGCTGGAGCGGATATATATGGAATATTATTTTTGACATTTTTTTCAATACTCTGGCTAGTGTGTTTTTATATTTTTCTTGTAAAATATAATTTTTCAAAATACTTTATAAGATGTAAATATCCATTTTTACCTGAACGAGAATACAAAATAAATGAAATAATAGGTTGGAATATTCCTTCAAGAACAGCTTTTATAATTTATTTTGAAAGTAAAAAATTGAAAATTGATATGTCCTCAAAAAAATCAGGTTATATAATAAACAGCTTTATTAATGAAAATTATGATATTATTAAAGAGCGTAATATTGAAAAAATAAAGACAGAAGGATATTCTGTAAAGGTTAACAAAAATAGTTCAATTGTTTTTCATGAAAACGATTTTACATTGAATAATTATAAAAAACAAAACACAATATATTTATATTCAGATATTCAATCTTTAGATTGGAATTACAATATAAATTTTTTTGTTGCAGTAATTCATATGAAAAATGGAAATAAAATAAAATTTAATACCAATCACAGCAGAGGAGGTATAGGGTTGTTTGAATTTATAAATGAAAAACAATCCTAACGCCGCCTAACAAACGTGCTTGTTGCACAACAAATTAGTTTTATGTAAAAAATCAGGCCTATACTACGACTGTGAATCGTAAAACTGGTTTCTCATGAATTTCCTGGATTAAAATATAGGGTAGCGTTCGGTCCAACTGAAGGAGGGTTCGCAGTTAATATTAATATTGTAGTTGCACCAAGATTTATTTCCATATTTGACGAAAGCGTAAAAACATTTGAGTTTATACAGTAAAAACAAAAAAACGGCATATGGCGTTTTTTAAAAATGTTCGAAATTTCAAGAAAATGGACAAAATACTCAAAATAAAGCTAATTTTTCAGAATTTTTCTCTTGACAACTTACTTGAAATGTAATACATTGTTTACATGGTCAGATATGCAGAAGACATTGTGAAAAGAATAAGCAAAAGCCTTATTCCTCA
>WQTU01000068.1 GCA_009786125.1 Spirochaetota bacterium
GCAAGCTCTGCAACATGGACGTTGCGTCTGGCGCAGCGACACGGATGTCGCGATAAAGCGCCAGGCAGCTTGTCCGCGGTTCTCGCTTCGTCGGTAAATAATGATAAAAGAGTAATAAACAAAAAAACATATAGCAAATATTACCAGCAAGTGCAAGGCAAATAATTAAAAAAAATTATTATTATCATACAAAAAAGTATGTTTAATTCCTCAGGTACCTATTTTCTAAAGAATTCAGGCTAATGATTGATGCTAAAATTGCTCTAAACTGCCAATTTAACTACTTTTTGAGATGCTTTTGAGATGCTATATTGCAAAAACTTTACTTAATCACAAATTCAAAATCTTTCCAGCGCGAATATATCTCAGAAAAAGGCTCCAAAGCTCTTGGCAAAAGCTTGTTTGCCCACGCAAGAAAAAGACCATAATTTACTATAGGCACTCCGGATTCTTTTATCTTTTCCAGGCGGGAAACCATTGCGGTTCTTGTTATCATACAAGCTCCGCAGTGAATAATTACTGAATATTTTAATAAATTTTCCCTCTCCGGCAAAGATTTTAAAAACTCGAATTCTGCATTTTTATCTATGAGTTTACGGAAAAGCGCAGGTATTTTTACAGTGCCAATGTCTTCTTCTTTTGCGTGATGAGAACAAGCTTCAAGAACTAGAACGCGCGTATTTGAGGGTAAAAGGCTTGCTTCACAGCCTTGCGAGCTGGACTGCGCGACCGCATTAGTCCGCTCATCAATATATTTTTTTAATTCTGCCAAGCCCTCCACAAATTCCGAAAGATCCCCTTTTTTTCTTGCATAAAGTATCGAAAAAGATGTAAGTTTCTGCTCCTGGGGAATATTTGCAGCTACTTCGTGAAAAGCCTGACTGTCTGTAATTACAAGAGCTGGTTTTATTTTTAAAGAATCATAAAAAAATTTAACTTTGTGCTCCTTAATAACAAGAGTGCCGCAATTTTTATCAAGGCTGTCTCTTATTGTTTCAACCTGCGGCATTATAAGGCGGCCTTTGGGAGCAGAAGCATCAATTGGAGTTACCATAAGAAGCAAATCTCCTTCTTTTACAATACCTTCCAAAGGAGTTATTTCAAATGTAATTTTCTCTTTAAGAGAGATAACACTTTTTTTAAAATCTTCAATGCCATCTTTTGAGAGATTATTTACAGTGCAATGCGGATATTTTTTTGCCCATTCAAGTTTTAAGGGATTTGCAGATTTATCGGCAAATGTAAGAACTATAATCAAAATGCCGTTCTTTTTCGCAATAGTTTCTGCTAACGTTACTTCCGATTCAGCAGGTTCTTTATCTATTCTGCTTACAAGAAGATGAATATCTGCATTTTCTATTTTTTCCAGGGTCTTTTTTATTCGCTCTTTTCCTATATCGCCTTCATCATCAAGCCCTGCTGTGTCAATTACAGAAACAGGGCCAAGCTCATCTAGTTCCATTGCTTTGGAAACAGGGTCTGTGGTTGTGCCGGGTATGTTGGAAACAATAGCAACATCTTTGCCAAAAAGATTATTCATAAGGGAAGATTTCCCGGTGTTTCTGAGTCCAAGTAAAACTATTTTTATTCGAAGTGCATCAGCAGCTTTCATTATTTCCTCACTTGCCTAAACGCAGCGCGCTTCCACGCGAAAAACTTATTTTCCTGTCTATCGCAGACATTCGTTCTCCAAGACCTTTTATAATTTCATTCGCATTTTCGTCAAGACAAATTTTATCCGGATACAAGAGATAGTGTTTTTTTACTTCAACAGGAGTAAGATTTGGCATAAGAATATTTGCGCCTGCCCTTACCATTTTCTCTCTGCCGTGCTGGTCTATGGTTCCCGCAGCAGTTGTAGCAGGAATATGCGCTTTCGGCAAAAGCAGCCGAAGCAGCGCTGTAGCTCTAATGGCATATTCAAGCGGCATCTTTGGGCTTGCGGCAAGGGGAGTATTATTACTTGGAATAAAAGGACCTACTCCAACCATATCAAGCTCAAGTTTCCTGCACAAAAGCGCATTGTTAATTCTTGTCTCTTCTGTTTCTCCGGGGAGCCCTGTCATGTAACCAGACCCTGCTTCATAGCCAAGCTCTTTAATATCATGAATAGCCGCAATTCTTTTTTCAAAAGAGCTATTTATTTTTATGCTTTGATATAATTCCCTGTCCGATGTTTCAAATCTTATGAGATATCTGTCTGCGCCTGCTTCCCTGAATTTCCTGTAGGTTTTTCTGCTTTTTACTCCAATGCTTAGCGTAACCGAAGCTTTATACTCTGTTTTCTTTTTTATCTGCTCCAATATTCTGCATATTTTATCTGCCGTATAATATGGGTCTTCCCCGCCCTGGAGTACAAAAGTTCTAAGCCCTGCGTTATATCCCATTGAAACTATTTTTATTATCTCATCTTTGTCGATTCTGTATCGCACAGCATTTTTGTTGCTTTTTCTTATACCGCAGTAAAGGCAATCTTGGCTGCAATAGTTTGTGAATTCTATAAGCCCGCGCAAAATAATCTCTTTACCGTGAATACTTTCGCAAAGAGAAGCTGCTCTTTTGCAGAGCTCATCAGTTGAGGCTGTTTTGTAAAAATTTATGATATCTTCGGCTGTATTGTCTCTATTGTTATCCGGCATTCTCTTCTTTTCCATTAAAAATCAGTTTTGCAGATACCATCAGCCTTAAGCGCCAAAGAAACCTGCGGCTCCTGGTTAAACAGTTTTTTTATGATTTTTTTCTCTTAATAAAAGATAGGAAAAGAGTAAATTTATATCTACTTCATCTGCAACATTAATTAAATCAAGTTCTTCTACAAGCGCTGCGTTTTTTTCCATGCCTGTCATGATTATTTTATTAACAAGCCTTTTCTGGTGCCCCGAAAGCTGTTTTTTTAACACCTTTTCGATGTATGAAAGAAGCTGATTTCTTTCATCCCTGTGTTCATCAGACATTAATTCTGTAAACTCATCACAATCAGTGCCATTTTTAATAATCTCATCCACACTTTTTACACTTAGACGAACAAGAAAAGCTTCCAGCGTAGTTATAAAATTGCTCTGGCTAAAAACGATTCTATCGATTATTCCCCTGTAGTGGGCTCTGAGTTTCGAGGCTGTGGTTGTCTCCCTGTATCTGCGGCCCAAAAAAAAGTAACATATAACTGCACATATAATCGCAAACACAATATTATCTATCATAGGGATAGGGGTTCTAATTGCAAAGGAATAAAAAAAGTAAGCAAGGAGAAAAGTTGCGGCAGATATTAAAAATCTTGGAATAAACTTGGATTCATTTACCCAGTTATTTACAGATTCTTCTACAATTCTATAAATAGTGTTTCGAAAAGCTGTGAGGCTTTCGATTACAGGCTGCTCGCCGTAGCGGCCTTCCAACTGAAAAGAATTACCTGTTGCTATTATTTTATCAAAGTCTTCAAATGGGTGAAGATAAGTCCCTGCTCCATTGTGCTTCCTGATGTGAAAAACATAAATAGTATTGTTTAGAATCATAGGAATAAAGTAATCGGCAAAAGGAAGTATGTCAAGGTGTTTTTGAAAATTATAAAAGCGAAGCAGGAATAATGTAGCGCTCTCTTTATTTCAAGCGGATAAAGGGCGCCATTTTCCATATATATGAATCATACCAATGCCCTTTGCTTTGAATAGCCCCGGAAACCACCTCAGGAAAAGAACCCATGTGTATCATCTTCCAAATTTCAGATGCACTGTAATTCTTTGCGCTTTTTTTCCGCACGGAAAACTAAAAAAGACCAATGACCGGGAATTTTACCAAAAACCCGATCATTGGTTTGTTTTTTAACACTTTATCGAAGGGGAACCTTCGCTCGTCTTACTCGCTCAGCGGGAAATTTCCGACCACCGGTCGGTTTTTCGTCACTTCTCTACCTTAAAGCGGGAAACTTCCCTTATTAAAGAATCAATTTCTGTACGGGTTCTGGCAGTTAAGTCATTTACATGATTTACTGCCGTATTAATCTGATCCGCACCAGTAGCCATCTCATTCATCCCATTAGAGATCTCCTGAGTCGCTTTTTCAAGATTCTTGCTCTCCTGAATAACTTCTTTTGCTCCTTCAAGCATCTCTGCGGAACTGCTGGTTACATGACGGGTTACTTCGTTCAAATTGGCTATACCTTCAAGAACCTGCTTGCTTCCATGTCCTTGTTCTTCCATTGCAGCGCGGATGTTATCCTCCTGGTCTGCAACTATTTTAACGCTTGTGTCAATGGCTTCAAACTTGTTGAGTACGTTATCTGTTGATTCGGTAATTTTGTCTATCGAAGCTTTTATCTTTTTTAAAACATTGCCAATGGTTTTGGACTGCTCGCTTGAACTCTCTGCAAGTTTGCGAATCTCATCTGCAACTACTGCAAAGCCTTTGCCTGTTTCGCCGGCATGAGCAGCTTCTATTGCTGCATTCATCGAAAGAAGATTTGTCTGGCTCGCTATGCTCTCCATTACAGAATTGATTTCCAAAAGACCTTCGGATTCCCGCGCAATCTCCTGTATATCCTCTGCTACTCCCTGTAAACCGCTGCGGCCAACCTCAGAAGCTTCAAGCAGGGTTTTTACATTGGCTGCGTTTCTAATCAGCGTATCTGTAACAGATCGTGTGTTGGCAACCATTTCCTCAATAGCTGACGACGACTGCGCTATGCTGTTACTCTGGCTCGAAACATGGTCGTCGAGCTTATCGATATTTGTTACAAGCTGCTCCATGGTAGCATTGGTTTCGGTAACGCTGGCGCTCTGATTAACAACACGGCCCTTGATGCTCTGAATATTGGCAACAATTTCATTCACTGCTGCAGCGGTTTCTGTCATGTTGCTCGAAAGATCATTGCCTAAGTCAAGCAGGGTTACTGTCTCACGTTTGATACTTTTTGCAAGGGTTTGTACCTTATCTATAGTCTCATTTAAGTAGCGGCCCAAATCGCCAATCTCATCTTTTGATGCAATAGTAACATTGCCTGTCAAATCACCTTCTGCAACCTGCTTGAGAGCAGCCTGCATTGCAGTTAAGGGCTTGGTTAAAAGGTTATAGACAAACAAGCTAACCAGTGCAGCAATCAACATTAACCCGGCAGCCACAAGAACAGAAGTCCTGATCATTTTCCATATCGGAGCCATGATAGTCGCTTCGGCTTTGGCAAGCATTACTGTCCAGGTTACATCAGAGTTGCCGATGCGAAAGGGGGTAAGAGAAATTTCCGTTTTGGAGTTAAGAGACGGAGAAAAACCTTGCAAGTAATACTTTTCCCCTCGCATCACTGCCTGATGAACTTCCTGTATTCTGTCGCCATACATATTGGGGGCATTATACAACTGACCGCCGACATTTTGGTGCAAATAGCTTGCGATGATAAACCCGCTGTTGGTGTAAATTGTCATAGCAGCAATATCTTCGTACCTGTCGATTGTCCTCATCACTGATGACTGTACCTGATGAATATCCAGTAAACATGAGACCATGCCTACAACCTGATTGGTTCGTGGATTGATGATAGGGACTGATATTCTGAATAAAAAAGCATCTCTGTTCCCCACTCGTCTGGAAAACGGCTGCTCTACCCAGTCCTGTCTGGCATTGGGTCCATCTATACGATTCATCATATCTGCTACAGCGCTGGTAGCGCGCACAGTAATATTTACTCCATCATCCCTGGAGAAAGCAACAGCATACTGCCCGGAAGCAGTAGAGCCGGGCCGGCCAATAAATTGCGCATCCATACCATCTATTGCATTGGGACGCCAAACTGTAACCAGATTGTAAAAAATCGGCTCTGCTTCAAGGACATTTCGAAGTATATCATCATAAATTTCACGTCTTCTTTCCGGTGCTAATTGTTCATAACCAGCCATTACATTTGCAAGGGTATGCAATACCCGCACATGGCTGTTTAAGCGTCCGGACCAGTACTCGGTAATTTCGTCATTCGTTTTGCTCAAGATCTGAACACTCAGATTCCTGGCTAATCCTGAAGAATAATTTACCTGCACAAAAGTAGTTACAAACACTACAATCAGCAATGTGCCTATTCCCATAAAACTTAATTTATATTTAACTTTCATTTACCCTCCAATTATTTCTATTTAAAACTATCGACTTTTAAATAATAGTTCAAACATTTTTTATTTAATTGGATATTTTTTTCATTTATTTATAATTTTTTTTGAAAGGAAAATCTTTTTTCTTTAAAATTATCGATTTTTAAGTAATAGTTCAAATATTTTTTAATTTAATTGGATATTTTTTTCCATTTTTCTATCATTTTTCTGAATGGAGAATCTTTTTTCTTAAGCTCCCTGGAACCTCTTGTAATTTTGCACAAGCTTAATCCAAGTTCTTTAGCAATGTTTCTCTGGCTTGTGCCTTCGTAAATCTTCATTACAAGGGCCCATCTTGATGCTACTTCAGATATTTCCGTGGGAGTCAGAATACTGTGCAAAAAACCCAAAATTAAAGCATCATCTTCGGTTGAGGCCAATACTTTAGAGAGCTGTTCTAAGGGTATTTTTGATTCATCATCTGACATTATTCTACCTTAAAGCGGGAAACTTCCCATAATTTCCCATAATGCTATAGTATAATTAAATCAAAAGTCAACAATCTTATTTTTTGACTCTTAAAGCACTATTTAAACTAAATTCAGTAACTATTTTGACAATCCTTCTTAAAAAAACTATAATCAGGCAAACAGGTTTATTAAGCTTGGGGTGATGGATTCAATTAGAACAGCCGGAGCCCAAATCTATATGACAACAACTTCACTATAACTTGGAGAATAAAATGGGTAAAACTCTTACAGAAAAAATAATTGAAAATCACTTTGTTTCCGGAAGCTTAAAAGCCGGAGAAGAAGTAAATATAAAAATTGATCAAACCTTGACTCAGGATGCTACTGGCACAATGGTCTATTTGCAGTTTGAAGCAATGGATATTGCCAGGGTACAAACAGAACTTTCGGTATCCTACGTTGATCACAATACACAGCAGGCAGATTTCAAGAATATGGATGATCATAATTTTTTACAGAGTTTTGCGAAAAAATATGGTGTTTATTTTTCAAGACCGGGTAATGGGATATGCCATCAGGTGCATCTTGAAGCATTCGGAATACCCGGAAAAACGCTTCTTGGGTCAGACTCTCATACGCCTACAGGCGGCGGCATTGGGATGCTTGCAATCGGAGCAGGCGGGCTTGATGTTGCATGTGCAATGGCAGGAGCGCCTTTTTCGATTGTAATGCCGCATGTTATAGGAGTGCATCTTACGGGAAAACTAAATCCAATGTGTAGCTCCAAGGATGTTATTTTGAAACTCTTGCAGCTTGAGACTGTAAAGGGCGGCGTCGGAAAAGTGTATGAATATTTCGGCAAAGGCGTTGAGACTTTGCGGGTTCCGCAGAGAGCCACAATCACAAACATGGGCGCAGAACTTGGCGCTACCAGCTCTCTCTTTCCATCAGATAATATTACACGAGAGTTCATGAAGCTGCAAGGCAGAGAAAAGGAGTGGCGAGAGCTAGCAGCAGACAACGGATGCACATACAGCAAAGTTATCGAAATAAACCTTTCGGAAATTGAACCAATGATTGCGCAGCCGCATATGCCGGATCGCGTTGTAGCGGTGCGGGAAATCGAGGGGAAGAAAATCAACCAGGCTCTGATTGGCTCCTGCACTAACTCGTCGATAAATGACCTTGGAGTAACGGCAGATATACTCGACAGCAAAACTGTGCACGAGAATGTGTCGCTTGGAATTGCACCGGGTTCAAAGCAGGTTTTTGAAAATGCCATAGACGCAGGGATAATAAAAAGGCTTGTCAGAAGCGGGGCAAGAATACTTGAAAGCACTTGCGGACCGTGCATTGGAATGGGGTTTGCGCCATCGTCGGGCGGAGTTACAATAAGAACAATTAACAGAAACTTTAAGGGAAGAAGCGGGACAGCAGATGCAGAGGTTTATCTTGCCTCGCCAAAAACTGCTGCTGCAAGCGCTCTCTTTGGGGTTATTACAGATCCAAGAAAAGTAAAAATTTCTCCAAAAGATTATTCGGAATTTACAAAACCGGATATCTCCATGATTATCCCGCCGGCAGCGGAAGCAGAAGCCAAAAATCTTGAAATCCAGAGAGGACCAAATATAAAGCCATGTCCAAAAGCTTCTCCTGCAGAAAACACTTTTGAAGCAAAGATTTTGATTAAAACAAAAGATAACATAACCACAGATCACATTATGCCTGCAGGAGCAAAAGTTCTGCCATACAGGTCAAATATTCCGGAAATTGCAAAATACACTTTTGAAGCAGTTGACCCTGCATTTTACAATAATGCAAAAAACGCAGGGAAAGGAGTAATTATTGGCGGAGAAAATTATGGGCAGGGTTCATCAAGGGAACACGCTGCGCTCGCGCCAATGTACCTTGGTGTAAAGGCGGTTGTGGTAAAAAGTTTTGCGCGAATACACAAGGCGAATTTAATAAACTTTGGGATAGCTCCGCTGACTTTTAAGGATGCTGCTGATTATGGGGTAATATCGGAAGATGATCTTATATTCTTCCCTTCATTTATTGATGATATTAAAAAGGGAAATGAGGTCGTGGCCGTAAATAAAACAACAGGAAAAGAGATGGTATTCCTGCATGATCTTACAGAAAAATCTATTGATATTCTGCTCGAAGGAGGAATGCTTAATTATACGAAAAAAAGTATAACGTGATTGATCGTATAATTAAAAACATCTGTGACGAATTTCTCGAAAATCCTTAATCATATTGACTCAGACTATACCATGCCTGTAAGAGACCCTCTCTGGAGTAACATTATGTTATCCGAGGGCTTAAAAAAAATATTGTCTTCTCCTGTAATGCAAAAGCTTAATAAAATAAAGCAGCTTGGACCAACTTATCTTGTTTACCCGGGCGCAACCCACACAAGATTAAGTCATAGCATTGGTGTTTTTCATATTTCAAAAAGAATTCTAAGGCAGCTTGTTGTATCTCCGCTTTGCCCGGACATCTCTTTTGAGGGTTCGGTCTCGTTTTTATGTGCAGCGCTTCTGCACGATCTTGGGCACTTCCCTTACACGCACTCGCTTAAAGAGCTTCCGCTAACAGATCACGAAGTTCTTACAGGGCAGCTTGTTTTATCGCAGCCGCTCTACAATGAAATAAAAGAGGGGTTAAAAATCGATCCGGAATTTGTTGCAGCAATTGTTGATAAAAACATCAAAAAAAACATAACAGACGAAGTTATCTTCTTTAGAAACCTTCTTTCCGGTGTTCTTGATCCTGATAAGCTCGATTATCTTAACAGAGACGCATATTTTTGCGGGGTTCCTTATGGAATACAAGATATAGATTTTATAATCAGTAATATAATACCGCATAAGGAAAAAGGAATAGCTGTTTATGAGCAGGGGCTCCCGGCAATTGAGAATATTCTCTTTTCAAAATATCTTATGTACCGTGCAGTTTACTGGCACAAGACAGTACGTTGCGCGACTGCAATGGCAAAAAAAGCTCTTTTTATGGGACTAAGGGATAAAAAAATTATTCCTGATGAGCTCTACAACCTTGATGACGAAACGTTATTCGCAAGCTATATAGAAAGCAAATACAAGCCTTTTTCGATTCTGAAAAATATTTCTGAGAGAAAATTATATAAAATGGTTCTGGAAATCCCTTTTTGCAGTGAAAACGAAAATCATAAAATGCTTACTTCGCTTGAAACGCGATATGATAAAGAAAATGAAATTGTGTCGCATATAAGGAAAAAATATTCTTTGAAGTGCGGAGAGGAATCAATAATAATCGATATTCCGGAGAAGATTTCGTTTGAGGTGAATCTTCCTGTTTTTTGCAAAAACGAAGTTTATAACTTTACGGAGTCCGGCTCTGTTTTTAATGAATCAGTGATAAAGGGATTTACCGAGACTTTGAGGAAAATAAGGGTTTTTATGCCGGAAAATATTAGCGAAAAACTTTTAAAAAGCTCTTTTAGCCAGGAAATAGCTAAAATCTGCGGCATGGACGCCGCGTCTTGCCCAGCGGCACGGACGCCGCTATAAGGGCAAGGAATATGATAGATAAAATATTGGATAGCGAAACAGATAAAATCCCCAAATGGCTTATGAGAAGCATTAAACAGACCGGAAAAGGAATAAACAGATTTAATATGATCGAAGAAAACGACGAGGTGTTGCTTTCGGTCTCCGGCGGCAAAGATTCTCTTGCATTAGCCCTGTTTCTTTCCATAAGGCTAAAGTGGCTTCCTGTAAAGTACAAACTAAAAGCCCTGCATGTAAACTGGCGGGAATACCCAATGCCGCCTCCCCTGCTCTCCAACATATCAGCTTATTTTGATAAACTCGGGATTCCATTTGAATCACAGACAGCAGATATGCAGCCGGAATCTTTTAAAAATAAGTTTAACTGCTATCTTTGCGCAAGAAACAGAAAGAGAATTGTTTTTGACTATGCTGCCAAGCACAACATTACCAAAATTGCCACAGGTCATCATATGGATGATATTGTAGAAACAACTTTAATAAACCTATGCTTACGAGGCAATTTTTCGACAATGATGCCAATACAGGAGTTTTTTAATGGAAAAGTCAAGGTAATACGGCCTTTGTGCCTTGTGCGGGAGCCGCAAATAAGGCTGGCTGCAGAAAGGCTTGTGCTTCCTGTGCATAATACCAGCTGCCCATATAAAGATACAAATCTGCGGCTTAAGATGAAACCTATTTTAAAGCAGTTTTATTCTCTTGATAAGCACATTTATGAGCATGTTTTTAATGCTCCCTGGAAAATAAACAGCGAATATTTGCCGGATAGGCTGTAGCCAAAATAATTCCTTATATAACAATGATTTACATCATTTTTTTACCAACCCAATAATATAGTTCTACAAATGTTCTACAAAAAAATAGCTTGTTTTGCGTTATTCATATCATACCCGGATCAGCGGGGTGCGCTTTAGTTATCCGCTCTAATCTGCAAATATATAATTATGTGTTATCTTCAACTTGAATGATCCGAGTTTATTTGATGGTTATTTGATTCATTTAGTACCACTTTCAGAGACACCAGACATCGGAGACACCGATTTTTACGGCTATGGCGTTCTTGTCAAAGCTGTTGTCTTGTTCAGGTACCAAGAAGGTTACAACTTTATCCACCGGATATTGTGCAAGCCTCTTTAGTGCTTCCTGTCTGTTCCCAAAGGTTACACCCTTGACAGAAAGCTCTAAGCCGTTTGCTTTTACAATCTGCCATGCTTTAATAAATGCCGCGTGTCTATCCATAGTCATTGAAAGCCTATTCCCGATTTTAAAAACTTCTGATTTATTCATGCTTGCCTCTCCCTTGCTCACTTTATAGTTATAATATATCACACAAAAGTTATATTATCAAGCATTATTTTCACTTTTTTATAATAAATTATAATTTATTATTGCCAATTTATCACTTACAAGTTATATATATTAATAAGGGGTCTATTTATGGGTATGACTGAAAAAATTAGAATTTTGCTTGTTAAAAGAGGTAATATCTCTGAAGCAGAATTAGCAAGGCGATTAAATATAAGTACTACCAACTTGTATAATCGATTAAAGCGGGACAATTTCACAGATAGGGACTTGCAGAAAATAGCTGAAGTTTTAAACTGCACATTTAAAGCCGGCTTTGTTTTAAACGACACCGGAGAAGAAATATAATGCCATATTTTTATAATTATGGGTTATAATGAACACAGGGGGAGAGATGCCGAGAATTCCGACTATTTATCTTGAAACTACGATTTTTAATTTTCCTTTTGTTGATGATGCTCCGCAGTATAGGGCAGATACGCTAAAGCTATTTGAAGAAATAAAAGCCGGGAAGTTTCAGCCTTTCACATCTCAATATGTTATCCAAGAATTAGACAACACACAGGACGCTGAAAGATTGTCAAAAATGAAAGCTTTGATCACTGATTACAAAATAACAGTGATTCCAGAAAGTGAAGACATACGGGCTTTGTCCAATGTGTATGTTTCTGCTGGCATAATCCCGGTAAAGTTTTCAACAGATGCTTTACATATTGCTGCGGCAACTGTTAAAGGGCTTGATTTCGTTGTCAGTTTGAATTTCAAGCATATTGTGAAGCACAAGACTATATTTGAAACTGAAGTCATAAATACCCGAGAAGGTTTTAAGCGGGTATTCATCCATACCCCTGCGGAGGTAATAAACTATGAATAAAACACTTGATGACTACATGAACGATCCAGACATTATCAATGAACCAATGCCCTTACGAGAGATATATGCCGCCCGACTCAAGATTCATGATGAAACGAAAAATATGACAAATGAAGAACGAATCGCATATTATAACGCTGGCACTATTCGGGTTCTTGGAAAAGAGGCTGCCGAAAAATTACTTGTCTCGACTCAAGAAATTCAAATACGCTAAAACTAACCACTTAACAGAAATCTGTGTTTGCTTAACAAATAGAAGTTGTCTAAAAGTGGTCATTTTGCGAGCCTATCATATATTTTGTGTAAATGACAAATAAGAGCCTATCATATATTTTGTGTAAATGACAAAATAATATTTAGAACGGAACCCGCTCTTTTCCAAACTCAATGGCGAACTGGTTTAACGCCTGCCCCCA
>WQTU01000069.1 GCA_009786125.1 Spirochaetota bacterium
CGTTTTCTTGCAGAAAACTACGAAAAAAGGATAATAAGGTATTGTAGCCCCGAACAAGTTCGGGATGCTGCGCAATTTATTCTCGATTGAATAAATCAGCGATTCCTTAGCCTCCTGTAGCTTCGAGAGGAGCACTTCTTGGGTAATTTCGCCTCATCAGTATAGAAAAATCAGTACAAAACATGAAGTGAATTAAAAAAAATAGCGAATTATCTATAATAAACTGCTTTTTTTTGTTATCTTTTTATATAGGTATTACACACAATACATGGCTGAGACAGAAAGGAGTTAGTTTTTTGGCATGGTAGAGAAAATAATAGAGTTCTTATTCGGATCAAAGCATCAAAAAGATTTGCAGGAACTTATTCCTGTTCTTCATAAAGTGAATGAAAAGGAAAAATGGGCTGCAAGTTTGACTAATAGCGAACTTAAAGCGCAAACAGCTATTTTCAGGAATAAATTAAAGGAAAAATATACGCTTGATGATATATTGCCGGAAGCTTTTGCTGTTGTAAGAGAAGCAGCAAGAAGGGGGCTGGGCGAGAGGCCTTATGATGTGCAGATTCTTGGCGGAATTGTATTGCATCAGGGCAGAATAACGGAAATGAAGACAGGGGAGGGGAAGACTCTTTCGAGCGTATCGGCAGCTTATCTTAATGCTCTTTCGGGCAAGGGCGTTCATATTGTTACTGTCAATGACTATTTGGCAGAGCGTGATGCGAACTGGATGAAGCCTGTTTACGATCTTCTGGACATTTCTGTGGGGTTTATTGTTTCGAGCATGGACCCTTCGGCAAGAAAGCAAGCGTATGCGTGCGATATAACTTACGGAACGAATAACGAGCTTGGGTTTGATTATCTTCGCGATAATATGAGGTTCAGTAACGAAGAAATGGTACAGCGCGGGCACAGCTACTGTATAATAGACGAAATTGACTCGATTCTTATAGACGAAGCAAGAACTCCGCTTATTATCTCCGGCGCTGCCGAGGATGATACCAAGAAATTTTATGAGGTAAACAAACTTGTGTCTTTTCTGCAGGAGTGCAAAAAAGATGAGAATACGGGAGAGTACCCGGACGAGCAGGATCAGCTTGAAGGTGATTATAAAATAGATGAAAAAACAAAAAGAATTACATTTACGCAGGACGGGATGAACAGCGTAGAAAGGCTTCTTTTAAAGTATGGCATTATACGTGATACGCTCTATAGCGATGACAACTTTGAATATGTGCATTACATGACGCAGGCCATGAAAGCGCACAAGCTTTTTCACAAAGATACGGATTATGTTATACAGAACAATATGGTTCAGATTGTCGATGAGTTTACTGGGCGTATTCTTTCGGGAAGAAGATATTCTGACGGGCTTCATCAGGCTATAGAGGCAAAGGAAAATATAAAGGTTGCAAGAAGAAACAAGACGTTAGCGACAATAACGTTTCAGAACTTTTTTCGCATGTATGACAAAATATCGGGCATGACAGGAACAGCAGACACAGAGGCAAGGGAGTTTGCGCGCATTTACAGCCTTGATGTTGTTGTTATTCCGACTAACAGGCCGCGTGTAAGAAAAGATAACGAAGATGAAATCTACTTAAACGAAGGGTTTAAGGTGGAAGCTATTGCGTCTGAAATCGAAGCTGCACATAAAAATGGGCAGCCTGTGCTTGTTGGTACTGTTTCTATCGAAAAATCCGAAGAGCTTGCGAAAATGCTTACGCGCAGGGGTATAAGGCACGAAGTTTTAAATGCCAAGAATCATGCGCGGGAAGCGCTTATTATTGCTGAAGCAGGCGCAAAGGGTGCTGTTACAATTGCGACAAATATGGCAGGCCGCGGAACAGACATTAAGCTTGGAGGAAACCCGGAGTTTCGGACAAGGAAAAGCGCGGGAACAGATGCTTCCCCGGAAGTTTATGCTGCTGCATTTAAGAAAGAATATGAAAAGTGGAAAGCAGATTATGATGCTGTAAAAGAAGCTGGCGGGCTTTTTGTTGTTGGAACCGAGCGTCATGAATCGCGACGAATTGATAATCAGCTTAGGGGGCGTTCCGGAAGGCAGGGCGACCCGGGCTCTTCGAAATTTTATATTTCGCTTGACGATACTCTTATGAGGCTTTTTGGCGGCGATAACATGAAGTCTCTTATGTCCAAGGTGGGAATGACGGACGGCGAGCCCATACACCATCCCTGGATTAGTAAATCCATAGAAAAAGCGCAAAAAAAAGTTGAAGAGCGAAACTACGAAATAAGAAAACATCTTTTGGATTATGATAACGTTCTTAATGAGCACAGGAAATTTATATATGGGCAGCGCGATAAAATCCTCGAAGATAATAATCTAAAAGACAGAATTATTGCGATTATTGGGGATCAAATTGATGAGCTTATTGCAGAAGCTAACAAGGAATCAGAGAAAGATAACGTCTACTTTGCAGATAAGATTCAAGAGATTTTCTTTTATAAAATCGGTCTTCCTCTGGAAGACATTAAGCAAATGAAGCCGGATGTTTTTAAAAAAGCTGTTCTCGAAGACATAAAAAAAGAGATTCTGGAAAAAGAAGAGCGCGCAGGAAAAGATATTTTTAACTACTTTATTCGAATAGAATATATGCGGCTTATAGATACGAAATGGCAGGATCATCTTGAAAATCTTGAAGAACTTAGGGAAGCTGTTTATTTAAGATCTTACGGGCAAAAAAACCCTCTTCTGGAATACAAGCTTGAGGGCTTTGATATATTCGACAAGCTTATTGCGGAGATAAGGCTTAGTGTTGCACGAAAGGTTCTTAATGTAAAAATAAGAGCAGATTATGATGATGGCGCCAGAATTATGCGCCATGTTGGTTTAGCTAGCCATAGCGCTATGGGGCAGTTTTCTATGTCCGGCGCAGAGCTTGCCGAGCTGCAAGATGAAGGCAGGCATGGCGGCCGTGAAAGCGTTCAGGTAAAAAGAGCAGTGCCTAAAGTGGGCAGGAATGATATGTGTCCGTGCGGGAGCAAGAAAAAGTATAAGTATTGCCACGGCACTTAGTATCGCACGATTTCCAACCCATGCGAATAGCCAGTGTCCCAGAGGCACTGGAATTTTTATCTGCTTAAAACAGTAAGCGGGTCAATAGGTCTTTGATTACGATATATTGCAAAGTGCAGGTGGGGACCTGTGCTTCTTCCTGTGTTCCCCATATCCCCTATAAGCTGACCTTGAGTAACCCGTTCGCCTTCTCTAACCCGAATTCTGTCAAGATGAGCATATAGCGACTGATACCTGCCCGGATGCTGAATAATTATAAATCGCCCATATACAGAACTATTCCCGGTCATAGCAATTTTGCCGTCAGCTGCTGCGCGTACAGGCGTTCCAATACTATTGGCAATATCAATACCATTATGCATTGATCTTCTTCCTGTGAAAGGATCATTCCTGAATCCAAAAGGAGAAGTTAGTCTTCCCTGAGTCGGGAAGATAAAAAGTTCGCCCAAAGCTCTTTTAAGCTCAAAGCGGTCCATTTTTGCGCCGGGGATAAAAAGTTCTTGACCGGGGCGTATAACAGGAGAGTCCAGGTTATTAATATCAAGAATAGCATTAAGACTTACTCTGTGTCTGCTGGCAATTGCGCTTAATGAATCTCCCTGCCTGACTCTGTAAAAAAGCCCGTCTTTGTCCGGTATCCTTAGCACTGCACCTGCATTAATCGTTCTTGCATTTTGTATATTGTTAAAACTTATTATTGTTCCTTGCTCGAGATTATATCTTTGTGCAATTGTAGAAATAGTTTCGCCTCTTGCAACAGTATGCTGCCGAATTTGAAGACCTTTTAATAACGAAAGATCTGCATCGGTTCCGACTAAGTTTTTATTGGCGCTATCTCCTCTTGCCATAAAAGACTTAAGATGATAGTTGATATTAGTGTCATTGGGCAGCGTAATTGTTCCAGCCGGTACAAATGATGATGAATATATTGATGTAGATACTGCAACAGAAAGCCCTATTATAATTATAAAAATATTAAAAAAAGAAAACTTTACAAATATTGGCTTTATATGTTTAAAAAAATTATCCTTTACCCGATTCAGAACGCTATTGTTACTACTCCTTTTTAATAAAGAAGAAACATGATTTATTAGCTGCTGCGGAAGGATTATATACTGTCCCTTTAAAGAGTTCTTAAAAGATTGACTTTTGGACTGTTTATCCTGCATTGTAAAAGGTTTATAGGAGACTTTATTATTAGGGATTTTTTTTCTCAGTCTGTTTTTACTGAAATTAAATATGTTAGTGAATAAAGAGAATCCGCTGAAAAAGTTTTTGCGTCGTTTTTTTGGAGTTGCGAAAGCAGGGCGCTGATGTCTCTTGTTTATTTTTTGCGTATAATTTATTAAATTGTCCATAATCCTTACAAATATATCGACATTTAAGAGGCAACATATTAATATAAGATTTAGATGAAAAAAAATACTTTTGGCACCAGAAAAAAGATTTTCTTGATTAGTACATCTCTTATTGTTCTTTTTATAATTTTTAACTATATGAGTATAATGCTCTTTAGGTCAGAGAGCTCTCAGGAATCTGCATCTGCAAGAATAAACAGGGCAACCGGTGAAAGAGGACCAATTCTCGACAGAAATGGCAGAATTTTAGCTATTCAAACCAGACTTCAGTCAGTTACTGCCTGGATACCAAGTATAAGAGATGTTGAAAAAACAGCTTTTATACTATCAGAAGCCCTGGATATGGATAAAAATCAGCTTATAAGAGACATTTCCTCCCGTCCCGGCAGATTTATGTATATAAGAAGGCAAATTTCAAATACAGAAGCAGAGAGGCTTAGGGTTCATTTGGATGCCAGAGAACTTCCGGGCATAAGACTTGAGCCGGAATATGGAAGGGTTTATCCGGGAAAAAATATTGCTTCGCACATTATAGGGTACGCAGGAATAGATAATGTAGGTCTTGCCGGCATTGAGTATACATTTAACAATGTTTTATCTCCTGCGCCGTCGCTTTTTTCCGGCAGAAGAAGGAACGTATATGGCAGCCAGGTTTTTCTGACTATTGATTTGAATATACAGCATTTTGCACATCAGGCTGCATCTGAAGCATTTGAAAGATATGCGCCGGAAATGATTATTTTAATTGTAGCAGAAGCAAAAACAGGAGAAATACTTGGGTATGTTTCAATTCCGGAGATTGATCTCAGCAATTTTGCAAGCGCACCTGCAAGCAGCAGAAGAAATCATCCTGTTGCAACAGCTTTCGAGCCAGGCTCTGTTTTCAAAGTTTTTAGCATAGCATCGCTGCTTGAGTTGGGCGGAATTAATGAACGCACGCTTTTTCGCTGCAATGGTTTTTTTGAAATCAGCACCGATCTTTTGAATCCCATAAGAATAAGATGTCTTGGGCATCACGGAAATGTTAATGCAGAAAGAATAATTGCAGATTCGTGTAACGCTGGCGCTGCTTATGCTTCGCTTACTGCTTCGGATGCGATGTTTTATCAAATGCTAAGGCTATTTGGTTTTGGCGAGCCGACAGGCATACCATTGGCCGGCGAAACAAGGGGAATTTTAAGAAACCACAGGGCATGGTCTGTAAGGTCAAAACCTACAATAGCCATGGGGCAGGAAATATCCGTATCTGCCATGCAGGTTGTAAGAGCAGCTACTGTGTTTGCAAATAACGGCGTAATGCTTCAGCCCCGCATTGTAAGCAAAATTATTTCGCATGACGGCAGAACAATAGAGCGAACCACAAGGGAACCAATACGCCAGGTTATCTCTCCCCAAACTGCCGGAGCTGTTTTAGACATGATGAGTATGGCAGCCATTGACGGAACAGGCAGAAGGGCTTCTGTTAGAGGAATAACTATGGCTGTTAAAACCGGCACATCCCAAATTTTGGACATGGCAACAGGAAGATACTCGGAAACAGATTTTATTGCGTCTTGCCTTGCGCTATTTCCAGCCGAAGACCCGAAAATCATAATATATACTGCTATATATAGACCTACGCGCGTGAGTCATTTTGGCGGAGTAATTGCAGCGCCCCTTGTTGCAGAAGTTGCAGAGCAGGTAATTTCTTATCTTGGAATACCAAGAAGAGGGGATACAATAATAGACCACCCAGGAAGAATTGTTGTTACACAGCCAGAAACGCTTGTACTCGGAAGATATATTCCTGATTTTTCGGGAATGTCAAAGCGCCAGATTCTTCCTATTCTCGGAGATCAACGAGTAAGAGTTTTAATAAACGGCGAAGGGTGGGTTAGTAGGCAATCTCCTGCTCCCGGAACCGAAATAAGAGATGGAATGACTATAGAATTACTGTTTCAATAATATGAATATACCTGAAAAAAACCATAGGCTTCTGCTGGAAAAACTGGGAATCGAAAAAGAAAGTCTTACTCTGAATAATGATATTATTATCGAAAAATCTGCAAAGGGCGAACCTACTGTAAAAATCGGAGATTCTTATATTCACAGCAAATATGATCCTGCAGGAGAAGCCAGGAAAGTAATTACTGCTGCACTCTCTCCTCAGCCCGCACACTCTGCTGTACAGAACGAAACTTTTGATTGCTGGGTTTTCGGAGGATTCGGGCTTGGCTATTATATTGAAAGTTTTCTTGACAGCAATGATGATGCAAAAATTATCATTGTCGAACCTGAAATTTCGCTGCTCGCCGCCGCTGCTCAGGTGAGGGATCTGGAAAAAATTATTAACTCAGACAGGATTTATTATGTTATTTCCGCAGAGCCGGAAGTTGTGTCTTTGATTTTAAGTAATATACAAGTTGAAAAAGTCAACTATTTTCAAATGATTTCGGAATATAACATGAATCCGGAGTATTTTGATAAAGTAAAAAAAAATATCTCGGCATATATATCAAGAAAAGAAATAAATAACAATACTTTAAGGCGTTTTGGGAAATTGTGGGTAAAAAACCTTTCTCAAAATCTTGCTCAGTTTACTCTTTTTCCAGGACTTATTGATGCGCAGAATGTTTTTGCCAACATACCTGCTTTAATTGTCGCAGGAGGTCCTTCGCTCGATGCAATTTTTCCCTATTTTAAGCAGCTTGCCAGGCGATACCTTATTGTAGCAGTTGATACTTCGTTTAACGCATCTGTTGCTGCAGGAGTTATCCCGGATATTCTGATTGTTATTGACCCGCAATACTGGAACTCGCGGCATCTGGACAGAAGTTCTGAATATGATTCAATACTTATTTCTGAGCCATCAACATACAGCAAAGTGTTCAGGATTTTTAAAAACTATAAATACTTTTCAGGCTCGGTTTTCCCTTTGGGGCAATATTTTGAAGATGCTACTTTTCCCAGGGGCAAAATAGGCGCAGGCGGATCTGTTGCAACAAGCGCCTGGGATTTTGCGAGGCAGGCAGGGTGCAGCGAGGTGCTCTTCATAGGATTAGACCTTGGATATCCCGACAAAAAAACTCATTTTAAAGGAAGTTTTTTCGAAGAAAGATCCCATACGCTCTCTAACAGGCTTTGCCCTGCTTCAAATATGGATTTTTCTTTGATTACAGATGCAACGCTGATTGAAACTGAAAGCTACACCGGCGCTGTTGTTTTTACAGATAAAAGGCTTGAAATCTACAGGCAGTGGTTTGAAGAACAGCTTAATATACATAGTCTAAAAACCATGAACCTTTCCCAAAATGGCGTGAAAATCAAAAATATGGAAGTGATTGAGCTTAAAACAGCTCTGGAAAAGCCTGATATCCGGGCGCTTATTGACGCCAGGATTGATTCAATTAAAAATTTTATTGATGAATATAAAAAAGGGAAGGGAATGGAGGCTTTTTTAAAGACAGAAGAAGTCCTAAATAACCTCTATATTTTGCTGGAAAACCTTATTAAGGTTGTAACAGAAGCCAAAAAATCTTCGGAATTGCTCCTAAACCATTGCAAAGGCATCAAAACTCTTGAGCCCGATTATGTGCAGGCGCTTCTTGGTAATCTTGATAAGGCTGATGCTGATATTCTCTCCCAAAGCAGCAGAACAATCGCAGGATTTCTACTGCAAGACACAATACGAGCTATAACACGCGGCAATACCGAGAAAACTTTTAGCGCCATAATAGAAAAATCGCATAAAATATACCTGGAACTTGAAGAATCAATCAAATTACATAGGAAATATATAAATTCTGCCAAAGTTCTTCTTCGCAAGCAAACTTGACTAGGGAACCGCTGATTTATTCAATCGAGAATAAATTGCGCAGCATCCCGAACTTGTTCGGGGCTACATTACCTTATTATCCTTTTTTCGTAGTTTTCTGCAAGAAAACGAGAAAAAATGTGGAAGCACTGATTAGAGTCAAATTTAATCAGTGCTTCCCTAGCTTTTGCATAAATACCTTTAAAGCCAATTAGCATTATTGCCGAAAATATAGTGTGGGCGAACTGCTTGTTCCCATGAATATAAAAAAACGGTATGCAGTCATTGACGTCCAGGCATACCGTTTTTTTTCTTTATAACTCTTAATAATCAGCTTATAATTAAAGAAACTCATATGAAAGAAATGGAACAAGGGAAGAATATCGGGGTATGCCAAAACGAAAAAAGCAGCATCGGCGTTTATTAAGCATTAAAAATGTGCAGAAAATATTGAATGAGCTTGTTGATGACTTGCCTCAATATTATTTTGAAGGCTTAAATGGAGGGGTCATTTTATTGCCTGATGCTAAAATTTCCCCAGAAAGTATTGACGATGATTTATATATCATGGGTGAATACCACGCATGTTCCTCAATGGGGCGTTATATAAGCATATATTATGGCTCATTTGCGGAGGTTTATGGGCATGTAAAGCTTAAAGAAGCACGGAAAGAGCTAAGGGACATTTTATTGCATGAGTTTACCCATCACCTGGAAGATCGCGCAGGGCTGAACGACCTAGACCAATTGGATGCAGAGGAATTTGAAGAGTATAGGCAAGAACACCTGGGGAATAATAAGAATAAGTAGTTAGAGAGAAAATTCAAATTCCGGAGATTTGGCAATTTCTACAGACCACAAGATGCCATCATAAATAATGTTTGCGTAAGCAACAACCCACGCAGTATAATAAGTGCCTGTTTCCAACCAGCCGCCATTATTTTTTCTTAAATTTTCCGTCAATTTAGGTTCGAATGCCTAGCTTAATCCATTGCAGGATAATCCGTCAGGAAAATGGTGATCGCCAAACCCAATGGATTTGCCGCTATCGACAATTATGGTAACTGCAAAACTATATTTTTGTTCATAAAAAATCAATTCTGAAGAGAATAGAGGTTCTGTAACTATTGTTGCTACAGCGTTTGTTTTGTCCAGTTCAAGCATGACATTTTCTCTGTTAAAATAAGTGCCGTTATTTGCTATAATATTTGCATAGGCAGTGCGGAGAAAAGAATTTTTATGAACTTCTCTCATGTTATTATATTCATGCTCGTTATAGACAGTTGCAGAAAAATGATAATTTACTCCTGCTCGCACAATTGGAAAAATTATACTTCCGGTTTGTCTGATTCTTTCCAGTTGCTGACTCGCATTAACCCACCTCTTGGCTGAGGCATTTGTTATAGCTGCAAAAGAGGAAATAAGAGAAGTTTTGTCTTCACGGTATTCCTCATCACTCCAAAATACAACGTTAAGCCACATGTGAGTAACATCTGCCGGAATATTGGCAAAATTTAAGCGAATACCTTCCGGCACTGTTTCGGCAAATAATCCAAAATCCTCATTTGCTGAAGGATTTTTTCCTGCAGCACAACCAAAAGTAAATAAAATGAAAACTAATATTAAGGAGATAGTTCCTGTAATTCCGCGATGATGCATCAATTAACCTCATGGATACAATAAAAGGTATGCTACCGCAACCTTTTGTTTACCTCCTCGCTCGACCACACCCGCAAGGGGTACTTTGTGTGCAAACTACGTTTGCCCGCGGTTCTCGCTTCGTCGGTAAATAATTATTATCGTCAAATCTTTAACAATTTTTATCACAAGTTTTCATTAAATACTATAATTTGGATTAATAATGCAGCAAAAGGTTTACGTGCAAGCACGCGCAAGGCGACCGCATGGCAAGCCCTGCACCATGCGTATTTACTGCCTGCTCCAATTTCTATTGGTTATAGGGTTAGCCGGTCGGGTGTATGTTCCTGCCTGCCGGCAGTAGCGCACCAGAGCATACCCCACGACCTATACTGGGACGTATGCGCCCCTAAGGCTGGGACGTATACGCTCCTAAGGCTGGGACGTACCCCGCGATAAGGCTGCGCCGTACCCTGCGATAAGGCTGCGCCGTACCCTGCGATAGGGCTGCGCTGTACCCTGCGATAAGGCTGCGGCGTACCCTCCGATAAGCCTGCGCCGTACCCACTTCTAAGCCTGTTCATGGTCGTGAACTAAGGCTATTCATGGTCGTGAACTAAGCCTGTTCATAGTCGTGAACTAAGCCTGTTCATGGTCGTGAACTAAGCCTGTTCATAGTCGTGAACTAAGCCTGTTCATGGTCGTGAACTAAGCCTGTTCATGGTCGTGAACTAAGGCTATTCATGGTTAGGCTACGGTAAACACTGTATCTGCACAGAGGCGCGGAGGGAACGCGGTAATTTCAAAGTACGCCCCATTCTCTGTGCCTCTTGCCCGGCACCTAAATTCTTAGGTGCCGGGTTTCCTATGCTCTCTTAATTCCCTCCTACACGGGTGGGAACAATGGTGTTTCCTGTGGTCGTGCCAAGCCCGGTACGTCCGCTGCTGTTCCATCCCCAAGCCCACAATTGCCCGGTTGTTGTTATGGCATGGCTGTGCTCCCAGCCTGCAGAAACAGAAGCCCAGTTGCTTGCAAAGCCTACACGGGTGGGAACAAGGGTGTTACTCCAGGAGTTATCAATGCCAAGCCCGGTACGTCCGTGTTCGTTTCTTCCCCAAGCCCACAATTGCCCGTTTGTTGTTACGGCAAGGCTATGACTGGCGCCTGCGGAAACAGAAGCCCAGTTGCTTGCATTGCCTACACGGGTGGGAGTAGTAGTGGTGGTGTTTGTGCCAATGCCAAGCCCGGTACGTCCGTTGGCGTTGCTTCCCCAAGCCCATAATTGCCCGCATGTTGTTACGGCATGGCTATGAATGTAGCCAGCGGAAACAGAAGCCCAGTTGCTTGCAAAGCCTACACGGGTGGGAACATTGGTGGAACTCCCAACTCCACTAATGCCAAGCCCGGTACGTCCGTGGGTGTTCAATCCCCAAGCATACAATTGCCCGTTTGTTGTTACGGCAAGGCTATGCTCATCGCCTGCGGAAACAGAAGCCCAGTTGCTTGCTGTACCCACACGGGTGGGTACAAGTGTGGTACTCCAGTCATTAATGCCAAGCCCGGTACGTCCTGCGTCGTTCAATCCCCAAGCCCACAATTGCCCGTTTGTTGTTACGGCAAGGCTATGCTCACGGCCTGCGCTAACCTGCGCCCAGTTGCTTGCTGTACCCACACGGGTGGGAGTAGTAGTTGCGGTCGTTGTGCCAATGCCAAGCCCGGTAGCTCCGGCGCCGTTCCATCCCCAAGCCCACAATTGTCCGCATGTCGTTACGGCATGGCTATGCCACCAGCCAGCGGAAACAGAAGCCCAGTTGCTTGCAGTGCCTACACGAGTGGGAACAAGGGTTAATCCTGTGTCCGTGTTAAGCCCGGTACGTCCGTATTCGTTGCTTCCCCAAGCCCACAATTGCCCGCATGTTGTTACGGCAAGGCTATGGAACCAGCCTGCGGAAACCATTTTCCATACCGAAGTTACAGTTATAGTAACGTTTCTTGTTACAGGCAGGAAGTTGGCGGAGCGGGTATATGTTGCAGAATGCGTCTGCTGTCCAACTGCTCCTACAGAAGCATTAGGCGTAACCCAAGCCCAGTTGGCAGGCAATGCAACCTGTGCCAGTGTTTGCCCAAATTCCGCAGTCAAACCTGTTGGTATTATATAATCTGTTACTGTTGCCTGTGTAACGGTAACTGGTACATTTCTTGTTACAGGCAGGAAGCCGCCGGAGCGGGTATAGGTTGCAGAATGCATCTGCTGCCCAACAGCCCCTACAGAAGCATTAGGGTTATCCCAAGCCCAGTTGGAAGGCAATGTAACTTGTGCCAGTGTTTGCTCGAATATTGCTGTTAAACCTGTTGGTATTACATAATCTGTTACTGTTGCATGTGTAACGGTAATTGTAACGTTTCTTGTTACAGGCAGGAAGTTGGCAGAACGGGTATAGGTTGCAGAATGTGTCTGCTGTCCAACAGCCCCTACAGAAGCGTTAGGGTTATCCCAAGCCCAGCCGGAAGTCAATGTAATTTGTGCCAGTGTTTGCCCGAATATTGCTGTTAAACCTGTTGGTATTATATAATCTGTTACTGTTGCCTGTGTTACTGTAATTTCAACATTTCTTGTTACAGGCAGGAAGCCGCCGGAGCGAGTATAGGTCGCAGAATGTGTCTGCTGTCCAACATCTCCTACAGAAGCATTAGGGTTATCCCAAGCCCAGCCGGAAGTCAATGTAACTTGTGCCAGTGTTTGCCCGAATATTGCTGTTAAACCTGTTGGTATTACATAGTCCGTTACAGTTGCCTGTGTAACTGTAATTGTAACATTTCTTGTTACAGGCAGGAAGCCGCCGGAGCGGGTATAGGTTGCAGAATGCATCTGCTGTCCAACAGCTCCTACCAATGCGTTAGGGTTATCCCAAGCCCAGCCGGAAGGCAATGTAACCTGTGCCAGTGTTTGCTCGAATATTGCTGTTAAACCTGTTGGTATTACATAATCTGTTACAGTTGCCTGTGTTACTGTAAAGCTAATATTAAAGCTTGCAGA
>WQTU01000070.1 GCA_009786125.1 Spirochaetota bacterium
CACAGGCTTGAAAGATGCGGTAATATGTTTTATCAGTATGACCTTAACGGTAATCTTGTGCTTGAGAGAGAAGGCGGGCATCCTCCGATAAGTGAAAGAGATATGCCTTATGTTTACTGTTCTTTTCGGAAAGTAAATACGAACCTATTGGAAAAAAGCCCCAAAATTAAGGTCCAAGAGCCCCACCGCGTAGGTTTTAAACATGATTTTGTACTAATTTTTATTAAAATCTATACTATATTATTGACTACTTATATTTAATTATTTAATCTGATAATACAATAACCGTTTTCAAGGGAGGTGATTTTTATCGCTTTTGTGAAAGTAGATGATGCTGAACCACTAGAAAAAGCTCTCAAGAAGTTTAAAAGAATGGTTGAAAAAGAAGGTATAATAAGAGAATGGAAAAAAAGAGAGTTTTATGAAAAACCTTCGATCATAAACAATAGAAAAAAGAAAGCTATTGTAAGAAAACAGCAAAAAAAGCTTAGAAAAATACAGAATACTAAAAGTATGTAATTAATAGGGGCTCTGCAAAAGCCCCTGTATTGTTTTTCAGGTATGGGCGCAGGTTCCCTCTGCGATAATGTCCCGGTCTTGCATCGGGAAAATACTTTTTATTTCCGAGTGGAGTGAGAGTCGTGACGTGCTGCACGGTCATCCGAAGGGGCGTGCCCCTTGTGAACCAGCAAGTGAGGAAACAAAGGGTTACGCAGTATCCCGACTTGGTCGGGAAAGAAGCATACCCTTTATTTAATAAGGAGTTTAAAATGTTAAGAAATTTATCAACTATTTTAGTAATTATGGTATTGGCATTGTTTGTTATAAGCTGCAGATCACAACAACCAACTGTGCAGCAGCAAATAGAAACCGGAGATATTCCTGCATTTTTTCTAACACCGCTTGTAGCAGATGATGCTTTCTTCGGAGTTGGAGTAGGGGAGCCGGAGTTGGGAGCTCTAAGCACAAGAAGAACAATGGCTCTTTCCAGAGCACGAGCAGATATTGCAAGACAGGTTGAGACCCAGATCAGAAGTGCTATTACAGATTATGCTCAGGTATCAGGCGCCGGCAATAATCCGCAAGCTCTTGCCTTTATAGAAACAATAACACGCGAAATAACTGATACAGCGCTTCGCGGAGCAACTCAAAGAGATGCGCATGTTTCTGCAGACGGAACAGTATATGTTCTTGTTGAGTACAGACTGGATAGATTTAGAGAAACTGCAAGACAGGCATTTATAAGAAGTGAAGAAGCTGCTTTTGCTGAATTTAAAGCTACAGAAGCTCTTAACAGGCTTATGCATGAGCTTAATAATAATCCCACAAGGTCTCTGCCAGTAACACACTAGGCGGAACTTAATGACAACCCCCGTTTCTTCTGCGGAATCTGATTACATATCTACAACGGGGAGAGTCATTTGAGGATGTTTTAATGTCCAAAACTATAATACCTTTTATTCTGATTACTGCTATTTTTTTGATTATGAGCTGCAATACAGCGCAGGTTAAAACAGATAGAAAAGAAATTCCTGAGTGGGTAGCTAACAAATATATTGTTAACAGCGATGATTACTTTATTGGCGCAGCTTTTTTAAATGATCTTGATGACACTGATGATTTTAACAAGACAAGACAGAAAGCTTTTTCTAATCTGGTATCTGTAATATTCGAAAATATAAAAAAATCCCAGAAAGATCTTCTTCCTGCAGATGCGGAAAAGAAATATTTTGCATACGCAGAAGCGCACATAATCCAAGCTTTAACCGGAAACAGTGCAAGTGTAAAAAGCGATTCTCATCAATCCGAAACCGCAAGGATATGGTTATCTTTTAGAATATTAAAATCAGACTGGGAGAGGATCAAAAAAGAAGAAAAGCAGGAAATTGCAGACTTCATCGAAGGAATTCTTTCTCCAAGATTTTTATCAAGACAAACAACCACTTTTGAACTATTAACTTTTCTTGGGAATAGCTGGAAATTTGTTGCAGGAAGCCCTTATCCCAAGCTTGTTCGCGGCACTATAAATAACGAGAGAGGACTTCTTCTCGATTTAATAGAAGATAATATAGCAACAATATTTTCCGGACTTGCTATAAATATAGAGACAAACCATATAATAACAGAGCCCGGCCGCCCTGAAAATTTTATAATCTCGGTTTTAGACAGCGAGGGCAGGAATCCTGGGCGGTTTAGAATTAATCTTTATAACAGAGCTGCCGGCGGAAAAGTTGCAGAAGTTATTACAGGCATAAATGGAAGATATTCCGGTAAAATTGAATTTAAAAACCTTTTGCCGGGCGAGCATCAATTGTATGCTGAAGTTTCAATGCCGCATATTGGAATTAATCCGCAATTGCTTGAAAGAAGAGTAACTGTTCCTGCCAAAAATTTTACCGCTGAAATTAATAGAATTAGTGTTGTATTAAAACTAGTTATTAATGGAGAAGTTGAAATTGATTTTTTCCTTGACCGTATAAAAACTTTATTTACAAGAGAAGAGCTTGCAATAAGACTTTCTCCCGGCAACAGAGGTGAAAGATATACAGTTATTTTTACACTTAATTTTGCGGATCCACATATAAATGCCCATAATCTTTTTATTGCAAATGCAAATGCAACACTTGAATTACTTGACGGCGCCAACAAGATATTTTCCTATATAACTCCCGAATACAGCGAAGTAGGGCTTGATTGGAACAGGGCGCAGGAAAGAGTTGCAATAAAAATGTTTAACGACATAAATAGAGACGAACTCTTTTTTAGAGAATTTCACAGGGCTTTATATGCAAGAGTTATTTCTGAGTAAAAGGCATAATACCTATGAATAATGAGCAGATAAAAGATAAATTACTGCAACTGGCTCCGGAAAATATCCTTGATTTTACAGTTGTTCTCTCCGGGAAAAAAAGTAAAAAAGTTGACGGACTTTACAAGCCGGAACAGCGAGAGATCATCATACATAATAAAAATATGAGAAATGATGATGATACAATGTATACAGCCATACATGAGTTTGCTCACCATGTTCAATGCTGTAATTCCGGAGTTCCTGTTTCCGGAAAGTATCATACAAGAAGTTTCTGGGCTATTTTGCACAGTTTGCTAAAAAAAGCTGAAGAAAAGAAGATTTACAATAATATTTTTAAAAAAGATAAAGAATTCCTCAAGCTTACAAAGACAATTCGGGAAAACTATATAAGCAAAAATGGCGAGCTTATGAAAGAGCTTGGAGGGCTTCTTGCCAGAGCGAAAAAATTATGTTTTGAACAGCATCTAAGTTTTGATGATTATACAGACAGGGAGCTTGGCATTCATAGAACTATTGCTGCTGCCTTGATAAATGTTCATAATCTGGATGTATCACCGGAAATTGGCTTTGAAAACATGAAGACAGTTGTTTCCATAAAGGCACCGGAAAAACGCGCTATGGCAGAAAAGTCTTTTATTGAAAAAGAAAGCCCTGATATTGTAAAGGAAGTTGTTGTAGAGGAAAAGGGCATCAATGATAAAGAAGATCCTGCCAAAAGGCTTCTTGCAGAAAAAAGCAGGATAATGAAAACTATTGATACGCTTGAGAAAAAACTTGCTTATATAAATACAAAACTTAGCGAACTTTAGGAAAAGGTTGCAAAAAAATAATCATATTTATATTGACATAAAAAAAACAATATGATAATGTCTTTTTGAAAGGGCGATTAGCTCAGCTGGGAGAGCGCCTGCCTTACAAGCAGGATGTCGGCGGTTCAATCCCGTCATCGCCCAAAATAAGTCGTTATATTATAACGACTTATTTTTTTTCGGTGGTATGTGATGTTTTCCGGCATTAACAGGGTATCTATCTATGGATTAAAAATATGCTTTCCTCTTTTCCGGTAAGTTATGGCAATAAAATATAAAGGTGAATAAATAAACTTTGGAAATGCAGATGAAACAAAATTTAAGCACACAAAAAAAATATGTACTCAGAAACAGCGTATTTCGAAAAATGCTTTTTCTCTCTTCTATTCTGCTTTTTGTTGCTGTTTTATTCATCTCTATTCTTGCCAGCGCCAATATAAAGGGGCTGCCCCTTCTACTGTTTGCCATGATTATTGCAGCTATTTTAATATTGATAAATATTTCCGCTTTTCGAGTATGGATTATAAATCCAATAAATAAAATCAGCAAAGTATTACAAAAGGCGGAGAAGGGAAATATTGATCAGCAAATACGGCTCTGGTCTGAAGATGAAATCAGCGAGATAGCTGCACATATTGACAAAACTCTGGATAACCTAAAGCGTATGGTTATGATCATTCAGAATGAAGCTGAATCTCTGGATGACATTGGGCTGGATTTGACTGCAAACATGGAGAAAACAGCGCAGGCAATAAGTGAAATAAACAGCGCTGTTAAAAATATGCAGGTCAAGGCAAAAGCGCAAAGCGAATCTGTAGATACCACTAATGCAGCTATGGAAAGGATTACGGAAAATATCAGCCGTCTTTCTGATGATATTGAAATTCAGAGCAACAGTGTATCTCAATCCTCTTCTGCTATTGAAAAGATGCTGACAAATATAGATTCTGTAACAAGGATTACCCGCACTAACTCTGAAAATGTAGCGCGTCTGGCAGGAGCTTCGGAAGTGGGAAGAGCCGGACTTGTTGCTGTAGCAAAGAATATGCAGGAGATAGCCAGGGAATCCGAAGGGCTTATGGAAATTAATGCAGTGCTGCAAAACATCGCAAGGCAAACAAATCTGCTTGCAATGAATGCAGCCATTGAAGCAGCTCATGCAGGGATGGCAGGGCGGGGTTTTGCAGTAGTGGCGGATGAAATACGGCAGTTAGCTGAATCCTCAGGCGCTCAGTCCAAAGCTATAGGCACTGAACTCAAAAAGATGAGGGATTCCATGACTGGAATCTCAGACGCAACCGGCAAAGTGCTGGAAAAATTTGCACTGATTGATGCAGATGTAAAAACAGTATCAGATCAGGAGCAGCAAATCCTCAATGCCATGGAAGAACAAAATACAGGCAGTCGGCAGATACTGGAAGTTATAAAAAAACTTAATGAGATAACCATAACAGTAAAAAAGAATTCTGCCGAGATGCGGGAAGGCAGCAGGGAAGTCATCAAAGAAGGGAAAAATCTTATAAATGCGGCTGAAGAAATATCAGCTGAACTAAATGATATGTCTTCCCGTGCGGGAGAGGTAAACAGCTCTGTAAACCATACAAACAATATAAGTCGCAAAAATAAGGGCAACATCGATGTTCTGCGGGAAGCAATAAGTCGTTACGTAGTCCCGGAGGAACTGCGCTATACCTGGAATGATTACATGGCTGTTGGGGTTGAAAAAATTGATGAGCAGCATAAGCAACTTTTTCTAGCAATTAGCGGTTTTATTAATGCTATTGAAAAAGGCGCAGGCAAAGAAGAACTAAAAAAATCCCTGGATTTTCTTTACTCTTATACATTAAACCATTTTGCAGAAGAAGAAATATTTCAGCGCGAATGCGGCTTTCCTGAATGTGAGAGGCATCATGCACTTCATGAAAAATTCAAACAAGTTATTATGGAATTGGTCGAAGAGTTCGCCAATTTTGGAACCAGCGAAACTCTGGCTCGTCAGGTAAAGCGAAAAATCGGCGACTGGCTTGTAACCCATGTAAGGGGCGAGGATTCCAAATTAGGCGCGCACTTAAGCAGGAGCAAATTCCGCAAACGTTAATTTACGGTATTTTCCGACGTAGCGAGAGTTGCGGGCAAACGATGTTTGCACACAAAGTACCCCTTGCGGGTGTAACCGAGCGAGGAGGAAAAACGTATAATACCCTTTATTGGACGAATAAGCGAGAATCGCGCGAAAGCTAAGCTTTCGCATGATCGAGCGATGAGGAACAAAAAGGTCGCGTACGCGACCCTTTATCTTCTTGGCGAGTATATTAACTTTGTTTTTTCGTTTGCGCTATTTATAGTATGCAGTATAAGATTTTTATTTTTTATACCCCATGCAAAAGTTTGCTGCAATAACCGAAAATATTCATCCTCTTGCAGCAAGATATTATCCATATCTACAAGTGCAGCCATTCTTGTAGAAGCTATTAGAGAAAATTTTATTTTATTTCCATCTTGTGCTATTATTTGAGCAACATAATTATTGGGAGCAGCCCTGCCTGATATGTTATTGCTGCTAATAAGAAGAGTAAACATGTTTTCCTGGTTCAATCTCTTCATTTCTTTTCTGTCCAATTTTATGCTTGCGCCGGATTTAGTTTCCACTCTAACAAGTTCCCATGTTTTTCCCTCTATTTTGCAGGAATCAGGTACCACCTTATTTTTGGTGCCTATAGTGCCGGAAGAAGCGCACGCTGACAGCAAAATAGTTATTATAATGATAGTTATAAAAAAAGATATTTTAATTTTCATCTAAATACTCCTTATCTATAATATATTATAGAAAGAATATGAGAAAGAATCTATATTTTTGCTAAGGAACCGCTGATTTATTCAATCGAGAATAAATCAGCTTTACATTATTATCCTTTTTTCGTAGTTTTCTGCAAGAAAACGAGAAAAAATGTGGAAGCACTGATTAGAGTCAAATTTAATCAGTGCTTCCCTAATTTTGCAGCATTTGAACTTAAAGATTAAATATCTTCAAAACCATTGACGAATCGAAAAAATATTGAGATATTTTTATATACCGACGAAGCGAGAGTCGTGGTGTGCTTTGCACGGGCATGACTGAGTGATGGGGTATACAAAAGGTAAACGAAGTTATACTTTTTGATATTATTTTTAAGGAGTTTGAAATTGTTTGAAAAAGCAGGTTATTTAACACCGGAAAGAGCAGTAAAGGAAAGAAGCCTTTTACGAAATGTATATATGTGGATGACAGGAGGTCTTGCTTTTACAGGTGTAGTCTCTTTATGGATGCTTTCCGATCCTATGCGGATTGCTCATCTTTTTCAGTCCCATCTAATATGGGTTATTTTTATTGGCAAACTTGGTCTTGTCTTTTTTCTTTCTGCAAGAATTATGAAAATGAGTCCTCAAACAGCTGTTTTGGCTTTTATAACATATTCAGGGCTTACCGGAGTAACTTTATCAGCCATACTTTTTGCATATACAACCGCAAGCATTACTTCCACTTTATTTATAACAGCCGGCACTTTTGCAGGAATGAGTCTCTATGCAATGACAACAAAAAGAGATTTATCCTCAATCGGCAGTTATCTTATGATGGGGCTTATTGGGCTTATAATAGCATCTGTTGTTAATATCTTTTTAGGAAGCTCTACTTTGCATTGGTTGGTCTCTTTTGCCGGAGTTCTTATTTTTTGCGGACTTGTTGCTTATGATACTCAACATATATTAAAAATGAGCAGAAATTTTTCCGGCTCTATTGCAGACGAAGATTATATGAGATTTTCTATTCTTGGAGCGCTAAAGCTTTATCTTGATTTTATAAATTTGTTTATCTTTCTTCTCCGAATTTTTGGGCAAAGAAGATAGAAGAAAAAACGCCCCGATCTTGTATTGGGGTTCTACATCCCGCACATCCGCAATCCCAAGGGTTTTTGAATGAGAATTACCGGGGGCATTTATTGCAACAGAAGAATTAGATGTCCAAAGGGAGTTATTCGCCCGGCAATGGACAAAATGAGAGAGTCTATGTTTTCAATTTTAGGCAATCTTAATGGGTTTTCTTTTCTGGATTTATTTAGCGGGTCAGGCGTTATAGGCATTGAAGCAGCCTCAAGGGGCGCCTCATCTGTTACTTTTGTCGAAGTGGACAGAGTAAAAAAAAACATTCTGTTTGAGAATGCCAAAATTGCAGAAAACAGTAAGACAGATATCTTTATAATGCCGGTTGAACGCTTTATTTTATCAACAAAAAGCAAATTCGATATAATTTTTCTTGATCCTCCATTCCCGCTCAAAAAAAAACAGAAACTCCTTGAGCTAATTTCAAAGAAAAAAGTATTGAGTCCGCATGGGCTGGTTATGATTCATCACCCGGCAGAAGAAAAATGGCAGGATGAAATTTATACCCTCAAACTCGAAGATAAAAGAAAGTATGGAAGGTCTGTTTTGCTTTTTTTCCGCGATACGTGCGATAATTTACAGTGATATATTTTTTCCAAAAGGTATAACTTTGCTGATTTTATCAGCCTTTATCTAGAATGTGTCTTACAATTATATAATCAGATTCAGGAAATTGAAAATTCGAAAGATCAGTTTCATCTGCCCAAAGATATTCTGTATGCTCAAGAAGTTCTATTTTTTCAGATAAAATATCTATTTCAAAAGCAATAAGTTTATATGTATTTTCATTGTGTATAAAAAGACCTGAACAAAATATGCTATTAACTCTTATATTGACATTGAATTCCTCAAGAAACTCTCTCTCAAGAGCTTTTTGAGGAAGTTCCCATTTTTCTGCCTTACCGCCGGGAAATTCCCATAAGTCCCCCAGGAATTTTCCAGGCTTTCTTTTTGCAATAAAATACTTATTATTGCATTTAGCAACCCCGGCAGTAGATAATGAATAGGTCATACTTCTATAAAAAGAGAGCGCTAGGAAACAAAAAATGCAGAATAGCAATTATAATACAAGCAATTCCTATAAGAGTTTTGTAATTTTCGATAAATAAATCAATTGTTCCCAAAGTTCCTTCCAGCATTCCTTTTTTTTCCAAAAGATATTTACAAAAAAAGTGAATTGCCAATGTAAAGCTTGCTAAAGCAGGAAGCAAGTCCCCGATTATAGGAATATTGCCTTCAAGAACACTTATAATTTTGAAAATTCCTGCAATTGCCGCAATTATTGCAAAAATCATCATATATACTTCTGATTTTGTAATCTTTTGGTAAAAGCCAGAAGATGAAAATCTTTTGCTTATGACATCGCCTGCCAATAAGAAGCCCCCAAGCAAATTAACTAAAATCGATAAAACATAAAACTGAACCATTTGTTATCTCCCCTTGTTTTATAATATCTGAATCTTGTTTGGACGTCAAATCTATTTTTCACTCTTTACTCTTGATTTTAAGCTTATAATCTGACCACTAAATGCGATAGTCGCAAATATTGTTGAATTTCTCTGAATTTCATGATTAAATATTGGCACCGAGGTTCTTAAGACTACTTCTTCATTTGGTTTTGCAGGTAAAATATCAAAAAATCTTCTGTTAAAATCCCTGTTATCGGATAAAGTAATAGTAGCTTCAAAAGGCAATAGCTCATCCTCCGGCAGCGCTGAATTCTCTTTCTTTCTAATCGATAGGGTTATGAGCATATTATTATCAAAAATATATCCATTTAAAGTAAAGTTAAAGTCAGGGTGAAAATTCCGGTTCGCAATAAAATTTTCGTAAGCAAAAAATCCCCCGAATATGATGATCGCAAGAATGAGATTTGCAAAAATTATTACAAGCGGTTTATTGTTTTGGTAAAAACCTTTTGGATTGTCCCTTAAATGACTAGGCATCCTGGCAAACCTTTCTTCTCTCTTGTAATGAAATTCATACTGATTTTGATCAAAATTTTCCTGCATTTTTTCCCTGCTTTTTGATATCTTTGATTATAATTGGAATATATTCAAGAATATCTTCTGCTGCAAAAAATCCTTTGCGCTTATGGCATTTTTTTCCTGCATTGCCATGAATTACTACCCCGCAGATTGCAGCTTCAAAAGGAGTTAGTCCATAAGCCAAAAGCCCGCCTATTATTCCCGCAAGTATATCTCCGCTGCCTGCTGTTGCAAGACCAGGATTCATGCTGTCGAAAATTGCTATTTTGCCATGATTATTGCATATCCATGTAACATGGGATTTTAAAACAACAATGATCCCTGTTTGCTCGGAAAATGATTTTATTAATGGCACAGGGTTATCCATAATTTCTTCTGTACTGGACTTTGTTAATCGTGCAAATTCTCCGGGATGAGGGGTTATAATACAGTTTTTGTTATAAAATGGCTTGTTTTTTTCTTTTTGCTTTTCAATAATTGCAGAAAGCAGGGTTATTGCATCTGCATCTATTACAAGAGGTTTGTTTGCAGATTCAAGCAGATATTCAAGAAAGTCTTCTTTTTCTTTTTCAAAACCCCATCCAGGTCCGAGAACACAACATTCGCTTTTTTCTACAGCGTTTTTGGCTGCTGCTGAGTCAAATATATCAACCATTATTGAACTTAAAGAGCTTGCAAGAGGAGTGTAAACATCTGCATCTGTAAAAAGGGTAACAACACCTGCAAGGCTTCTTAATGCTGCTTTTGAACATAACGCAGCAGCGCCGCTTTTCCCTTTGCTGCCGGCGAAGACAGCAGCATGACCGCGCGAATTTTTATGACTCCATGCAGCAGGCAGCTTAATATGTTTGTTAAGGATGTTTTTGTTAATCAAAGTAATATCAGGCTTGGCAGAGTCATCAGACTTGCGCTGGACTTTGAGATATGCAGGGGGAAAAGCAGCATCTGCAAAAACAATGGTGCCGCAATGTTTCCGGGCAGCAGGGTAATAGAGAGAAATTTTGGGAAGCCCTATTGTTATGGTTAAGTCTGCTGTTACGCAAACATGAGAGCTTTTGTAATTGTCTCCGATTCCGCTTGGAACATCCAGGGAGCATACAAAAGCAGATGACTCATTTATAATTTCGCAAACCTCAGCCTCAATACCAGTGAAGCTTCCTTTTATTCCTGTCCCGGATATCCCGTCAATAATTAAACTGCTCTTTTTAATCAAAGAAACAGCTTCTTCTCTGTCCGAGTTAAAATTTAAAATTTTTATCCCCAGATTTTTGCATAAAATAAAATTAGTTGCTGCCGCAGTTCCCTCGTGCGGCGTATCCATCAGAATAATTGCTCCGCTAAACCCATCGATAAAGTGGTGCCTCGCCATTACAAAAGCATCGCCGCCGTTATTGCCCTTTCCGCAGACAAATACTGTTTTGTCAAAACCATATATCGGGAAAATATTTTTTTTAAGATAAGCATAGCAGTTAATGCCTGCATTTTCCATTAATAGCAATGCAGGATACTCAAACTCTTTCTGAGTCTTAATATCAATAAGCTGCATTTCTTCTGAATTGACAATTTTCATTATCTGTCTCTAAGAATGGAATTTGCTCTCCACCATACAACATTTGCTTCATTGTTTCCTGCCAGTATAGCAGTAATTATACCTTCACGGCTTATATCAATATAAATATGATGATATTCTTCGAAGTCTATATTTATTCTTGATTGCCCTACAGCTCTTCCGTCTGTATCAAGAACAAGTATTTGCATTGTCTCTTCATTTATGATTGCAGAGAGAAAAAGGTATCTGTTATTAACAATCCCCATGAAACTGTATAAAACCTGCAGATGCCTATCCATTAAGTTGCTCCGGCCTGGCGGAGAGCTTGTAAAGACTTCCGGGATTTCTATCATGCTTATGTATCTTCCTGCACGGAGATCAAGAACATTGATGAATGATTTATAAAAATTTAAATCTGTCTGAATGCCTGTAACAGGGTCTACAGTTCCTTCGAAATAGTTGGTTTTTATGTAAAGAAAATAACCGGTATCCGGCACTTTTATTGTTTCTATAGAATAATATAAGTTAATATTTTCGGACGGAAAGGGAATCGAGTCCTCATCGAGCTCTATAACATACTTTAAATCGCCTCTTTCTGTAAACCAGAATACAATATGTTTATCTCTTGTTATTGTAACTACGATAATATCGTTATTATTATTAGTTTCTATGTTTTTTATGAAGGGAAAAGGTCTTCCGCCGACTCCATCTTGCCCCAAAGAATTGATGAAATTAGCGTTATTGTCGAATTTATATATGATGTACGCCAGCATTGTATTGTTTCTTTCATCAAATTCATGCCTTTCTCTGGGCAGCAAATCGCTGACATAAACAAACTGCCGCCGGTCGACAGCAAAAGTTCTTATATTATTGAAAGGAAAAAAAACAGCTCTGCGGTTTACCAGCACATTGCTATTATCTTCAACTTCAAAAATAATTGGCGTGCTGTTAATATCCCTGTGCCCGATTAAGGCAATAAGGTCGCCAAAAGAGGTAAACCTCATAATTTTCCGCAAATTACCATTCATAACATAGACAATGCCGTCCACCATTCTAATAATTGCAGGATAAGTTGGAATTGCAGACCTGTCAAAGGACAAGTCGATCTGGTCATCCATTCTTCCGTAGCTAATGTTAAACAGAGCTTCTCGTTTGAGCATGGATGCGTCGCTGTCTCTGCATGAAAACATAAAGAAAGATATGGAAATAAGGAGCAAAAGAATCTTTTTCATCTAAACTGATGATACTATTTGCAATGTTTTGTGTCAATTAACCAAAAGAAAGCAGCGGATACATAAATTTCTGCATGAAAAGAGTGCACGGCAAACGCATGAAGCGATTATTGGACAGTTGAAAGCAAAACGTCAGCCATAAAATCAGCATCAAACGAGCATCTAAATCTTTTCCCTCTTAGGCTCCTTTTTCCTGGGATTTTTTTCAGCGCATTAAGAGCAATACGGCGGACAACCGCAAAATTTTCAGCGGAGTTGTCTTTCCGGGTTCTGCAATAATCTTCACGGAAAACGACATCTAAACACCAGTGCAAACTATTTTCTATGCCCCAGTGAGAGCGAACAGCTTTCGCAAAGCTATCAATATCTGTCAGCGATGTTATAAAATATCTTTTTTCTTCCCGTAAATTGCCCTTCTCAGAGGCACTGGATTTTACCATTCCAATCGCATTTAAGCCTGTCCAATCCGGTTTTTGATACAGCCAATCAATATTTGCTTCAAGAAAATATTGCCGGGTTTCTATCCTGCCATGATCTTTTTCAGTATCCTTGTTCGTGCTAAAAGATGCTTTTTCGTCTTCAAAGTACAATTTCACATCTTCATGCAAGGTTCCCTGGTTCCCTTTTAGGCCGAAAACGTAATCAGCCT
>WQTU01000071.1 GCA_009786125.1 Spirochaetota bacterium
GGAAAAACATAATTCTTCCCGGCTTATAGGCTCGCCTCCTGGTTATGTTGGTTATGATGAAGGCGGAGTCTTAACAGAAAAAGTTCGAAGAAAACCATATTGTGTAGTGCTTTTTGATGAAATTGAAAAAGCGCACCCTGATGTGTTTAACCTCTTACTCCAGATTCTCGAAGAAGGTGAAATACAGGATAACCTTGGGCACAGGGTTTCTTTCCGGAATGCCGTAATAATTATGACATCTAACGCAGGGGCGCGGGATATATCTACAGGTTTTTCTCTTGGTTTTAAAAACAGTGCGGACATAACTTATGCAGAAATTAAATCATCAGCACTAAATGAGCTTAAAAGAATATTCAGACCGGAATTCCTTAACAGGGTTGATGAAATAGTTGTTTTTGAAAGCCTTAGCAAAGAACAGATGGCTATGATCTGTAACAATATGGTTAAAGAACTTGAAAAAAGACTTTTTGAAAAACACATTGGAATAAAAGTAACGGAAGTTGCAAAAAACTATCTGATTGAAAAGGGCTGGGACTCAAGATACGGCGCCCGTCCTTTGAGAAGAGTTTTACAAAATGAGGTTGAGGATCAGCTTTCAACAATGATTATTAAAGGAGAAATAACAAGCCACTCTACTGCTGTTGTTGATTATGAAGACAGTAAACTTATTATATGCAGAGAATAATTTTTTTGATAAAAGCAGCATGAGCTTATATTGTAAATAACAAATGAATCTTGAACTATTTGTACTTGGATGCGGCGGTATGATGCCCTTGCCGGGACGTTACCTTACATCTGTTCTTTTGAGGCGGGACGGAGAGTTGTTTCTCTTTGATTGCGGCGAAGCAACGCAGGTTTCTCTAAAAAAGCTGAATATGAAGTGGAAAAAAATATCTGTTATATTGATTTCGCATATGCATGCAGACCATGTAACAGGCTTGCCTGGAATGCTGATGCTTTCGTCCCAGGTCGAGCGGGATGATCCATTATATATTGTTGGTCCTCCGAAATTGAGTGAATATATTGAGGCAAGCAGAAAAATTCTTGATATGTATATAAATTATAAAATCGAAGTGATAGAAGTTAATCAGGCAGGTACTGTTTTCAAGGGCGATGGATACCATATAGATGCGTTTCATCTTAACCATACTAAACCATGTTTTGGTTATTCGTTTACAGAAGAAAAAAGACCCGGGATTTTTTATCCGGAGAAAGCTTTGGAATTAAATATACCTAAAGGAAGTCTTTGGGCAATGCTTCAAAAGGGAGATTCTGTTGAGCTTGGAGATGGGAGAATAATTACTTCAGATATGGTTACCGGAGAAAAGCGAAGCGGAAGAAAATTTTCTTTTGTTACAGATACAGCTTTTTCTTCCAATATAGTGCCTAATGTTAAAGATTCTGATATATTTATTTGTGAAGGAATGTTTGCAGAAGACCTTGCAGAAAGCGCTGCTGCAAAAAAGCATCTTACAGCAAAGCAGGCAGCAAAATTTGCTCTTCTTGCCGGAGGAATCGGCGGACTTGGTCTTATTCACTACAGTCCCAGGTATAATGACAAAGAATTGTTTAGGCTTTTGGAAGAAGCAAAATCAGTTTTTCCAAATACTTTTCTTACGCGGGACAGACAGATTATAAATATTAAAAATAAGGATTAGCACGATGTTTTTTGTTCGTGATACAGTATCAAATATTTCGGGAGGTATCAATAAAAAATGATACAGGCAGAAAATATAGAAAAAAAGTATGGTTCTTTTACTGCTGTTGAGGACATATCCCTTTCTATAGGGCGCGGTGAAATTGTCGGACTTTTAGGTCCTAATGGCGCAGGTAAAACAACTATAATGAAGATTTTTACCGGATATCACTTTCCTACAAAAGGAAAAGCACTGATAAATAACTATGATGTTTATTCGGATTCTTTAAAAGTTAAAAAATCTATTGGATATCTTCCGGAAATGGCGCCGCTTTATAAAGATCTTACTGTTTATGAATATTTACAATTTATTTGCGATGTAAGAAAAATTACAAAGGAAAAGAGAAAGACAGAGATAGAAAGAGTAGTAGCAGAATGCGGGCTGGAACAAGTAATTCACAGACCGATTGATAAAATATCTAAGGGTTACAGGCAAAGAACAGGTCTTGCGCAGGCTATTATCCATTCGCCGGAAATATTAATACTTGATGAACCTACAACAGGGCTTGACCCAAATCAGATTATTGAAATTAGAAAGCTTATAAAAAAACTTGGGGAACATAAAACAGTAATACTTTCAACTCATATATTACAGGAAGTAGATGCTGTATGCAACAAGGTTCTTATTATTAACCGAGGCAAAATAGTGGCAAGAGGCACTGCCGAAGAAATAAGAAGAGAAATGCAGGGGGATTTCAGGTATTTCATTACTTTAAAAGCGCACGACGGCAGCGAAATAAAATCCGCTATTGAAAAAATTGATGCAGTTAACGAAATATTATTATTTGAAACAAAAGATAATGGATTATTTAATATTAAACTTTCAGTAAAAAATGATATTTTGGACGGTGAGGAATTATTTGATTGGGCAGTTTCGAATAACTTTAAAATATTATCCATGATTCCCGAAAAAGTAAGCCTCGAAGATATATTTATTAAACTTACTAAAGAAGGAGATGAAAAGTGAATATACTTGGACTATATAAAAAGGAAATTAAATCATATTTTAATTCTCCGATAGCATACCTTGTTGTGCTTTTTTTTGTGCTTTTTTGCAATGTATATTTTCTCTTTTTTAATCAGTTTATTGCAAGAAATGTTGCAAGTCTTAGGGGCTTCTTTGCTTTAATACCATTGGTTTTTATTATTTTAATACCTTCGATAACCATGAGATCATGGGCAGAGGAAAAGAAAGTGGGAACAGAAGAGTTGCTTTTAACTTTACCGCTTACGAACTGGGAGCTTGTGCTTGGAAAATTTTTGAGTTCCCTTACTTTGCTTGCGATAATGCTTGGTATGACGCTGTTTGTTCCTATTACTCTTAGCACGCTTGGGCACTTTGAAAGAGGGCAAATAATTGGTGAATATTTAGGAGCTTTTCTTCTTGGAGCAGCAGCTTTGTCAATAGGTCAATTTATTTCTTCAATAACTTCTAATCAAATAAGTGCTTATATTTTTGGTGTAGTTGGATTGCTTTTTATTACACTAATTGGTGAGGTTGCGGTTCTTCTGAACCCGGCTGGAGCATTAAGTAGAATATTTACTCATTTATCTTTTACTTTTCATTTTGGATCATTTAAAAAAGGGCTTGTTGATACAAGGGGTTTGTTATATTTTTTACTGATTATTTTTTATTTCCTTTACTTAAATGTCAAAGTCATAAACTTAAGAAAATAACGGAGGTATAAAATGCAGAAAAATAAAACAAAAGAAATAATTCTTATAACACTAACAAGTGTAATTTTTATATTGCTCGCAATGAACAGTACGGTTTTTTTTAATCGTATTGACTTAACCGAAAACAGAGCTTTTACTATTTCCAAAGCAACAAGGCAAATTATTGCGTCTCTTCCGGACAGGGTGCACATTACATATTTTATATCTGATAAAATAAGGACAATCACGCCTGTTGCACAGGAAATAGAGGATATTCTGCAGGAGTATGCTGCAAGGTCAAGGGGTCGCATAAGCGTGGTTTCCATAGATCCTGCCGCAGTTCCAGGCATGGCAGCCAGAGCAGAAAGTCTTGGTGTAATACCTCGTCACATTGAAGTATTTAGCAGGAGCGAACGTTCTATAGCGGCTGTTTATTCAGGAATTGTAATACAATATATGGATGAATTTGAAACAATTCCTTTTACCCTTAGCCTTGAAACACTGGAGTTTGACGTTACACACAGAATAAGAAGGCTTGTTGAAGGTATTGATGTTAATTTGGGTCTTATAATCGGGGATAATAGAAGAAGTATTGAGGCTCATTATTCATTTCTTTTTGACAGAATAGACATGACATACAATATAGAACTTTTAAGACCAGGGCACGAAATTCCTCCCGCTATTTCTGTTTTGGCAGTTATTGGAAATAGAGATTTGACGGAAGATGATTTGTTTTTTATTGATGAATATATTATGAATGGCGGGAGGGTGTTGTTTGGCGTAAATGGCGTGGATGTTGACCTTATGGCTAATTTTGCTGTAACACAACTTGAAAATAATCCAACGATTGAAATGTTGAAAAAACATGGGATAACAGTAAATAACGATCTTGTACATGATAAATCTGCAAGAAGAATACCAATAAGAGGCGCTTTTTTTCCGATACTTTATCCTCAATGGATAAGTCTTCTTGGACAAAATGTGTCAAGTAACAATCCGATAACCAGCAGATTTACCGGACTTGACCTTATGTGGGCAAGCTCGATTACTATAGAAGAAAAAGAAGGTTTAACATATGAAAGACTTCTGGCTACAACAGATCAGGCTTGGACTTTTGACACTAATTTATCAGCAGCGCCGGAGTTCGTAGGCTCTTTGATGAGTTTTGTAGGCGATGACCAACGGCAAATTGGAGTTGGATATGTAGTGTCAGGAACATTTAGAAGCGCTTTTACAGACAGAACAAGCCCTAATACAAGAATTATTGTTATTAGTGATTCTAATTTTGCTTCAGATATTATTGAATTTTCAGACAGCCCTTATAATCTTGCCTTTTTTGAAAATGCAATTGAATGGCTTTCAAATGATGAATCGCTCTTACAGATTAAAACCAGAGCAAGAAGAGATATGAGGCTTAATAGAATAGAGGCGCCGGAAAGAAGAGCTGCTGCTATTCGAATGGTATATCTTGTAAATATTGTAATAATACCTCTTTCAATAATTGCTTTTGCGATTGTTCGTTTTATAAGAAGAAAAAAAAGGGAAACTTAATTAAGGGGGATTTTATATATGGAATATAGGAAAAAAATAAAACTCTTATCTGGAATTGTTGTCATTCTTTTAGCATCATATATTACAGGAACATTTTTTTCACACGCAAATGTTTATCAAAGAAGAGCAACGCAGCCGGTATTTGATAGAGCGCTTATTAATAAAATATCTGCAATGAAAGTTGATTTACGAGAAGGATATATTTTTTTGCAGAGAGAAAATAACAACTGGTTTTTTATCTATGATGGGAATAAATTCCCGGCATCTGCAGATAGAGTTGAAGCTTTTATAGACTCTGTTTCCAGAATTACAAAACACCAGCTTGTGAGTTCAAATCCAAGAAACTGGGATAGATTCGACCTTGTTGATGGAAAAAGCAGAGATGCTTTTTTCTTTGATTCTACTGGTAATAAACTTTTTAGCCTTCATATTGGGAAATCCGGTCCTTCCTCTCGGGTCGGAGAAGGCGAATATGTAAGAACGTCATTATCCGATGAAGTGTTTCTTATTAGCGCTCCAATAATAAGACATTTTCAACGCGATGCAAATTTCTGGGGAAATCTTAGAGTGTTCCCCGAAGATGTTAATAGCAATACCATAAGTGCTGTAAGAATTAGGGTAGATGAAAAATTTGCAGATGTAATCTCGGTTTTGGATTTTTCAATGCGAAGAGAATCTGTTAATAATATTATTGACTGGAGAGAGGCTTCCGGCAACGTTGTTAACAGAAATAGTGCAAATATGCTTTTAAATAATATTGCTACGCTGGTAGGAGACCGCTTTTCGCAAGATCACATAATAGATAGAAATGGCGAAATAGAACTTGAAACAGATGGTCATGGCAGGATTATTCTTGATATAAAACTTCTTGAAGATTATAGTGTTCTGTTTGGTATTAGAGGCGGTGATTATAGGTATGGGTCTGCGCTTTTTAGGGTTGAAAGAATTCTTGATTCTGTTGAAAGGATTGTTGAAGAATTAAGGTAAAATCTGTTTTGCAATCATTTCTCTATATTTTTCAGGATCTGACTTAAAAGCAACAATGTGGTCAGGTCCTGAAGTTGCTTTAGAAATAGCGCTTTCTGTCTCTTTTATAAGCCTTTCTGCCGAGATAATCCTGATGTTTCTTGAACTTATTCCTGCATAAATATTTTCGATTGCAGAAATATTTTTAAGCCTTACGACAAATTCATCTATTTTCTGTACACTTTCCTCGATGGTTTTATCCGGCATTATAATTGCAAGTTTATTTTCGGAAAATCTGAATGACATTTGAGGTATGAAAAAAGTGCGCAATAACAGCGGAAGATTGTCATAAAACACAGTTATTTTGTCCTTATCTCCGGACATAAGCGATAATAGTGCAAAAGATAAATCTGTATCATTGGATATTGCTTTATCAAGCTCATAACTAAGTTTAGAACTAAGATGTTCAATATCTGCAAGCCCTGTTTTTTGGTCAATAATAACTGCGCTATCAGTAATTGTATCAAGAGGTTCAACGATATTAATATCAGAAGGAATCTCCGGGATGTTTTCTGAAATGCTGATTGGTGGTTCCTCTTTATTAATGTTATCATTAATAGATTTATTAATTTCTTTTATTAAAGGAGTATATTTTATTGCAGTATTGTTATTATCTTCGGTCTGTATAGTAATGTTGCCTTGTTTCCCTTCAAAATTCTTTCTTCCGCTTCCGAATGGAACAAAAAGAAGAAAAGACGCGGTTAAAGTAATATATGCCAATAAAGAGATAATTGCTATTTTAATAATATCTAGTATTTCCGAAGGCTCGACTACCTTATAAACAGCTTCAATACTTAAGTTTCTATTTCCGGGAATTATGATAGAACTTGAGTAAAGGTTGAAAATAAAATTATTGAATTTGTATTCGGGTCTTGTTATAAAATCATTGGTGGCTATAGGTTTTTTTGCAAGAATAAGCGGGTTTTTTATATGAAGGAATTCAACTTTTCCATCATTATCATATATTACAATTGACTGAAGAGATAAATTGGAATTAAAAAAATTATTTATACTATTTTTGAAAACAGGCGAAGAAAAGTCATTATTTGAAAGATATAATGTAGTAATATTATTTTTAATTCTGTTAAAAGAAAGCTGCCCATTTTCTATGCCATATTTATATTTTTGAGTTAAATTATACAATGAAAATGAAAAAAGAAATAGAAAGAAAACAATACTTAATATTATATAAATTGTATAATAATGTTTTTTCATATTAATATTATTACTCATATTTTATATAATGTGAATACTATTTTTTTACCCATTTTTTATAATATTTGCTATAATAAGTCTATGAGCAAAGAAATCAGAAAAAGAATCCTGCCTTCAGGCTGGTATCCGGACAAAAAAGAAGAAATTCTTAAAATATTTTCCGAGTGGGATAAAAAAGAACAAAAAAATAATGAAATTAAAGCAATTATAGTGCCTCATGCAGGCTGGTATTATTCAGGAGAAATAGCATTTTATGCTTTTTCATTTCTTGACAAAGGAATAGATACAGTAGTTGTTGCAGGCGGGCATCTTGGAGAAAATGATCCTCCGCTTGCTGCAAAAAATAGACTATTTGACGCAACAATTGGAGATATTGATAATAATATAGAATTATTAGGCTATTTATCTGAAGAAATTAAATTCCATGAAGATATTTACTCCGATAATACAGTTGAAATTCAACTGCCAATAGTAAAATATTTTCTGCCTGAATCTAAAATTCTCTGGCTTAGAATTCCGCCGAATTACAATATTGTTTTAAAAACCGCAGAGGCTATTCACAACTATGCATTAGAAAATAATAAGAAAGTTGCAGTAGTAGGGTCTGTAGATTTAACTCATTATGGCTCAAATTATGGATTTCAGCCGCATGGTGAAGGAAGAAAAGGACTAAAATGGGTTAGAGAAGTAAATGATAAGGAATTTATAGATTTTGTATCCAGCTTTAAAATTGCCGAAGCAATAGAGCATGGCAAGTGTAATTTTTCGTCATGCTCCAGCGGCGCAGCAGCGCTGGCTGCACAGTATGCTGCTATAAGTAATGCCAAAGGAGGCAGGCTCATAACCTACAAAACAAGTTATGAGATTTCTCCTGCAGACTCGTTTGTAGGATATGCGGGCATTATTTACGAATGAAGCGAGAGTCGCTGATAAACGCAGTTTGCTATGTTTACTCACGAATGACTTTTTCAATTTCGCTTATACACCATTCTTTTGTTATGTGCAATATTTGCGGAGTTGAAAGGTTTTTTTCTCTTAGTTCTTTCCTAAAAGTGGCGCATACCGGATAAATTGTTGTCCAAATTTCCCGCTCTTTTTTTGAAAGAGAAGTAATATATCTGTTATATTGATTTTTAAAATCAGGTAAGGTTTTAAGTGATTCCTTATAATCTTCAAGAAAAACATTCCACGGCATTTTTGGAGAGCCGGAAGAAAACAACTTATAATCTGCAGTATTTTTCTTTTTACTTTTATGATATATTTTTCTTGGAGAAAAAGGCGCGCCTTTTACATTAATATCTTCTTTTTTGATATACGAAAGAATAGATTTGTAGTAGAAATCCATTCTTTTATTACTGTACACATCTTTTTTTGAACATTCGTATAAGTTACTGTCAGATGAAAAAGAATAAATAGAATTTTCAAGAGAATTTGTTTTAATGCTGTCTTTGTTAAAGTATTTATATATAAATGTATCTCTTGCATAAGGTTTATACTTTATATATGAATAATCTACGCCGTATAAAGTAATTTCATTTATGCCTATTGACGAAGCAATTGAAAGCCCCGCGTAACTTACATTTCCTCCGGCAGTATCAACATATTGAAAGTAACGCCACACGGAAGCAATAAGGCATGACAATGGATTGCCGGATGTAACATATATTCTATTTTTAAAATACCTGGAAAGAAAGAGCGGAGAACCAAGTTCGATAATTACAGGAATATCTTTAAGATCATAACCTGTCAAATGATTATAAGTTATATGCTGGCAATCAATGGAAATAATGTAGTCCGGAGTTATGCCATTTAGTAAAAGATAACCTGCTGCAGTATCTGATGCAAAAATAAGTGTGTCTTCAACACTCTCTTTGAGATGGTTTAGCTGCATTTCCAGCGAAGTGCCTGCTCCAACAATTGCAGCTTTTTGTTTTGCCTTTGGAATAACCTGCTGTCCCTCCGCGTATTTAAGATTATTTATAATATTTTTAAACCACCTTTTACCAAAAAACGCCTGGCTTGCAAAATCATTTAAAACTTTATCAAGAATAAGATTAATATTATTTGTTATTTTTTCAAAAAAAAGAGACTCAGATTGCACGCGATTTTTTAGATGTACAATATTTAAATTCCCAAAAACCGCCGGAATATAGTTTTCGCTTATAAATTCCGAGAGCTCTGCAAAATCAGGATCAAACAATATATTTACTTTTGGGTCGGTAAAAATAGCTGTAAGATCTATATCTTCAATTATTTTTCTTAAATACCTTTTTCCTGTATCAATAATAAGAATTTTTTCAATAAAATCATCATTGAGATAAGGCAAAATATGGTATCCGCCGCCCAGCCCATAGATGACTATAAAGCAGCTCCCTTTTTTTGATGTTTGATATAGTTTTTCAGCTTCAGAAACAGGATCATACATGGAATGAAGTTGAATTTTAGTGTTGCCTTTTTCTATAACTGGAATCATATTCCCATCTTTTGCAGGCAGGGTTATGACACTATTTAAAGGTTTTAAAGAATGAATTTCCAAAGAAAGATTTGAGTTATGAGAAGAGAGCGCCAGAATATTTTTTTTATACAACAGGTCATTCATACTTTTCTATTTTCGTTAATTCTTTTTTTATAAAAGTTATGCACTCTTCTGTAAGGCTGCAGTATTTCTTTTTAAGAACATCTTTTGAATTAGACAGCAATAAATCAATAAGATCAAGATATTCTGATGTATTAAAATAATACAACAAGTTTTTATCATATTCTACGACAAGTTTTTCGCGGAAAGAGTCTGAAATATCTGCTTCAAGATTATGAATAAGCTGTTGCGCAAGTTTTTTAACATTGGCTCTATGTTTATTATTGTCAATAAGATACAATGTGTAAAAATTATCATTGCCCGAAAAATCTTGATAAGAAGCTGCGATAAGTTCATCTGCTGCCTTGTTATCAAGTGTTTTCATTTTTTTTATTTCTATTCCCGAAGGATTTAAACGATAGTAATTTTCGCCTAAATTAACAGTATTAAACCAACCGTTATATGCTTTTAATTGCATCGAACTTCTGCAGTGCGGGTTCGCATTATTTTTAACCGTATAGTTTGTAACTGCCTGGTTGTAATAGATGTCTAGCAAAGGATTTGTTCTTGCCGGATTTCTGAACATAATATTCTCAAAAGCATGGGGAGAGCAGTGTGTTTTTATATCATTTGCACAAAGATCAAGGCCTATGAAAATAACAGGACTCTTTGTAAGTGCAGCAGTTAAAAAATATGAACTGCCTGCCACTGTTCCATTTGGAGGAATAGTTATATACGGGATGCCGCAATTTTCCAAAAAGTAATTTTCAATAAATGTTCCCTGATTTATCACAAGAAATGGATTTTTATCATGCTTTCCAAAGTTAGCTGTTAGAGCTGTGCAAATTAGCTGCCCATCGTCTTCCAGGGAGTCAAGATGAACAGCCGCGTAATAGCCTGGATCTGTGGAAATTACTATATCAGGTCTTATGTCGTTGTATTTCAGTATAGAATAAGAAGATGATAATGCAATTAAAAAAATAGAATCTCTGGTTTTTTTTATTAATGGTATTGCATTTTCCGCAGAAGGACCGGATGATGTAATAATTACAGGCTTCTGTATATTCTGTATTATTGCTGTTTTTTCGATTGCAATAATATTTCTAAAAATATTATTTATATATTTTTTGCCGAAATAATTTGTAGTAGATATATTTGAATTGTATTCTGTAAGCACCTGTTCAACTATATCTGAGTATTTTTTTGCCTCCAGAGGAAATGCTTTTACTACAGGCTCCCATGTATAGACGAGAACCTTTTTTACTTCTACTTCCCTGATATTATTATACAGAAACTGCTTTAACCGCAGCTCCGAACCCGGATGCCAAACCTTATTGCTTTGCATATTTGCTACAGAATTATTGTACATTTCGCTGTTAAGATGTATCGTAATAATATCTGTATTCGGAAAATATTTTTTTAATGAATTATAGAGGTAGTTTAGACCTGGGAAAAGTATAATAATTAACGATGGCGTTGCGCTGTTTTTTATGCGTGCTAACAGATATTTTTCTGCTTCTTTTTCCGGGTCAATTCCCGAATGGATCTGTTTACCATTAATATTGGCAGTTAATTTGCCTGTTCTTGATAAATAAAAATCAATCATTTAAGAACTGTTTTAGGGCATCATTTTCTTTTGGCAGATGAAAAACTCTTATAAGGTCTTTAATTTTCTGTTCTTCAAGTACTCTCTTATTATCTCGATCCGATGTAACAAGATTTCTTATAAAAAAAGATATTTGATGCGTTATCATATCCTTATCACTTAAAGAAGGAGCATCTTTTAAAATAGAAATTGTATTATTGTCGATAATAAAAATATTTCCGTTATTTGAAATAAATGAAGAAAAAATATCTATAATATTGTTATAAAAGTTGTTTTTGAAATTAGTATCGATAATGCCGGATACATAATTCAAAAATTTACTGCTGTTAAAAAATACTACAAAAAGATTTGAATAACCGTATTTTTCTATTGCGTCTTTTATTGCGTTATAAGTATTTCCCTGCTGGATAAAAACAGGATGATTTGGATTTATTTTTATTGTGGTAAAAAAGTGGAGAAGGGCACTGTTAATAGTAGAATAAAAAACATCATAATGGCTTAAAATATCGGAAAAAGTTTCATCGTCATCGATAGATTGTGAAAACATAAGAAATGCAAATAAGTCATTGTTGCGTGTAAAAAATGGTATAAAAAGAGCCGAATTTAGATTGGAAAATTCTCTGGAAGAAAAATACTTACTTATTTTCTGCAATAAATTGCCATTTAATAGTATTGATTTTCTTTCTTCGCCAAAGATATCTTTTGCATCATGATCGGGAATTCGCAATCTGTTTGCAGTAGTGTAATCATAGCCTGCTAGTGCCCAGACTGTAAAATTTTCAGATGCCTGATTTAGTATAAAAAGAGCCCCTTTTGTTAGCTTGAAATTCTCCAAAAATAAATTGAAAATATCCAATGGGACTGAAAGATTCTTCTTTTTCTTTTTAAAATCTTTTATGGCAGAAGTAAAGTTATTTACTGTTTTTTTTTTGTCTATTCGTATATTGTCAGACCCTCCGGTTAAGACCTGTTCTGCTTTTCTTAATAAACTTTGTATTTCAGCTCGGGTATATGTTTTTTTTTCTTCCTGAATCTGTTTGTTTATAATTTTTTCAAGTAAACCCATTTACATTAAACCCAACTCTTTAAATAGTTTTTTATAAGTTTTAAAATGTTCTGATTTTGCAAATTCATCTATCTTTTTATCAGGAAGTGCTTCCAGGAGCTGATCAAGATATACGAGCACAGATTTTATCTCTGTCTTAAGATCATCAGGGATACTATCAATAGCTTCATCTGCTTCTGTTGGCTTTGGTTCTTTTTGCTTTTGTTTTGGCGTCGGAGCCTTTTTTGCTTTAGGTTCTTCTACTTCGATGATCTCATCATCCTGAGGTTCGTCAATACTGAGTTCTGGTTCTTCTATTTCAATGACTTCTTCGTCTTGCGATATTTCGTCTTGCGGCTCATCAACGCTGAGCTCTGGTTCTTCAATTTCGATACTTAGCTCATCATCCTGAGGCTCGTCAATACTGAGTTCAGATTCTTCCAGCGAAGTTTCATCGGCTGTAATTTCTTCGTCAATAAAATCTTTTTCTAAATCTTCTTTTATTTCTTCGTCCAGACTGCTGAGGTCTATCTCTTCAAAGTCTTTCTCGGTTATTTCTTTTTCAGTTTCAGAAGTCTCATCTAATTTTCCATCAAGAAATGCAAGTTCTTTTTTATTTTCTTCGTATGCAGATTCCTGTAAAACAACCTTATCTATAGTCTCTTGTCTGCGCTTAGTCCAATCAGCTTGTTCATCTACATTCATGATTGAATCTATTTCGATAGCTACAATATCATCTTGCGACTCATTGATGTTGAGTTCCGAGTCTTCGATGTTGAATTCTACTTTTCCTTCAATCTCATCGTCTTGAGGTTCGTCGATGCTGAGCTCTTGTTCTTCAATTTCGATGCTTAGGTCATCCTGCTGAGGTTCGTCAATGCTGAGTTCTGATTCTTCAATTTCGATGCTTAGGTCATCCTGCTGAGGTTCGTCAATGCTGAGTTCTGATTCTTCAATTTCGATGCTTAGGTCATCCTGCTGCGGCTCATCAATGCTGAGTTCTGATTCTTCAATTTCGATGCTTAGGTCATC
>WQTU01000072.1 GCA_009786125.1 Spirochaetota bacterium
AAACTATATTGTAAAACCGCTTGATCGTGTAAAAGTTCTTGAAAGAATTACATCTGTATTAAAAAGTCTTTAATATTTACCGAAGTAGTGAGGGTTGCTGGCAAGCTGCCTGATGGTCGTTTTGCGTGATCGCGCCTCGTAACAAGTCCGGGATAATAACATCAATGTCGTTGTGCCAGAGACGCAACATTTTGTTGCAGAGCTTTGCACATACGCCAAAAGTGAGGGTTGCGGGCAATGGTGCAGACAAAGGGTTTGTCCTTTATGTACCGAGCGATAAAGTGAACACATAATATATTATTTTGGGTGGCTAGCTCAGTTGGTTAGAGTACTTGCCCGACACGCAAGGGGCCGGCAGTTCGAATCTGCCGCTACCCAAAAACAACTCCTTATATGCTAAGGAGTTGTTTTATTTACCGACGAAGCGAGAACCGCGGGCAAGCTGCCTGGCAGTCGCTTTGCGCGTGCTTTGCACGTAATACCTTTTATTTTGGGTTAATAAAAGTGTCAGCAAATAGTTACATTAACACAGATCTGATTAAGGCATATAATTTTACTCCGGTTTTAAAAAATTATGACTGGGGGTCTTTTTCCAGCATACAAAATATTATAAAAAGAAAAGATCTAAAAAAAACCCCTCTGGCAGAGCTTTGGATGGGCAGCCATGAAAATGGCGATGGTCTGGTCTCTGTTTCTGATGACAGGAAAATAAAACTATCGGAATTTATAAAAACAGACAGTTATGCAATATTGGGAAAAGCTGTAAGCAAAAAATACAATGGCGAACTTCCTTTTTTGTTCAAAATACTTGCAGCAGATAAACCCCTCTCAATACAAGCCCACCCACCAAAGAAAGAAGCAGAAAAAGGCTTTGACAAAGAAGAAAAAAAGAAGATTGATATTTCTGCTCATAACAGGACTTATAAGGATAAAAATCATAAACCAGAACTTATATATACTTTAACAGATTTTTATCTTATGAAAGGTTTTAGAGACTATAAAGAGATATGTTCGAATTTATCGAAATTTTCTCCGCTGTTTCTTGAAAGCGCAGGGGAAAAAATAAAAAAGCAAACTGCTTCTGTGTCTCCCGGGGGTAAGAGAACTAAAAAGCTTTTTAAATACCTTTTATCCATAGATAAAAACAACATACAGAAAATTATAAATCAGGCACTTAATATTTGTAAAAAAAAGCATGGGATAATATCAGATACAATAAATAAATTTTACTCTGTTTATGGGTATGATCCAGGAGTTCTTGCCCCGCTTTTTATGAATACTTTAAAAGTTAAACCGCATAATGCGCTTTTTTTACCTTCCGGAGAACTTCATTCATATATTTCAGGCACAGGATTTGAAATTATGGCGAACTCCGATAATGTGCTTAGATGCGGGCTAACAACAAAATATGTTGACAAAAAAGGTCTTTTTAAAATTGGTGTTTTCAAGAAATCTTCTTTAGATAAAGGAATTATTAAACCAAAGGCAAAAAAAAATGTAAAAAAATATATTACTGACGCCGGAGAATTTGTTTTTTCTGTTATTTCATTAGATAAAAGCAAATACATCTATAATAAATCAACCAAAAATTTTGAATTCTTTTTTTATATTGGCAATGGATGCAAAGTAATATTCCCCTGGAAAAATAGCTCATATGATTTTATAAATGGCGATTCCTTTATTATTCCTGCATGTGCATTTCCATACATCATAACCGGCGATGGAAAATTATATGCGGCATCGGTTAATATATGAAAATATGGATTGATGCAGATTCCTGTCCTGTAAAGGTTAGGGAAGTTGTCTTAAAAGCTGCAGAAAGAACAAAGACAGCTCTTATATTGGTTGCAAATAAGAAAATCCCTCATAAAAATTCAGAAATTGTTAAAAATATAATAGTAGAAAATGACCTCGATGCAGCAGACAATTATATATTTAATAATACCGAAAAAAACGATATTGTTATAACAAGGGATATTCCTCTTGCAGAAAAACTCGTAAGCAAAAATATAAATGTTATTAATGACAGAGGAACACAATATACTCCGGAGAATATAAAAGAAAGACTTTCTATACGCAATATAATGTATGCAATAAGAGAATCCGGATTGGAAACTGACAGAGAAACAAATTACAATCAAAAAGATTTACAAAAATTTGCAAATCTTTTTGACTCTCTTCTAACAAAAATGATAAAACTATGTAATAATAAATAGTAATTTTGGTTCTTCAAAAGAATGCCGGGGTGAGGTATTGCGCAGCAGGTTGTGAAAAGGATTTTTATGAATTATTTTAAAAAAATATGGGTTATATTTATAATTGTTTTTATAATAACTTCATTTTCTTCTTGTTCCATAAATAGAATGGCAACAAGAGCTCTCTCCAATTCATTGGGAGAAGCAGGAATGGCTGTATTTTCAAGAGATGATGACCCTCAACTGGTAAAAGATTCTTTTCCCTTTGTATTAAAACTTTTTGAGATTTTGATTGAAAATGATCCAAGGAATCATGAGTTAAAAGCAACAGCAGGTCAACTTTTTATTATTTATTCCAATCTTTTTGTTCATATCCCTGCGGATAAACTTGGGCACAGAGATTGGAGAAAACAGGCAGAAATGCGCAACAGAGCAAGAAATCTCTACATGAGGGGAGCCAATTACTTAAGAGAATCTCTTGAAATCAAATATAGAATTAATATAGATTTTTCTGACGTAAATTCCGTTGAACATAGATTTAGAAAAGAAGATGCCGGGACTCTTTACTGGCTTGGCGCAGGGTTAATGAGCGCGATAACTATTGATATAACAAACCCAGCACTTGCTATTTATAGAGACACTGCAATAAGAATAATGTCTATTGCTTATGAACTTGATCCTGATTTTGGCGATGGTGCATTGCACGAGTATTTTATAATGTTTTACGCATCAATGCCCGAGAGCATGGGCGGCAGTTTAGAAAAAGCCAGATATCACTATAAAAGAGCGCTTGAATTATCAGCAGGAAGGAGAATATCGCCGCATATTGCCTTTGCCACAACTGTAGCTACCAGAGATCAGACAGGCAAAGGTCTGATTGAATTCAGGGAAGCGCTTCAAAAAGCCATATCTTTTGATGTAAATCAATATCCCCTAAACAGACTGGAAAATACAATAAACAGACAAAGAGCTATATGGCTTTTGAATAATATAGAAAATTTTTTTCTAATTGATGATTATCTTTTGGATAACGAATAATGCAAAAAATATTAGGTGATTATATGAAAAAGCTTTTTTTACTGCTTCTTATTTTTATGTCAACAACAACTGTTTTTGCGCAAACAATAAGAATAGGCACAGTTGCTCCTGCCGGCTCCATATGGGAAAGAGCGCTTAAAGAGGTAGCAGCAGAATGGACAAGAATATCTAATGGAAGAATTAATGTAATAATTCATGCCGGCGGCACAATGGGCGATGAAGAAAATATATTAAGGCAAATGAGACTTGGAAGATTACATGCTGCTGCTTTTACTCCGTATGGCATGAAAAATATATCTGATGATCTTTTTGTGCTTAGTATTCCAATGCTCATAAAAGATGATGAAGAGTTTGATTTTGTTTTTGAAAGAATTAGACCATCATTTGAGAGAGAGCTCAGGAGAAATGGCTTTGTTGCTCTTGGCTGGACAAACACAGGCTGGGTAAGATGGTTTAGCAGAACAAAAGTTCTTTATCCGGATGATCTTAGGCGAATAAGGCTTGCTGTAGACAGAGTTGATCAATCAGCAATTCAGGTAATGCAGAGAAGCGGTTTTAGAGTTATACCTTTGAATTTTATTGATATAGGGCTCGGGCTGCAGAACAATATGGTTGATGCCACATTTTTGACTCCATACGCAGTAAGTGCAATGGGCATTACACGGCATATTCCTTTTATGCTTGATATGCCTATAAGTCCGGTATATTGTCTTCTTGTAATGGACGAAAGGGCATGGCGGAGAATAGACGAGCGCTATAGACCCATGATTTTGCAGAGAACAGCCGAGATTTTTAGAGAATTTTATCCCAGAATGATAGAAGCTGAAAACGCAGGAATCGAAGTAATGAGACGGCAAGGCTTTACTGTTGTTCCGGTAACGCAGTCTGCTCTTGCAGAATGGGAACAAGTTATAGGAGAGAGCGTCGGACCTTATAAGCAGCAAACATTTTCCCCGCAAATTCAGGCAGAAGTCAGAAGATATATAGATGAATTTAGAAGAAGCAGATAAAAAAAGCAAATTCGAATACTGTATAAATATAACTATAACCAGCTTAGTTATATTACTTTCCGCCATTCCTGTATTGGAAGTAATTATAAGAATCTTATTTCAAACAGGAATAACTGCTTCTCATGCGCTTATGAGGCATATAGTTTTGTGGATTGCTTTTTTGGGCAGCTATATTGCAACACTTAACGGAAAACATCTGGCAATAGAAGCGGGAAGAAAGTATATCCCCGAGAGGTTTCAGAGAGCAACCACTTCATTCTGCAAGATAATTGAAATTTCACTTTTACTTGCATTTTTTATAACATCTATATATTTTATTTTTATTGCGTTTGGAGCAAATGAAAGAATAGGTTATTTGAGCACCAGATTTTTAGTAGCTATAATGCCTGTCTGTTTTCTTGGGATGGCTATAAATGAGATTATTAAGATATTTAAAAAAGCCCCCTCTTCTTCGAAAAAAGCCGGTTATTTAATAGCCCTGATATTGGTGGGGCTGTTTTTTTGCATACCTTCATTTGCCAATAACGTATATAATTTACCCGGTTTTGTTAACAGCCTGACGGATGGTTCAATTGCTTTGGTACAAGCCACAAAAGCAATTGTAATTTTTTTACTTGTTTTAGCAGGTGTGCTTGGCGCTCCTATTTTTATTGTTCTTGGGGGTATTGCATATATACTTTTTTCTGCATGGGGCGGCTACACAGAAATAATTATGAATGAAATGTATGTTGCCATTACAGGCAATATGATTCCCGCTATACCGTTGTTTACCATTACTGGATTTATATTGTCCGAAAGCAAGGCAGGAAAAAGGCTTGTTAATTTTTTCAAGGAAAGTTTTGGCTGGTTCCCCGGGGGAATAATAATAGCCGCAGTTCTTATTTCTGCTTTTTTTACAACATTTACAGGCGCTTCCGGCGTTACAATACTTGCTGTAGGCGGGCTTATGTATATAATTCTGCAAAACTACGGAGTAGATCAAAAATTCAGAACAGGTATTTTAACATCTTCAGGCAGTATTGGCTTGCTCTTTCCACCAAGCCTGCCAATAATATTGTATGCAATTACTGCAAACCTTGATATAAGACAACTATTTATTGCAGGTATTCTTCCAGGAATTCTTATTGTTTTGTCAGTATCAACACTGGGAATAGTGTATACCAGAAAACACAAAATACCATGCGAGAAAATAAATTTTTTGAAACTTATTAAGGGCGTGAAAGAATGTTTTTGGGAACTTCTCCTTCCTTTTATTATTATAATAAGTTACTTTTCGGGCTGGGCAACAATTACCGAGACAGCAGCAATTGCTGTAACCTATATTCTTATTGTAGAAGTTTTTATACACAGAGATCTAGATTTTAAGGGACTTATTGCTGTTGTAAAAAAGAGCGTACCTGTTATAGGCGGTATATTAATTATACTTGGAATGTCCAAGGCGCTTTCTTTTTATATGGTAGACGAGATGATCCCGCAGCGATTTAGCGAATGGGTATCTGCACGTATAACATCAAAAATTGTTTTTCTTATTCTGCTTAATATAGCGCTTCTAATTATAGGCTGCTTTATGGATATTTTCTCGGCAATTCTTGTTATAGTGCCGCTTCTTATTCCGTTAGCGGAAGTTTATGGCATAGATCCTGTGCATCTTGCAATTATATTCCTTGCGAACCTTGAACTTGGATATATTACTCCGCCGGTGGGGCTTAATATATTTTTGGCATCCTACAGATTTGAACAGCCGCTTGAGAAGATATATTTATCAATAGTGCCTTTCTTTTTTATTATGCTTCTTGCTGTAATAATTATAACATTTGTTCCGCAATTATCGCTGATGTTTATTCGCTAATGTAGTAACGAAAATGGCGTAGGTGGCTGGAGACTGGGATGCGAAACGTGGCTGCAAGAGGGTGACAGTCATGGATGGCCGCAGGCGAAAGACGCGCAAGCGATTTCGAGCGAAGCGAGACATAAGGGGCATAGCCCCTTTGTCCACCGCATCGTTCGGTCATGTGCATGCAAGCATGCCCGCACCCCTCACTTCTTCGGCGGATGAGCGTGCGCGGATTAAAGCCGAGAGGCCATAGTAAGCATCCCAGCCGCAAGCAAAACAAAGTCAGGTGAAGGATTTAATAATCGTAATATGACTCTTTCATAAACCATTTAAGGGTATTTATAATTATATTTTTTCTGTGAGTTTTAATAGAGCTATGTTTTTTATCTAGATGATCGGAAAATTGTGAAATTATTGTTGCTGCAAGCTTATCGTTTACCGGGATATTCTGACCTTTTAGATCAGATTCTATTTTTTTATTTCGGATAATAAAAGTATCGGAAGTGCTAAATATGAATTTTACGAAATTTATATTTTCTTTTGCAAGCCCCATTACTGCCGAAAAAGTAATAGGTCCTTCGCTTAAAAAGTCATTGTCAATTTCTCTGTGTATACTGATGTCGTAATCCATAAAATGCAGTTTTATTTTTGTAATAATTTCGCCGGATGCAAGACTTATTTCATTGCCGGAAAATAAATTGTTTATGCTAATCCATTTTGTGGAACTTTTTGATCTTATTTCAAGCTGTGCATCAAGTATGGAAAGTACAGAAAAAATCCCGGTTCTTTGATTTCTTGTACAAATTATGCCGCCAATTGTTAACAGGTTTTTAAAATTTGGAGGAGTAATATTTTTCATTGCTTTGAGCAATATTGGCGGAATTATGTTTTTTCCTTTATCGATAATGGTATCAATTCTGGTTGCTGCTCCTATTTCGATATATCTTTCTGTGCGGTTCATTTTTTTTAAGTCTTCAATTCTTCCTATGTAGATAATACTTTTATCAATTGAAACAGTTTTTTCTCTGCATCTGAGAATATGCTCAAGACCGCTGGAATACATTAAGGAGTCCGGATATTTTTCCATTAAATTCAAAAGAGAAGTTATTGTTTTTGGTTCAAATATTGTTGACATTTAATATTTCCCTGCTTTCTGTTTTCTTCTTATGGTAAGATGTGCGAGTTTTACGCCCTTTTTTATGGATTTAATATCTATACATTCGCACATATTGCCCGAAAGCGCTTTAAAAATATCTGTATCACTTAATTCTTTGTGTTTCTCTATAAGGTGGTGGATAACCAATAATCTTCCCTGTTTGCAATACCCGCAAAGGTAACATCCCGTACTTTTAAGCGATTTTTTTATAATATCACACTCTTCCGTTTTTTCAAAACTTTCAAGCGTAATTACTTCTTTATTTTTTACAGTAAACGCAAGAACAAGGCAGGAAGGAACAGGCACGCCATCGAGTAATACAGTACATGCTCCGCATTCTCCATTTAAACAGCTCTCCTTTGTTAATAAGAGCCCAAATTTTTCCCGGAGCATTGTTGAAAGACGGGTAAGCGGGTTGATATCTACAGTTTCTTCAATACCATTTAATACAAATTTTATAATCATTTTTACCTGCCAGCATTAAGAATAGCATCAATTTTATCAATAGTTATTGGAATATTATTTATATCTTTGCCTAAAGCCTGTATAAGCGCATTATAGTAAGCTCCAGGAATCAAAGAAAGAGGTAAGTCCCCTATATCAAATGACTTATTTTTTTTTGTTACGTTATTATATTCTGTAAATATTGGTATATTTACAAAGTGCCAGGTGCTATCGTTATGCAAGTACCTTATTTTGTCGGAAGAAAAACGCTCTGCTCCGTATATCCAGTTAAAGCTGTCAATAATTCCGGAATATACACTTTTATCTATACTGTCTTTATTTAAAATATGTCCGCAGTCAAAACAGCACCAGATTCCTTTTGTTTCAATTTCATATGTAAAACTATCTATAGAAAGTTCAACTACAGCAGCTCCCCAGGAAAGATCGCTTTTATTAATAGTATTTAGCGAAAGCGAAGTTGTAGCTTCTATAGGCAGAGAGCTTTTTAATCTTTTTTGCTGCATATTGACGGAAGCCTTTTTTAACAATTCGCTAAACCCGCCAAGCCCTTTTGAAAAAACATAAGAAGCAGATGGCGGCGCAAGGTCTGTCCTGTGGGGGAGCACATATATCTTTTCCGAAGAAATTCCTAAAAGCTCTCCCAAATATTTTCTCCATATATCGTAATTATGATTGCCATCCGGAACAGTAAGCGTAGAAATATTTAAATTTGAAGAATTATCAAGCGTCATTTTTACTGTTAATTTTTCTTTTTCCATTGATTTAAGAATTGTATTGTTAAAAAAATTCAACGAAAACCCAATCCCTGAGAACTTGATGCTTCTGTTGTTTTTTCTGTTTGTTCTCATAAGCTCAAAAGAGGCATATTTTCTTTCAAAATCAGATAACGCAGAAACAGAATTAATAACTGAAAGAACACTTTCCATGTTGGACGCTACGGTCTTTTTGAGATCTTCCTGAACATCCCAATACTTATTTATATTTACATTTTCTCCTAAAACACTTTTTTTTCTCCACTCTGCAGGGCTTAATCCCAATTTTCTGGTCATATTGGAGATATGTTTTTCCAAAGAAATATTAAGCTGCGAAAAATTAAAACTTGAAATAAATGACATGGGAGGTTTACTTGTTTTTATTACAGAAAGATTCATGGATACATCCGAACAGCCAAGAAAACCTGTTGCAGAAAAAAAAGATTTTTCATATAACTCGTCCATAATTACCGGATATGCCCCCGCATCGATTTCCAGATTGATCTCCATTTTTTTCAATTTCCCTATCCTGGATATAGCTGATTTTAGAGTTACTCGAAATGGAAATTGAGCAGGTGTGTAATTGTGAGTTTCTTCTCTTGACAATAATAATTTTACAGGTTTGCCTGTTTTCCAGGCAGCTATTGCTGCCTGACACGATATAAGAGATGGGTACCATATTCTCCCTTCAAGCGGGGAGCTTACTGCAGTAATAATTACTTTAACATTTTTTTGATTTATCCCAAGCGCTTCGGCCACGCTTTTTTGTACATGAGCAGGCCATTGCGTAACCGTGTAAATCGTTATATTTCCGCCCTTTTCCGGCTGCGCTACTGCCCCGTGCGGTTCGCAATACCTTGAGTGATATTGATTAACATAAAAATTATCAACCTGAAGCAAAAGATCATCGCCAGCCTCCGGGAATCTGCTTTCATCAAGTTGCGCAAAGTCTATTTTGCTTTCACGGTCATCCAAAAGAGAATAAGTTTTTTTAAAAACAATCTGTTCTTCAGGTATTTCATTACCAAAAGCACTTTCTACATCAAACGAAAAAGGCGTTTCTTCTTCTATATCAAGAAATATTTCATCTGCAGCATATTTATATGAGTCTTCATCTGCATAAGTTATAATATAAATAGGCTCGCCTTCATAATTTAGCGTCTTGTCTGCAAGAATTGGAATCTGATTATTAAAATAGTTTATTTCCTTTTTTCCCGTAATGTCGTTAGATGATATTATAGTAAAGTTTTTTTCGATTGTATGGGGGAGTTTTGCGGATTTTATTATTCCCCTGGTTGTTTCTGATCTGAATGTTCGGGCATTAAGCATATTGGGAAGATAATAATCATTTAGAAAAAGTTGATTTTTTTTTGTAGCCAACTGCGCCCCCTTACTTTAGGTAACTACACCTGCCCGGCATAGTTGCCGGAACCTATTTTTATAACACTGTCTATTATATATTGAACTTTTTCATCATCAAGAGACGGATATATCGGAAGACTTATGGATGTTAAATATTTTTCCATTGATCTCGGAAAATCTTCGGGCTTAAAGCCATAACAATTTTTATAATATGGCATAATATGCAGCGGAATAAAATGAACAGATACGCCGATTCCCTTGTCAAGCAGCTTTTGAATAAACTCATCCCTGCTTATTTTAAGTTTAGCGTTATTTACCCTGATGATATAGAGGTGCCAGCAGTGACTCTCGGAAGCAGGCGGCAGCGTCAAAAAATCATACTCGCGAAAAGCTGCCGAGTATAATTCCGCAATTCTGGTGCGCTTTAGCTTAAACACATCTGCTTTTTTTAACTGCTCAATACCAATAGCGCTTGCAATATCCGTTAAATTATACTTAAACCCCGGAGCTTTAACTTCGTAGTACCACTTTTTGTCTTTTGCTTTGTATCTGTCCCAGATATCGCTGTCAATTCCATGAAGCCTCATCATTTTCATGTGCCTGGCAATTGTATCGTTATCTGTAACAATCATTCCGCCTTCGCCTGTTGTTATGGTTTTTGTTGCATAGAACGAAAAGACACCAGCATCCCCGAATGTGCCGGCAAATTTCCCTGCGGATGCTCTGCCAGCCCCATTGCTCCCCCTCAGGAATGCCGCACCACCGCCAAATGCTTCGCTGCCTGAAGGTGCTTCGCTAACCGGAAAAGCATGAGCAGCATCTTCAAAAACAGGAATCCCCTTTTTTCCCGCAATATCCATTATCTCCTTCATTTTGCACAAATGCCCCGAAATATGCACAGGAATTATCGCAGAAACATTTTTGTTATCTTTAATAGCTTTCTCAATCAAGAGAGGATCTATGTTGTAATCTTCTTCAGTTATATCAACAAAAAGAGGGTGCAAGTTTAAATAGCGGGTTACTTCCGCCGTTGCTGTAAAAGTATAAGTCGGAGTAATAACAAAACTCTCTTTTTTAAGATTATAGGAATCAAGCGTAAGATGAAGCCCCGCCGTTGCAGAATTAACAGCTATTGCATGTTTAGAGCCAATCTTCTTTGCAAACTCATTTTCAAAAGTTTCAGTAACTTTACCCGTAGTAAGCCAGTTACTTCTTATAACCTTTACAACAGCGTCCTCTTCTTCTTTCCCTATGGAGGGAATGGCAAATGGGATAAAAGGATTGCTATCGCAACCTTTATCATTAATATTCTGGTTCATTTTCCGGCCTTTCTATAGTAGGAATATATTTTTTTAAGATTTTTCTAAGCAAATGCCTGTTTCTGTATTTATTAGCCCGCCGCGAATCAAAATAGCAAATAGGCCGCAGTTCCGAAAGAAGCTTATCAAGCTTCTCCCCAAGTCCCTTTCTGTCAATAAGAATATTAACCCGCTGCACTTCCGTATTCTCAATTTTTTCATCATCCCGCCAAAGTTTCTCCATAAACTTTTCACCAGGCCTTATGCCTGTATAAATTATCGGAACATCAATATCCGGCTCAAGCCCGTAAAATTTTATTATCTGTTCCGCAATATCCTTAATCAAAAGAGGCTCTCCCATATCAAGAATATACAAACTGCCAGGCTTCCCAAAACCTGCAGTTTTTAAAACAAGCGAAACAGCCTCCGGAATAGTCATAAAAAACCGCATAATCTGCGGATGAGTAATAGTTACATGCCCCCTGCACAAAATCTGGTCTTTAAACAAAGGCAAAATACTTCCCTGAGACCCAAGAACATTCCCAAACCGCACAATCATAAAATCTGTTTTCGACTTCGTGCCACCATCGCAACCCATGCCTTCACCGCAAAGACCATTACTATTAAGAACAATATCCTCGCAAATAAGCTTAGTCGCCCCATAAACCCCAATAGGCTCCACAGCCTTATCCGTAGAGATATGAATAAACTTCTTTACCCCGGCCTCAATCGCAGCATCCACAAGATTTTTCGTTCCAAAAACATTATTCTGCACAGCCTGCACAGGATTAACTTCCATCATTGGAACATGTTTATAGGCCGCGCAATTAAAAATAACATCAGCATTCACCCGCTTCAAAATAAAAGAAATAAAATCCCTGTCCTGGATTTCCCCGATAATAGGAATAATCGTAGCCTTTTCCCCAACACCCTCCCGCTGGAGAAGCGTTAGCTCCTTCTCGATTTCGTAAATACTATTTTCGCCATGATCAAAAAGGTAGAGCCTCGAAGCGCTCGCCGAAAGAAGCTGCCGCGCAAGCTCACTGCCGATACTCCCGCCCGCGCCCGTAATCAAAACCCGCTTATCCCTGAGATATTGAAGTGTCTTCTTCAAAGGAATAACAACAGGATTCCTGCCAAGAAGGTCAAGCGTAGAAATCTCCCGCGCCTGAATCAAATGCGCGCTCCCGTCAATAATCTGCGAAATCCCAGGAAGAATCAAAATCCGCTTAAACTTTCCCTTTTGCAGAATATCATAAATCTCCTTAATCCTCTTCCGCTGAGCACTCGGGATCGCAATAAGCGCCTCATCTGCCTTATACTTTTTTTGAATCCGCTGAATATCCGAAATAGGTCCCTCAGTTAAAACACCATCAATTTCAACCCCAATTTTCTCCCTATTATCATCAACAAAACAGACAATCTCTCCCGCGATACCCTTTTTCCGAATCTCCGCCGCAAGAGATTTTCCCGCCTCACCGGCCCCAATAATAACAATTCTGTTTTTCATCTACGCCTATTCCTCAAAATGCTCAATCAACTCAAACCCAAAATCAATTAAAAAAGAGTTCTCATACAATTTTAACCTGATTTTTGCCCGTTTCTTCCTCTTATCCACTTTAGCAATCTCACCTTCAAGTCCCTTCATAGGCCCGCTAATCACCCGAATCCTGTCATCCTCATTAAAATAGACCCTTGAAATCCCCGCAATCTCTCCATTTGAAGATAATTGATAAACAAGCCTCTTGTCATCGTGCGGAAGCGCTCTTATATCATCATTATTCCTCAAAAACCTGCAAAACCCAGGAAACCGCCTTATCTTTTTATAAAAATCATAAGAAATATCTTCAGATTCAATAAAAATATAACCCGGGAAAATTGACGACACCGATTTCTTCATTTTCCCCAGTTTTTTTATAAAAAGCTCCCTTCGCAGCCAGAAAAAACGTATATTTTCTTCGGACAAAGAGTTTTTAGCATATTTAAGAAAAGATTCTTCCTTTCCAGTAAGCAACTGAATAACAAAATATTCCATAATAGTTATTTTTCAAGCGAAAAAGCCCTGATTCTTAAAACTATCATTTTAAGAGAACATCTTCAAGATAATAAAAGGTTGCGACACTCGCTTCGTCGGTAAATAAACTGATAGGTTCTCCGGCAGCCCGCGCAGTTTGTTTAATTTTGAGAATCACAGGATTAGGCGATAGCATACTAAGAAATCGCTGATTAGAGTCAAATTAAGAACCTACTATTATTTTTTTAAAATGGTAGGTTCTTAATCAGTAATTCCCTAAGCATGTTGCGATATTTTATCTTTTGCATAAAGGAGCCTGCCGTAAAACAAAAAAAAGTGGAAAAATCGTTTAAAAAAATGAAAAAAACTTTCTTTTTTCCTAAAAAATAGTGTATAATGTTATATAATCTAAAAAGACAGAGGCAAAACCGTGAACAGAATTGAACATATAAGACCATGCCAGAACATAGCCGGAGGCGTATCCCGAAGATTTAAGAATAGATGTATTTTCATTCCAGACAATATTCGGGAGAACAGAACAGAACAGAACAGAACAGAACAGAACAGAACAAAACAGAACAGAACAGAACAGAACAGAACAGAACAGAACAGAACAGAACAGAACAGAACAGAACAGAACAGAACAGAACAGAACAGAACAGAACAGAACAGA
>WQTU01000073.1 GCA_009786125.1 Spirochaetota bacterium
ATTCCGGTCAGTTCTAAAGATGAAATCGGCGATATGGCCCTTTATTTCAATAAAACTCTGGACAATATTGGTAACCTTGTAAAAGCCATAAAAAACAAGGTCAACGCCCTTACCAATACCAGCTCTGAACTTGCCGCCAATATGGCGAAAACATCGGAGGCAGTAGATTATATTTCGCACAACTTTGAAACAATGAAGGAGTTGAAAAACAAAGCATTGGAGGTAGACAAACAAACGAATGATGCTTTGAGTGATATAAGAAGTGATGTTAGCACCCTGACCAAACTGGTAGAAGAGCAGTCCAATAACGTAAGCACTTCCTCTTCCGCGATTGAACAAATGACTGCCAATATTCAGTCGGTAAGCAAAACACTGGCAGAAAACGTAAAAAATGTCCAGGCTTTGATGGAAGCGTCGGAGCATGGCAAAACAGGACTCCAAACGGTTGCCGAGAAGATACAGGAAATCGCCCGGGACTCCGAGGGACTTTTAGAGATCAACTCTGTAATGGAAAACATTGCCAGTCAGACGAATTTATTGAGCATGAACGCTGCCATTGAAGCGGCTCATGCCGGAGAAACGGGGAAAGGTTTCGCGGTAGTGGCCGAAGAGATTCGCAAGCTTGCCGAATTATCAAGCGAACAATCAAAAACCACGACAGATATGTTAAAAAAGGTAAAAGCGTCAATAGACAGTATTACCAAATCTTCCGCTGATGTGCTTACCCGCTTTGGCTACATAGACGCGGGCGTGAAAACAGTTTCGGATCATGAGCAGAATATCCGCGCCGCCATGGAAGAACAGGAAGCCGGGAGCAGGCAAATCCTTGAATCAGTTGGCCGTCTTAAAGAGATCTCCGTATCGGTCAATAAGGGAACTGACGGCGTATCCAATTCAATGATACAGTTGACGGAAAGGACATCTGAGTTTATGGATATTAACGGTCAGGTGATAAACGGTATGGAAGAAATAGTAACCGGAGCCATGACGCAGATAAAGACCGCAATAAATCATGTACAGGAAATAAGTGAGGAGAACAACAAAAACTTTACCGGCCTTAAACAGGAAACAGAAAAGTTTAAAGTTTCTGCCGATAGTTAGCTGAACTGAGCTTTTCCCAAAATTGAAGTTTTGGGAAAAGCGATAATATTGTATCTGTTTCACAATCGCCTCGCAGTTGATTTACAGCAGGATTATTTCGTATAATCTCTCTGAAAAAGGATTATTCTTTTATTAATATGGAAAAACGACCCCCGTATCTTGAAAAACTTAATGCGCCTCAGTACGAAGCTGTTGTTCACGAAGGCTCGCCGCTGCTTATTCTCGCGGGCGCAGGCTCTGGCAAGACAAATGCAATCACAAACAAAATCGCCTGGCTGATAGATAAAAAAGGCGCAGACCCCGCATCGATTCTTGCAGTTACTTTTACAAACAAAGCAGCAAAAGAAATGGAAGAGCGGGTTTCCGCAATCCTCAGGGATTACACAGATACAATTCTCCGCGCGCCGCCGATGATTCGCACCTTTCATTCTTTTGGCGCCTGGGTATTAAGAAGAAACGGCGCGCCTGTAAATCTTAGCCCCAATTACACAATACATGATGATGAAGATATGCTCACTCTGATACATTCGGCATGGGGCGGCGGGGAAAGAAAAAAGGATTTGAAGCCTTATGCAAATATGATAAGCAGAGCAAAAGACTACTGTCTTTCGTATAACGATAACTTGACGCCAATTTCACTTGACCCTCTTTTTCCTGATATATACAAGGAGTATCAGCAGAAGCTTGACTCAACAGACGGGGCGGATTTCGGCGACCTTATTATGAAAACATGGATTCTGCTAAGAGATAATGCTGCCATACGAGAAAGGCTTCAGCAGCGTTTTAAAATAATTTTGGTTGATGAGTACCAGGACTCCAATGCTGCGCAGTTTGAACTTTTAAAACTACTTGCAGGCAGCGGCGAAAATCTTACAGTGGTTGGAGATGACGACCAGTCTATTTACCGTTTTCGCGGAGCAGAGGTAAAAAACATTCTTACTTTCCCGGAAGTTTTTAAAAACACAAAGGTAATCAAGCTTGAGCAAAACTACAGATCTGCTTCCAATATTCTTGATATTGCATCAGCAGTGGTTGCAAATAACCGGGAAAGGCTTGGCAAAAAATTGTGGACAGAAAAAGCTGCGGTAAATAAAAGCATTGTCGCTGTTCTTGAAACAGAGAAGGATGAAGCGCGGTTTTGTGCAGATGTGCTTGCAGACGGAAACTACAGTAATACCGCTATTCTTTACAGAACCAATGCTCAGTCGCGTGAGTTTGAATTGTATTTTTCCAAACTTAAAATTCCTTACAAGATTGTAGGCGCTTTAAGGTTTTTTGAAAGAGAGGAAGTAAAAGATATTCTTGCTTATCTTGCACTTCTTATTAATCCAAAAAACGAAGCTGCTTTTAGAAGGATTGCAAATAAGCCGGTGCGGGGAATCGGGAAAGCAGGGCTCGAAAAAATTGTAAAAGCTGCTGCAGGGCTTGGCGGAGACTTACTAAAGGCGTGTAACGCCGCAGACAAAGAAGCTTCCGGCAAAGCTGCAAAAGGGTTACAGGATTTCTCCCGGATTTTGGAAGAACTTAAAGCCTGCTTTGGCAAAGAGCGCAATGCCGCGGTCAGAGAAGTAAATCTCTCGGCTTTTGTAAAAAAATGCGCTTCTGTTACAGGGCTTGCTGCATATTACAGGGAGCAGGATAAAGCAGGCGATACGCAAAAGCTTTTAAACATCGAAGGCTTGGTAAACCACGCTGCGGACTTCCCATACTCGTTCGAAGGTCTTATATCTTTTATTGAAAACACAGAGCTCGACAGGACATCATCAGGATCAGAAAAAGAATCTCCAACCGGAGTAACGCTCATAACAATGCACAATACAAAAGGGCTTGAGTTCGACAGGGTTATTATAACAGGACTTGAAGAGGGGCTTTTTCCTGGGTTTAGAAGCAATGAAAGCAACGAAGACATAGAAGAAGAGAGAAGAATATTTTACGTGAGTATAACCAGGGCAAGAAAAGAGCTCTACATGACCTTCTGCCGCAGCAGAATGATTTGGGGGAAAACGCATAATTTTATTAAACCATCCCGCTTTCTTTCGGAAATACCCGAAGACCTTGTTGTTTTGGAAAACCTTTGCAGCTCCGCAGGCGGCGGCTGGGCGAACGCGGACGAGCGCATGTTTCCCGGTTTGCACCGGACTTCGCCATCCGGCAATTCCAGCAGATCAAGCGCCTACAAGCGAAGCCTTTCCGGCGAGGGGCAAGAGTTTGCCAGACCCGTACGGGCTTCTTCTTCGGAAAACCCCGGCGAGCTGGCAGAAGGAGATCTGGTTTACTGCAAAAAATATGGCAAAGGGCAGATTGTAAAAAAATGGTCGAGCAAAGCAGAGGGAGCTATTGCTGTTGTAATATTCGAAGATGGAAGAACAGCAAAATTTTTGCTGGATTACGCTAATCTTGAAAAAATTAAAAATGTATATTAGAGTCAATCATCTATGCAAAATTTTTCGGAAAAACCTTTGCCTCAGGCGCGACAAGAGATGCCAGTTATAAAAAGAATTCGCGGGTACAGACTCTATGCGAACAATGGCGAAAAGTACCTCGATTTTTTTCAGGAAAGCGGAAAAGCAATTCTGGGGAGCAGACCGCGTGGTTTTTCGCTTGCGCTTAAAAACGAAATAGAAAAAAGCAATTTTTATAATTTTCCATCAGGATATATAAAAAAAATAGAAAAAGGCATCGCAAAGCTGGCGGAGTCCGGCGCGAATCCTGCAACCCCCGCCGCAAATCAGATACGCATCGCTTATTTCAAAACAGAAGAAGATTTGTGTAAATATGTGTCCGCCAGAGAAGGCAGAGAATATTCTTTGTGCAAAACGCCTGCTCCTAGTTTGCCGGAGGAGAACCTCTGCTCACAAAGCTCTGTCCGCCGGGAAATACCTGAAATCTTCAATTATATATATTCGTGGTTTCCCTTCTGCGGCAGCCCGCTAAAACAATACTTAAATGACTTTACTTATGTTTCGCCTGTGCTGCCCTTCCCCGGCGACGCTGCGCCGATAATTCTGCTTTCTTCAAGCGCTTGCAAATATGGCGGGCTGGAAAATAATTATTTTCCCTCGCCTGTTGTGCTGGCAGGGCTTAACAATATAATTTATAATCTTATAAAATTTCTGGAAGAAGAGCCCTATGCTCTTTGGAGCGAATACGCGCCCAAACTTGAGAAGCTTTGGAGCGTAAAAGGTCCGTATCTTATTCCGGTTTATAATGAAGAAAATCACGATATGATTTTTAAAACTTTTTTAAAAAAGAAAATTTTAATTCAGCCATGTTTTGATCAAATCTCTGCGCTTCCTGCCGAAATATCAGAAGGAGAGCAGAAATTGTTTTTGGACACAGCTTATAATATTATAAGGAGTCTTGGATGAACGATCAGATTTTTTTTATATTTGCAGATAACATTCTTGCAGGCATAGCCGCATTTATTGCAATTGTCGTTTGGGTAAAAACACGGGACATAAGCTGGGTTTTTATCGTTATTGCAGTTATTATATTTTACGCCTCTGTAATTCATAAAACACTGATGTTTTTCGGAATAGTGGTTTCCAACACTGCCGTAGATATGGTATTTGCCTACACACCATTAATACTGGTGATAGCTGCTCTTGCGCTAAAAGCTGTTAATAATATGCGAAGGTAGTTTTCCAGCTATGACAACTTGGCTAACAAAGTAATTTTTTGCAAAAAGTTTAGCATTGGCGCAGGGCAAAAACGCATGAATGAGTTTATCGGCGAAATTCGATACCTTTTCTAACGTTCAAGGTATACGACGCCGAATAGACGGCGCAGCGTATACCGTTTGTGCTTGTTGCGCACTTTATAACCAGTTTTCAATTTTTAAATCTTCAATTCGTTCAAATTCTTTTGTATTATTTGTAACCAATATCATTTCTAATGATTTTGCATGAGCTCCTATCAACATATCATATGCTCCTATTAAACAATTTCTATCTTTTAAATTCTTTTTTATAATTCCAAATTCTTTTGCAGCATTTTCTTCAAAATATTTTAGTTTTATTATTGTCAAAAATTCCATTAGTGCAACTTTGTTTCTTTCTTTATATAAACTATTTGCATTTTCAATTCCAAATTCCAGCTCAGCCAGTGTAACTGAAGAAATGAATAATCCTTTACTCTGGTTCTGCTTTATTTTTTTTAAAACGCTGTCTGTTTTTTTCTTTATAATGTAAATACACATATTAGTATCAAGCATGTACATTATAATGTTTCCCTTTCTTGATCATTTCCTTGAAATCTTCCTTCAGACATAAAATCATCTGAAAAACTATTTAAACCATGCAAAAATACTTCCCATTCTTTATCGAATGGGACTAAAATAACGGCTTCTCCTACTTTTTGTATATATACTTTCTCACCCAGAAATTGGTATTCTTTTGGAAGCCTAACTGCTTGACTTCTACCATTTACAAATAAACGTGCAGTTTGCATAATTTACCTCTTAATATTTAATATATACCGCGATATATACTTAGTCAAGTAGACGGGCATGGCGAAAAAAGGCATTTGCCATTTTTCTGGCTCTGTATTTCTTCTATCCACTGCCTCGCCCGGGGAAGGTTGGGGTTTATCCGCAAAGCGGCTTCCCAGTCCGCAGCGGCTGAATCAAGATCGCCCTTAAACCTGAACGCTATGCCGCGGTTAAAAAACGCCAGTGCATCATTTGGGTTCAGGCGGATCGCCTCGGTATAATCCGCAATGGCCAGATCCAGATCGCCTCTGGCTCTATGCACAATACCCCGGTTAACAATTGCCATTGAAAACTCGGGGTCAAGACGGATTGCTTCGGTATAGTCAGCTATTGCCAGGTCAAAATCGCCTCTGACTCTATGTGCATTGCCGCGGTTGTAAAACGCCCTTGAATTATTGGGGTTAAGACGGATCGCTTCGGTATAGTCAGCTATTGCCAGGTCAAAATCGCCTCTGCCGTGATGTGCAATGCCGCGATTATTAAATCTCAAAGAAGTAGGCTCAAGGCGGATCGCTTCGCTTAAATCCTTTATTGCCAGATCAAAGTCGCCTCTGGCTAAATATGCACGACCGCGCTGACTAAACCTGAAAGCAGTAGGATCAAGACGGATCGCCTCACTTAAGTCTATTATGGCCAAATCCAGGTCGCCCCTAACTCTGAGCGCATGACCGCGGTTGTTAAAAGCCTGTACATTATTAGGGTTCAGCAAAATCGCCCTTGTATAATCCGCGATTGCCAGATACAGATCGCCTCTGTCGAAATGTGCAAGGCCGCGGTTGTTAAAAAACGACGAAAAATTGGGGTTCAGCCGGATCGCCTCATTATAGTCCGCGATTGCCAGGTCCAAATCACCTCTGTTGAAATGTGCATTGCCGCGGTTGTTAAACGCATGATAAAAATTGGGGTTAAGGCGGATCGCCTCATTATAGTCCGCGATTGCCAGGTCCAAATCGCCTCTGTCGCTATGCGTAATGCCGCGATTATTAAACATCAAAGCAGTAGGCTCAAGGCGGATCGCCTCGCTATAGTCCGCTATGGCCAGATCAAAGTCGCCCCTAAGTCTATGTGCATGACCGCGATCCCTTAAGGCTCTGACATTATCCGGATCCAGCTGTATGGCTTGGCTAAAGTCCGCCATGACCAGCTCATGGGCACTAGCCTGTTCAGGGCTAAACCGCGGGCTGTCTCCAATCCAAAAAAAAACCCTGCGAATACCACCCCACCTTCGATCAGACGCACTGGCAAACAGGGCCCTGCCGCGCAGGAGATATGCTGCTGCAAAATACGGATCCAGCCGTATTGCCTCATTGAACTTTTCGATTGCCGGATAAAAATTATTACACAGAGCAAGGTTTATGCCGCGATCCAGGTAAAACCCTGCATTATCCGGCACAGGTCTTTCTTGATGCAGGTGTAAATCTGTTCTTGCTACTCTTCGCTGATTATTTATGGCTCTGAGCAAACGCCGCATTGCCATATTGTTGTGCAGATCAAAATGGGGAAAACAGGCAGGAGCGGCTGTTTCCGTATGTACTGCCCTGACCTGAAAGCTGTATATTGAGCCAAAATCCCATAACTGCCCGGTTATTGTAAGCTGTGCGCCAAGGAACCTGCCTATGGCCTGAGCGCTTTCATCGCAAATAAAACCGGAAACCAGTAAGTCAAATTCTCCAAAGGCAAAACCAATGGCCTGCCTGTCAGCAGTAAAAATATCCCGGTAAAAAAGTGCGTTGGTCAATGCTTCAATTATAAAGTCAGAAAGATTATCGCTGCCGGACTCAAAAGCCGCGATTGCTACACGGCTGCCGGGCGGAATTTCTGAGGCTATTATTTTGGCAGACTGCTCTATGGCTTCCATAAGGGAAAGCCGGTCAGTTCCGCGTCCTGCAGTGGCGCATCCTATAAAAAGCGCTGCCGCAAGTACCAGCAATAGGCTTTGTTTTCTCATCAACGTCGTTAGGCGAAGTAAAATCTTTTCATGGATTTTTTATATTATTAAAATACTTCAAATTCGTCATTGTCATAAAAAGACATTGTGGCACTACCATCTGAAAAACGTACTGAATCAAAAAAGATATACGCTATTTCTTCTGAATCATCATTAAGAATTGCTGAATTAAGTATCACAATTTCTAGCTCAACACAGTGATTCCCATTATATCTCATTAATTCTTCTGTTCGTCCATCATCAATTAGAATCCACATAGGTATACTTACTCTACCATTTACAATGCGAGGTAAAGTTGCAGTTTCAGCAGCCCAATCTATACTTAGAGCACCAAAAAGTTCAACACGTCTATTTTCAGCCCCAAGAAAAACATAATACCCATTAAACTTAGGTGGAATGTCTGTTAAAGTAAATGTCCCCTCTTGGCTTTGAGCATAGGCGATACCCGAAAATCCAAATATCAATATTACTGCCAAAATTCCAGTCCAGTTTCTTTTGTTTATCATTTTTTCTCCCTTTTTTGATAAATTTTAGTATATCTAAAAATTAGCATAGTTTCTGAATTGTGTCAAGCCATACCTTACAGCAAATTCAGATTTTACTTCGCCTAACGTCCTAGGTTGGCGAAGTAAAGCCTTTTAAGCAAATTATATCCTGCTCCAAATTTCAATAAGTCTATTACTCCATTTCAATGTATTAATTAAATAATTTAAGTTGCTCATTCTAAAATCAAGCCTGATTGAAGCTTCTTTATAGATCCTTGCCTGCTCAATATTGTTGCCTATCATGCTGATAATAGCAAGCCCTGCAAAGCTTGTTGCTCTTAGCGGAAAATTGACAAGATTCAATTCAATGCTTTTTTCAAAATATTTTTGTGAAAGATTATATTCACCTTTAGTAATAAATAAAAAACCAAGATTATTATGTGGCTCAGCAAATCTACGATTGAGAGAAATCGCTCTTCTAAAAGCAATTTCTGAATTTTCGAAATCAGATAAATGATAATAAACAATGCCTAAATTATTATGCAGATCAGGAATATTATCATTTATCTGTCGTGCCAATAATAAATAATGTAATGCTGTTTTAAAATTGTTTCCTTCATGGTAAATATATGCTAATGCAATATATGCAAATTGAAACCTTTCATCTTCTTCGATTGCTTTTCTGAAATAAAAGATAGCATTATGAAAATTGCCTAAATAATAATAAAACCACCCTACCGAAGTGTACAATGTTGGTCTCCCTGTAAATGGAATTATTCGCCCAATAATTACATCTTCTCTTTGAGAAAACCATCTTTCGTGAGCAACGTTATAATTTTTTCGCGCTATTTCAAAATCGGGATTTGAAATAAATGATAAATGAAAATATTTCATTGCATTTAGAAAATCATTACTTTGAAAATACGCAACACCTATGTTGTTTAAAATTTCATGATTATTCTCATTATTCGCTAAAGCAATACGAAGATAATCTAATGCAATTCTATTCATATTCAATCTCAAATAAGTCAAACCAAATAAATATGCCAATTCGTTTTGCCGATCAAAATGGTATCTGTGCAATAATCTTAAAACACCTTCATAATCTTGCAATATATGATACCGCATTAAAATGTATTGTATATCGGATTCATGGGATACATCCTGTGCGCTAATAGAATTCTCATTATTAGCGAATAGAAAAGCCACTATTATTGCTAAACCCAAGATTGTCTTTTTATTTAAACTAGTCATGCCAATATAATAACCTTTTATCATATTTTCGTCAATCCTTATTTGCGGATTATTTCAGCCATTACTTCGTCTAACGTTCTAGGCTAGACGAAGTTACGCCGGGCTAAGTAATTATTTTTTTGGTTTCTTTATTTTTTGTCTAAAATCAGGTGCTTCTTCAGCATCTATCGCATCATACATCCTTAAATTACTTACTGCTGCACTCATTGCCGCTTGAACAGCATACATACCTTCTTCTTCTGCCTCAAAATCAAATGCCCTATCAGCAGAAATACCAATTGAGGCCGCGGCACTGAAAGAATCAATATTAGCACCAAGAAATATAAATTCCCAGCTATATGTATTTTTCTGTAATTCAACCATCTCCTTTATTTTTTCATTTGTGTACTCAATACTTGCATTTTCTTCACCATCGGTAATAATGAAGAAAATTACTTTTCCAGGACGTTCATCCTTTGCGGTGTTATGAAGTTTTGAACCTATGCTGTGTATTGTTTTTCCAATAGCGTCCAATAATGCAGTGTTTCCTTCTGCAATATATTCCGCAGAAGTAATAGGATTTACATTTTTAATATTAAGTCGGTCATGTAATAATTTATAGGAATTATTAAAAAGAACCGTTGTAAGAATGGCCTCTCCAGGGATATTTTTTTGCTGTTTCAAGAAATTATTAAACCCACCAATTGTGTCATTGGTCAAATGCTCCATTGAACCGCTTCTATCCAAAATAGCCACTATTTCTGTCAAATTATTATTCATTTCAACCTCCTAATATACTATTTCACATATTTTTTATTTTGCCAACTGCCATTTAATTGTTTCATAAATCTAAGCGTAATTTCGTATAACCTCTAGTATACGAAATTACGCCAACCAAAATAAGGGCTTGCGTAGCAAGACCAGGGTTGGCATAATGCGGGTGGAGTGTAGGCGTGGGAACGTAGTGACCTAGCCGAACAGGCGGCGCTGCGCCAACAGCTTGTTATGCGATGGCTGGGCTACTCCAATACTTTTATATTACTCCTGCTATTTTTATAGAATAATTATACAACTCTTTTACAATTTTTCCTATTTCTACTTTTTCTGCATTAAAAGATACATTGGAAGAAATAATAAATGGTGCTTTTTTAATTTCACATTTAATGTCAAGGACTAGATTTTTTTCGTTCAATCCACAAACATCAATAAAAGTATAATTCTCTTCAAATAATTTCAATGTTTTAACTTTACTATGTTTATATGCCGACCAATCACTTTTTACACTTTGTGTTAATTCTTTCTCTTTAATTTCGAATTTATTTAATGCAGAAATAATTTCTATTCCTAAATTTTCATCATCAATACTCAAGTCGTATTCTGTGCATATATCTTGTTCATAATAAATACCAGCTTTATTTTGACACATTGGAACAATAATAATATGGTCATATACTGTAGAAAAAAATAATTTCATTGATTTTCTATATTCTTTTCTAAATATTTTCATGAATAAATACCCTCATCCCCAATTCAAAGAAGTTAAGGGGAAGGATTTAACCCCTTATAAACACTAATAATACATATTTTCTTAATTTTTTTCAAGCCTTAATATATCTAATTAAATGTCGTACAACTCTGATATACCTGCCTCAAGGGAGGACGCAGTACGAATAGACCATGTTTTGTCTAAAAACACGAGAATATTTACTCATGGGAATGCCGGCAATGGCGTAATACTTCTAACACCCGCTGCTAATTTACTTATGGGTAAAATTATGAGCAAAAATATTTTGAGTATCTTCTATATCCTTACACAGAGCAGCCAATTCTTCAATATTTTGACATATAGTGCTATCAACAGGGACATCCAGAGCTTTTGCCGATTCAACAATTTGAGATTTTACAGAAGCGCCCGCAAGAATGCCCGCAAGCCACGGCTTCGCCTTAGCCCAGTTTATTAAAAGCTGCGTAATCGTATACCCGGAAGACAAAGAAATATCAGCAAGCCCAGCCGCAACTTTTTTTACAATCTCTATATTTTCTTTTCTCAAAAACACAAGATCTTTGCGCCTTGAATTTAAAACAGCATGGTCTGTCTCAATATTTTTTTTAAACAGGAGCCCCTGCGCATAAAAACTATAGGCAATTATACTAATTTTATGCGTTACACAAAAAGGAATAACATCTTTTTCCCTGTGCTGCCACAAAAGATTATAACCAGTCTGGCAAAAGTCAATGTTACCCGACCCAAGCGCTGCCTTAATCTCCGGCGCGGAAAAATTGCTTACGCCAATATTTCTTATTGTTCCCAGGCTTCGCGCTTTTTCCAAAGCTTCGACAGCAAATCTTATATCATAGTTTTTGCCGGGCCAGTGAAGATAGAGAATATCTATGTAATCTGTGCAAAGCCTTTTGAGGCTCAAGCTGATTCTCTTTAATATACCATCAGTATTATTAGAAGTTGGCATTATCTTTGTTGCAATAATTACTTTATCTCTTGATTTTTTTAGCCGCTGACCAACAGTCTGCTCAGAAACCCCAAGTCCATACGCCTGGGCAGTATCAAAATGAGTAATGCCATTGGCAATAGCAAAGTCTATAATTTTAAGTGAGTCTGTTCTTTTTTGTCCGTTCCAGTAGTTTTTTCCGGGGTGGGCAGCGTTTTGCGGGGTTTCCTGCTCTCCGAATCTCCAGCAGCCAAGCCCCAAAAAACTTAATTTTTTATCGTTGATGGTTTCTCTAAAATACAAAATAAAACCTTAGAGCAGCCACTACACAGGCGGCAACACAGGTTTTCCCGATGTCTCCCCAAGAGATTTAAGCTGACTATACTCTTCCTTGCTGGCAATATACTCATGGTACTGCTGCCTGGATTTTATAACAGCGTTTTTTATGGCATTTATTTCAACAAGAGAGCCCTTAATCTGGCTTGAGGGAATTTTCTGCTTTTTAGCTGCATTTTTTATATATTTATCAATCCCTTCAACCTGCTGAATAATCGACTTTAGCCTCTTGTTGTTTTCATCAACAAAAGCCATAAGATAACTTTCTCTTTTTTCGATTGACGAAACAGCGGAAAAATCAGCTTTTACCTTATCGCTGCCAAGAACAGAAAGCACTGCCTGATATTTTTGCATTGTTACATTGACATCAAGTCTTTCAATTTTCTTTATTCCGGAAGCCTCATCCAGATACTCAATATCAAAAACTTTCCCCTGATTCTTGTTGACGCCAAACGCCTTGTGAAGCCATTTCATAAACGCAGACCCTTTCGGCTGCAAAAGTATGGTAAAGTTATTTTCCAGTTTTTCTATTATTGCTCTAACGTGACCCGATACAGAACAAGTTGTAAGCGCTGCATTTAGAAGTTCGTTTATCGAAGGCTGTTTTTTTGCCATAGCCTTTTCTTTCTTTTGCTGCTGCTCGTGCTTAAAAGATGAAAGCTTTGCCATAAGAGTATTTTTTATCATCGCTGAATCCGGCGAAAATTCTTCGCTTATTATTTCGTTTATAAGTTCCGGAACAAATGGCTGATCAACAAGCACCTCCGGGAACTTTTTCTTTACAACAGCCAAAATGCTATCGGCTGAATTGCCGGCGCCAAAACTGCTTATATTTGGAAGTTCAAAAATCTTTTGCCGCACAAGCAGCTTATAAGCTTCATTATGAAAATCCCTTACCATCTCCAGGTTCGAAAACAATATTTTTTTTATGGTGCTCATTTGGGTAACCGAAGTATTTACAAGAGATATAGCAATCTGATCTGTTCCCTGCCTTATTTTGCGCAGCATTTCTGCAAGTGCTCTTGTTATAGCATTTTCCGAAGTTTCTGTTACCAGCCCCCAGTCAATATAAGAAAGAAGGTTTTTAAGCAGTTTTATTCTTTTACTTGTAAGATATTCACAATTAAAAACATAGCGTCCGTCTATATGATCAAGCTGAGTATTAAAAAAAGACATCCTTATCCCAAGCTCTGCCTCTTTGTCAGATTCAGTAAATGCAGATGATGATGGCATTGAAATTTCTATTACCTTATACTCGTGCTTGTAGGGATCTTCCCTTATCAATGCTTTTTTAAGCAGCAGTTGAAATACTGCGTTAAAAGAAGAATGATACAGCTTGAATGACTCCTTCGTTTTTGCCAAAATATCCGAATCAAGGTATTGCCTTCGTTGATCAAGAGCTATTTTAAGTTCTTCGTTAAATTTTGTGATATGTGCCATATTTTTTATATTATCGGAATTATCTTTATAATGTTAATATTATGGAAAATATTGGAGAGTTACTTTGGGAGAAATAAAGCAATTTGATTTTTATAAACTGATAATTGGCGTTTTAACAACTGTTTGCTCAAGAAAAAAAGAAATATTGGAAACCCTGTCAAAAGAGTTTGGGGAAATTGATTATGTAAGCCGGCTTTTGGATTTTAACTATACTAATTACTACAACAGCGAAATGGGGGATAATATAAAGAGATTTTTTGTCTCTTTCAAAGAGCTTATTGACCCTTCAGCGCTTGCAGATATCAAAATACGAACAAATGAGCTGGAAAAGCTGTTCGTAGACGGCACTTTTTCGCAGCCTGCCTGGCGATCCCGCGGTATTGAGCGCGGTGCCGAGCAGAGCGTTCATGCTGCGGAGAATGGCAGCGGCGAAGTTGAGGCGCGAAAAGTTAATTTTGACCCGGGTATACTGAACCAGAGCAGGCTTATTCTTGCCTCGACCAAAGATAATGCTCACAGGATGCCGTTAAGCAAGGGCATTTTTGGCGAAATTACGCTTCTTTTCCAAAAGCACGGGATTCAGCCATTTCACTGGACATTTAAGGATTTCCAAAGCCCAGAATATGCAGAAATACTCCTTGAGCTGCGGGCTATTTACAAAGCCGACTTGGAGCGACGAGGTTGAAAAGCAGGTTTTTACCTTGGGAACCGCTGATTTATTCAATCGAGAATAAATTGCGCAGCATCCCGAACTTGTTCGGGGCTACAATACCTTATTATCCTTTTTTCGTAGTTTTCTGCAAGAAA
>WQTU01000074.1 GCA_009786125.1 Spirochaetota bacterium
TTCATAAAATGTTGAAGGTATCATTTCTACTGATTTTTAAGAAAAGGTATCATTTCTACTGAACGCAAGAGGTATCATAATCGCTGATTTTCAACAGCAAACATTTTCCACACTATTTTGTACTGATGATGTAACCACGGCGATTCGCTTTGCCCTAAAAACTATGGTTAAAACCATATGTTGTTTTATAAAGCAGAAAGTAATATAGTAAGTACCATTTGTTAAGGAGAGAGCCATGACCGAAAAAGAAAAAATGCTTGCAGGGGAATTATATGATTGCGGCGACCCTGAATTAATGAAAATTTGGTATTCTGGCAATAATTTAATCCAGAAGTATAATAGCCTCGACTATTCCAATAAGCCTGAGCAACTAAAGATTCTTGATGAGTTATTAGGCTCGCGCGGAGCAAATACACAGATCACTGCTCCGTTCTTTGTTGATTACGGCAAATTCATTTTTTTGGGCAATAATTGTGAAATCAACATGAATTGTGTATTTCTGGATTGCAATCATATAACTATAGGAGATAACGCATTAATTGCTCCCGGGGTTCATATTTATACAGTTACTCACCCAATAAAAGCAGCGGAAAGATTTAATAAAAGCGTAAATAAAGATTTTCCGTTTGCAATATCAAAAACTGCTCCTGTAAAGATTGGAAACAATGTTTGGATTGGCGGCGGCAGCATACTATTGCCGGGCGTTACTATTGGCGATAATGTTACAATAGGTACGGGGAGTGTTGTAACAAAATCTATACGCAGTAATGTGCCTGCATACGGGAACCCCCGCAGAATTGTTAAAGAGCTCTAAAAAGTAAAACTTATTACATCCTGAATTTTGTTTGCGCCGGTAATTGCCATAACAAGCCTGTCCATGCCAAGCGCAACTCCGGAGCAATCAGGAAAACTCTCTGAGAAAATATCAGTATAAGAATTATCGACGTAGTGATTAACAAGCGAGCTCTTTTTTCGATTCGCCTGCTCCTTAAAAAAAGCATCTGCAATTGCTTTACTGGTTTCTTCTGTGTAACAGTTGGCAAGCTCGATTCCATTAACGTAAAGCTCCCACCGCTCAAACCACTTGCCGCACGCTGTTTTTTTTGCAAGGCACGGAATTTGAAGAGGATAATCAATAACAAAAACAGGGGTTTCGGCAGGAAGATTCGGCTCAATAACCGAAACAAATATGTAATTAAAAGCCTCTTCCCAGGTATAGCCGCTTTTGTCGCCGAACCCCGCATCCCTAATTGCTTCTGCCAAAGACTCTGCGTTTTGAAATTTTTCCAGATCAATACCTGTATGTTTTAAAAAAAGCTCTTTTACCGATATTTTTAAACAAGGAGGTTTCAATAAATTACACTTAAAACGCAAAGCAAGCGTTTTAAGGAGATTTTCTGTAATTGCAATTGAGTCTGCGTAATTCGCTCCCACGCTGTACCATTCGAGCATTGTAAATTCCGGGTTATGGAGCTTGCCTGTTTGCTCCGAATTCCTGAAAGATTTTGTTATTTGGAAGATAGAGCCGCTGCCTTGTGCTAGAAGTTTTTTCATCCATATTTCCGGCGATGGGGTAAGAAAAAACTCTTTATCGCTTGTATATGGGCTTACAAGCTTTGTGCCAAAAACTTCCAGATGGGACTCCGGAATAAGAAAAGGGGACAAAACAGGAGTTTCAACCTCCAAATATCCCAAGTTTGAAAAGTATTTTCGAGTCTTTTTTATTATTTTATCCCTGCTTCTTAAAAAGAAAATCTCTGTCATGCTATTTTTTACTATACGTCATATTTTTTTTTAATAATACTGATACAATTTTTTCTTATTTTAAATATAATAGGAAAAATGGATAAAAAAATCAGCAATGCCGAAGCAGAGCAAATAGCTGAAAAAATTAGAAAAAAATACAATGACCTTATTGTAACTTATATGCTTGCTCCGCGGCTAAGAGATGGCTTTGAAGCAAGGTATAATGAGATAAAAAGGTATGGTGTTGACCAGGCAAGGTTTTTAAACGATGAAATCCAATCTTTAAAAGCGATAGAACTCAAAGAAAAAGAAAAAATAAATAAAGCTGCAAAAAGTAAAAACATTGAGTCTGAAAAACTCAAAGAAACAGATAAAAAAGACTTTGCTGACAAAGTTATGGAAGATCTTTTCAAAAAAATTGAAAAATACCCGACTCTTTTTATTCACTCAAGTGCAAATAAAGAACTAGAAAAGCTTTTTGGCGCTCTTATTGATTTTGACAAAAATATGTGGAAAACATACGAGGATATTGCCAAAAAATACAGATTTAATAAATATGATATTGCCTTTGTAAAGCTGGAAAAAATGCTCAACGATTTTACCAGGGTATATTCGGAAAATGTTACTGTTCGCCTTTTACCCTATAAAGATATGCTTAACTCCCCATTTTCCAAGATAAGCAACATTGACAGAGAAGAAAAACTTTGTATTTTGGAATGCGCTGTTCTTATCAAAATGCTTATGGATACTGTAACCGCGCTTATTAATTATTCTTCCATTCTGCAAAACGAAAAAGAAAAACTCCTAAAACTTATCGATTGCCTTAATATAATGACAGAAGATTTTCGCTTAAAAGACCTTATGACGCTCGGAAACAAAAAGTAAACCAGGCTTGCGACTGCCACCATTTAATATGCTTGCGGCTGTTGCGATTCGCCAGAGTCCTCGTTACACTGCGGATGGCTCACGCACCAGCCGCCAGCCTTTCGCAGCACATCTCTCACCCCCAAAATTCAAGTCGGGTGGTGACAGTCACCCTTTTTAAAAATAGGCTGGAGACTGGGATGCGAACGCTCCGCAGCTTGCGAGGACTCGCGTGAGCAGCACAGTCACAAGCCTAACTTACTTAGAATGGTGGGGTGACAGCCACCTTTTTTACGGATTATGAACCCTGTCGCTGTTTACCCTGCCAAATGTGTGCCCGCTTGTAGGAACAATATGCCAGTCATGCTTAGTATTTGTGTTATCTGAATTGCTGTTCCTGTTCATTGACCGCGTTGCTGTTGCCAGAGTAGGATCAATGCAGTCTTCTGGTCTTATTTGCTCTCCTTCAAAAAGCCAGCCGCCCATTTCAGCAATACATTCTGCTCTGTGAAGCATATTCGTAGAGCCAAATCCCCTGTAACGTTCATCCGAGGAAGATGTTCTGTTGCTGTATATGACAGCATTAAGAAGATTGCCGCCCGGCGATGAAAAAATTGTAATTGCGCCATTGTTGGTAGACAAACCTCTGCCGCCTCTTACCCAAAAGTCTCTTGCGTGCGGAGTAGCCCCAAGTCCGCCGGACTCATCTTTTGCCCCTGTTTCATTTATTTCTTCGGGAATTCCCTGAGGTCTTGTATGAATTACAATATATTCTCCCCTAAAAACCTCAACCGGCGGAAAAATTAGCTCCTGATCATTTCTGCAGCCGCAGCCTGCATAATAAACCACTCCTGCCATATTTCCATCTGCAGTGATGAATAATTCAATCTTTTCCGGGTGGTTTGCACTGTTAGTTGTAGTAAATTCATTTATGAGAATGCCAGGCACTCTGGGATTAAACCCATAAAACTTTGTGCTAAAAGACAAGGTGTTTCCATGTTTATCCCTTACCCTGCCTTTTATAAAATATTCTGTTCCCGGAGTCTGTTCTTCTGATGATTTTATTACTACAGACTCTCCATTTACTTCAGAATAGATATCTCCCAAAGTAGGACTTATCTCAAAAGAGACAGATGAAGCGTGAATTTTTTTCGAAAATACAAATTCCACCTGCCTGCTTTCAAGAACTTTAAATTCCAATATCTTTGGAGGCGCAATATTCTGGCTTGTTTCTGATATTTTTGATTCTATCGGAGCGCAAGAAAATAAAATCACTAAATAAGCAAAAACAACAGCATAAAAAACTGTTCTATACATAATTCTCTCCTTTGACGATATTTTATGTAACTGCTAAAATAGAAAATTGATTCAATTATTAGGAAGGTTTTATGCCAGATATTACACTTTTTGAAAAATTTGGAATAAGTTATAAAAACAACGAAATTATTTTTGAAGAAGGTCAAGACGGGGATCAAATGTATATAATACAGGAAGGTTCTGTTAAGATATCAAGGGCCATTGGCAATGGCGAGCATATAATGGCTATTATCAAAAAAGGTGATTTTTTTGGAGAGATAGCAATTGTAAGCAAAATTAAAAGAACTGCGACTGCAACTGCTATAGGGGATGTGCAGCTTCTTGCGTTTACTAGAGATGGTTTTGTTTCAATGATTGAAAAAAATGCAAAGATAGCTCTCAATATTATTGATAAATTATGCAAAAGAATTGAGCAGTCCAATTTGCAGATAAAAAGACTCGTCCAAAAAGATATAAAAAGCCTTATTGCCATGAACTTCTATTATATTATTCAGGAAAAAGGAATAGATTTAAATAATCTGAGTTATGAAAAAACTACAGAGAGTATCGCGAAAGTTATGGAAATACCTGTAGAAATAATAAAAGAGAAATTCAAAGATTTTGCAAACGAAGGTATAATTAGTATCGCAGAGAATAAAATAATCATAAATAATATAGATAAACTAAAAGAATAGATGTAATATTTTGCTAGAGGTTTAAATAGTGAGCGGAATAATTGGATATTGCGGAAAAAAGCCGGCATCCGGAATCCTGCTGGAAGGATTAAAAAAGCTGGAGTATAGGGGCTGCGATTCTGCCGGTATTTGCGTTGGGACAGATACTGGATTTAGAATAATTAAAAAAACAGGAAAAGTAAGGGATTTAAAAGCAATAGTTCCTGAAGAACCTTTTGGGCAAAATGGTATAGGTCATTCGAGATGGGCAACCCACGGCGGAGTTACAGAGGAAAATACCCATCCTCATTTAGATTGTACCGGAAAAATAGCTGTTGTTCACAATGGTATTATCGAAAATTATAGCCAGATAAAAGAAAAACTTATAACAAAAGGTCATGTTTTTAAGTCTGAAACAGACACAGAAATAATTGCGCATCTTATAGAAGATTTCTATGCAGGAGATCTTACTCAAGCCCTTAGGGAAACAGCAAAGCTACTTAAAGGAACTTATGGAATCGTAGTAATGCACAACGATCTTCCCAATGTACTTGTGGGGGCAAGAAACGGGTCGCCGCTAATTCTTGGAATAGGCGATAAAGAGATGTTTATTGCATCAGATGTAAATACAATGACTTCCTACACCAAGCAGGTTGTTTATCTTGAAGACGGCGAAATTATAACTATCACGCCTGATGAATTTCACATATCAGATTTTCATAAAAAAAGCGCTAACAAAACCATAAAAAAAGTAGATTGGGAATCTGAAATCATTGAAAAAGGGGATTTTGAGCATTTTATGCTCAAGGAAATATATGAGCAAAAAGAGTCTGTTGTGCGCGGCATGGCAGGCAGGCTTAATGTTAACCTTGCTACAGGGCATCTGGGCGGGCTTAATATGACAAACGCGGAACTATTAAATGTTGAAAGGGTAATAATTGTTGCAGCTGGAACTTCTTATCATGCCGGGCTTGTTGCTGCGTATCTTCTGGAATCTCTTGCGAGAATTCCTGCATCTGCGGAGCTTGCATCAGAATTAAGATACAAAAATCCTATAATTCAGAAAAATGCGCTCTATTTTGTTGTTTCACAGTCCGGCGAGACAGCAGATACGCTTCATGCGCTTAGGGAATTAAAAAGAAAAGGCGCAAAAGTCCTTGGAATTTGCAATGCTGTTGGATCGACAATTGCCAGAGAGACTGACGGAGGAGTTTATATTCACTCCGGACCGGAAATTGCTGTTGCATCCACAAAAGCTTTTACTTCACAGCTTGTTGCTCTATATATATTTACGCTTATAATGGCAAGAATAAGAGATATGTCTTTTGAAGCAGGAGCAGAGTTTGTAAAGCAGCTGCAAGGTTTGCCTGATATTATTGATAAAGTTTTGTTAAAATCAGAGGAAATAAAAAAGCTTGTAAAAAAATATAGCTTTGCCAAGAGTTTTCTTTTTCTTGGCAGGGGAATAAATTATTTTGTTGCAATGGAAGGCGCTCTAAAGCTAAAAGAAATATCATATATTCATGCAGAGGGATTTAGCGCTGCAGAAGTGCGTCATGGGCCCATTGCATTAATCAATGAAGAGACTCCGTCGCTTTTTCTTGTTCCTGATGACAGGTTAAGGGATAAGATAATTTCAAATATCAGAGAAGTAAAAGTAAGAAAAGGGAAGGTTATAGCTGTTGTTGTTGAGGGTGATGACGAAGTTGCCCAAATAGCAGATGATGTGATCACTGTTCCATCTGTTTCAGAATATATTTATCCTTTTGTAATGGCAGTACCTTTACAGCTTTTTGCCTATTATATGGCGCTTGAGTTGGGCAGAAATGTTGATCAGCCAAGAAATCTTTCAAAGAGTGTTACTGTTGGGTAGAAAAATTTTTGTTTTATTTTTTGTAATAGCTGGGTTAAACTCTATAGAGGCACAGAGCAGGGCATTTCTTGAGTCTGGACCTCTTGCGGTCAGCGGGATGCCGGGTATAGGGCTTAATTCTATACATGGATATCGAGGTGTCTATATGTTTTCCGGAGGTGCCAGGGAAGCGGCAGCAGTGCCGGCTTCTATAGTTGTTTATTTTGCTCAAACAAATATTCCTGTTTTTAGCGGATGGAGAATCGCTGCAGCATCTCCAAATACGATATATGAGACAGAGACAGAAACTGTTTTTGTTTACATTCGCCCTGATAATTGGGCTTTTTTTATAGATTTTCAGACAAAGGAAAATATAAATCTTTCTTTTGCAGCAAGCATTGTTAGACAGATGGTTTTTTTTATAAGAGATGGAAGTGAGTTTGTAAACACTTCATTTCCTGCTATAATAGAGTTTTAAAAAATAGAGTTTTAAAAGAAAAATTATGATTTGTTCGGTTGAAAAAGAAAATTATCCTGATTTGCTTAAAATCTGGGAGAAAACAGTAAAAGAGACTCATAATTTTTTAAAACCCGAAGATTTTGAATTTTATAAATACAGAGTGCCTTACTATTTTACTCATCTTTCTTTGTTCGTCTATCAGGATTCAAAAGGAAGAATAAAAGGGTTTTTGGGCATATCAAAAGATAAAGTCGAAATGCTTTTTATAGATAGTGCATTCAGAGGAAAGGGCATTGGAAAAAAATTCATGGATTTTACTTTTAATAATTTGAAAATTAATAAAGTAGATGTAAATGAACAAAATGAGAAGGCAGTTGCTTTTTTCAATCACTTAGGCTTTAAGACGATTGGGCGCTCGGAAGTTGACAAAGAAGGGAAGAGCTATCCTATATTGTATCTGGAAAAACCAATATCATAAAATTTGTTACATATTAAAAATTTGTCCCGATAATTAAACTATGAAAAAGGTCGTTTTCTGTTTTTTGTTTTTTATAGTTTTATCTTATCTTCATTCTCAGAATCTTACTGGCACAGGTCTGAATAGGCTCTCTATATCACCGGAAGATGTTATAATTGAGGAAATGGCAGATGGCGGTTATCATTTGTGGATAAGAGCCAGAGAGGGTATTGGATCTGTAATGATTACTGAATCTACGGCAGATCCGGAGCTTAGGCACGCGGTTTTTGCTCTTAGGGCTCCGACTCATAATCCAATAAATGGCGATGAAATAAGAATTCTCGATGGGCAGGAAATACCCCGCGACAGAAATCTGTTTTTTCTTATATCTTCGACTCCCAGACCTCATAGAGAATTGGGCATGGCTTTTCAAATATTTGTACCTTATGTAGTAGAGTATGGATATCCCTGGGGCAGGCACGGCGAAGTCAATGTAGCTCCGGGTACATTTATTAACATAAGAAGTTTTGAAAGAAGATTTGGGGATTATGCAGGCGCTTTTATGGATAATCCATTTATTTTGGATGTTATTCAGCTTCCTCCTGTTGCTGTTGCTGTTGCTGCTGCGGTTGCTGATATATCGGTTCCTGATAATTTTGCCCAGGATGCAATTGATGATTTTTCAGAAATTGCAGAGAGAACGAGGGGTAATTTTATATTCTCGGATCAGGATAAACTTTTGGAAGATATAAGAAGGACTATTGAAGGTCTTTCCGGCACCTCGATTGATGTGGTTTTTGCAATAGATACAACAGAAAGCATGGTAAATCATTTTGTGCCTCTAAGGAGAGACTTTGCACGAATATTGGATGAAAGTATAAGAGGGTTCGCCCGATATAGGGTAGGGCTTGTTTTTTTTAAAGACTATGGGGAGGAATACCTTACAAGAGCATTTCCATTTACAACCGATACTTCTGTAATAAACCGGCATATGCAAACTGTGAGGGTTTGGGGCGGCGGCGACAGACCAGAGGCTGTGTTCGAAGCTTTACACGAGGCAATTACGGCATTTTCATGGGCAGCAGAAAACAGGGCAGTAATTCTTATAGGCGATGCTCCAGGGCACCCCAGACCAAGGGGCAGAATTACCAGAGAAATGGTATATGAAGAAGCAGACGCCAATGGGGTAAGGATTCATACAATACTATTACCCTATAGAAATTGATTTTGGCGGCCGGGCTCCTAAGAACTTAGGGAATTGCTGATTTACTCTCGATTGAATAAATCAGCGATTTCTTAGTTAGCCTCTCCTTGATCTTGATGTTCTTGCCGAACGCTGCTGCATGGTCTCAAGAACTTTTTCTGAAAGAACTCTTGGCCATTCAGGAAAGTGGATTCTTTCCGGAGATTGATATCTCTCCAGAATCAGTAAGAATCTTCTCTCAGCTTCTTCGAAATTTCCTTTTCTAAAGTGTATAAAAGCAATTCCATATTCAGCTTCTATGACTTTTCCCTTCATATCAGGGAATCTTCTCATAAATTCTTCATAATAAGAGATAGCTCTGTTAAAATTTCTCCAGGTATCCACTGCATTTTGAGCATTTCTAAAAAATTCTTCTGGGTGCAAATCATCCGGTATATCTCGCGGCGTACTTCTGCACCCAGATAATAATAAAAAAATAATTAGCAAAAAAACTGCGGCAAAGTGCTCTCTGCGAGGACTATGCCGCTTCTTGTGGGTACGGACGCCGCGATCCCGACATAAGGTCGGGACTTCGTCAGCGCTGCGGCAGAGTGCCCATTGTGGGTACGAATGCCGCGATACTTCGTGTTCACCACCTCGCTCGGTCATGTACAAACTTTGTTTGTCCGCGACCCTCGCTCCGTCGGCGGATAAGACGCTGGCTGCAAATAGCTGTTCTACTCTGATTCTCATTCTTAACCTTTTGGTTTATTGGTATAACTCATCTCTTATTGGAAGAGTATTCTTAAGTTCCTTAATATATTCTTTCGGCTCCCCCATAGGTATATAAGAGTCACAAAAAGGGAGACTTCTTCTGGCTACAGTAAAATATTTATAAAATTTTTCCCCTCCAAGTTTTTTTAGCCACTTTCCTGCGGCGCATCTTACCCTAAGATAATATTGTGTTCCGTTTCCCTCAAGAGTTCTGACGATTTTACAATTACTGCAGTTTGCACAGTATACTTTGTCTGATGAGTATGGTTCATCGTCTTGAGCGAAGCATTCAGTATCCTCCATATATTCCATCAGTTTCTCCTTTGTTAGATAAAATATATCACAATCACCTTGTAAAGGTCAATAGTATCTTGCGGACTGAACCATCAATTTGCTGATCTGTAAAGCGTTTTTGCCCTAAAAATTATACATTAAATATTTCTTCGTGCTCATCCATAATGTTAATGCAAACAGTTTTTTCTTTTACAATGTCAAATGTGTCAATTTTTGTTATGGCTTTGTGCATATTTTCTTCTTTTGCTGCATAGGTGATTATTACAATAGGGACATGGCTTTTTGTTGATTCTTCTGGCATTTCTTTTTGAATAACGCTTGAGATGCTTATTTCATAGTCTGCAAAAACCGAAGCTATTTTTGAAAGAACACCTGGTTGATCTTTTGCATTAATTCTAAGGTAATACCTGCCTTTTTCTTCTCCCTGAGGAAGAAGGGAAGCTGGTTTTGTTTTATCCGGCCATATTGGAAGAGAGAAAAACCGTTCCGATGTTCCCAAAAACACATTTATAATATCTGCTGCAACCGCAGAAGCTGTTGGGGAACCGCCGGCTCCTCTTCCGTAATACATTGAGTGCCCAAGGGTGTGGCTGTAGATGCTTATTGCATTGAAGGAGCCGGCTACCCATGCAAGCGGGTGTTCTTTGCTTATGAATGATGGCGCAACTTTAAGAGAAAGCTTTCCGTCAACAAGCCTTGCCATAGCAATAAGTTTTATAATATATCCCAGCTCTTTTCCGGAGTTAATGTCAAATATATCGAGGTTATCAATGCCCGAAACAGCTATGGAGCCAGTATCTATCTGCATCCCAAAAGCAATTGAGCTTAATATCGCAAGTTTATGCGCAGAATCCATGCCCGAAACATCAAGCGTAGGGTCTGCTTCGGCTAACCCCTTTTCCTGAGCTTCTTTTAGAGCGTTCTCGTATGAAACTCCATTGGAACACATTTCTGTAAGAATGTAATTGCAAGTGCCGTTTAATATTCCATAGAGCGCATCCTGCTTATTTGCCAGAAGCCCGTCATAAATAGCTCTGACTATTGGAATTCCGCCGCCGCAGCTTGCTTCAAAAGATATGGAGACATTGTTTTTTCTGGCAATAGAAAATAATTCTGTTCCGTATTTTGCTAGTAAAGCTTTGTTTGCTGTAACAAGATTTTTTCCTGCATTTAAAATTTTTATTGCAGCTTCTTTAGCAAATGTTGTACCGCCCACCAGTTCGACAACAACCAAAACTTCCGGGTCTACAAGAACTGCGTCAAGATTGTCCGTGAAAAGCGAATCGCTGAGATTAAGTTTTTTTGCATATGCAAAATTAACATCAATTATGTATTTTAAGAAAAAATTAAGATTTGTCCTTGTTTTTAAAAAATCAATATCCTGTGTAAGAATTCTTGCAGTAGCGCTGCCTACGACTCCGCACCCAAGAATAGCAATAGCGTCTCTTTTTTTATTTTCCAATTTATTACCCTGATAAGATCTATTAGTTTTGGATTATTCTACCAAAAAACTGATATATATGTCAATTAGCGGCACAGATATCGCATCTTGCCCAGCGGCATGGACGCCGGAACACGATTTTATAGTATGCATCTATCAAAAAAGGAGTTATTCTGATAAGTTTGTTCTATCAATGAAAGTAGATATTCAAAACATTTGCACAGAAGAACTCGAAAAGCTTTTGAAGAGCAGCCGCACTTATGATTTTTTTGCGAAATATTATGATGATGAAGGGTATTGCCGGCAAGAGATAATAGAACTGGTTAAAAAAGATTTGTACCCGCTCCCAGTTGTTGATAACGAAAATGTTGTTTGGGGATTTCACATAATCGCCGCTGCTGCAAAGCTTGGAATAAAAAATCTTTTATGCAGAAGCTTAAATTCACAAGCGCTGTCAAAAGAATTTTCAAAAGAGGAGAAGCTGCTTATAACTCTCCAGTGTGAAAACAGAAAAAACAACTACTCATGGGAAGAAAAAGAAAAAATTTATCTCTTCATTGTTAAGGAGCTTGATGGCAAAGTAAGCGATTCTGTTTTGTCGCGAATTCAGCATGAAGGTTTGTTTATGAATTCTGTTTCATTGTATAATTCTTTTCCCGCACATCTTAAAAACCTTATACAAAAAAACATTGTTGACCTTAAAACTGCCAAGAACTGTACTGCAATTAACGAGAGAGCCTGGGAAGAACTTGAGCCATATCTCTTAACTTTGACTTTTAGCAATCGGCGAATATTTTTAACGAATCTATCTGAGCTTCTTAAAAAAAATGCTCTCGATAAAGAGTTTGACAGCAGCAAAAGTTTTTCGTTTGTTAAAAAGCTGCTCGAAAAAAAGAACCCGCTGGAAGCTGTTTTTAAAGCAAGATATCCGGATTTTTCATCATGCACTGAGCGATTTAATCAGTTTAATTCCGAAGTTTTAAAAGATTCAGGCATAAAGCTAAAACAACCGCCATATTTTGAGGGCAATTCTTACAGTGTGGAATTTTCCTTTAGAAGCAAAAAACATCTTGAAAAAATAATTAACCGGCTTTCGGTCTTAAAAGAAAAAAGCGATGAAATTTTCAGATTACTATAAAAATATATTCGCCCGGATATATATATCCAAAGATGCTGTGCCGTATCCGGAAGCTCAAAAAGCTATGGAGCGGCTGTCGCTGCCTGTAACAGAAGTTGTCTCAGAAAAGGAAGTGCCGGCAGAGCATCTCAACAGCAAAACGCTTTTTATTACAAAACGCAAAGGCGCAAATGTCAAGCGCTGTCAGGGAGTAACAAAGCGCCACATTTGCTGCAACTATCTGACCGTAGATCTTTACGAAGGCTGCACCTTAGGCTGCAGCTACTGCATAATGAAAAGTTATCTTAATTTTTCGCCTGTTACTGTGTATATTGATCCAGCTTCTTCGGTAATTGAACTAAGAAAAATAGCTTTGCAAAATAAAGAGAGGATTGTGCGGGTGGGCACCGGGGAGGTCGGCGACTCTCTTCAGTTTGACCCGCTTTTTGAGATGACAGCAGAGTTTATTTATGGTCTTGCTGATATTGAAAATATATACTTCGAAGCAAAAACAAAAACCAATTTTGTCGATCATCTTCTCGAAATAAAAAACAAAGGGAACGCTGTTATAAGTTTCTCTCTCAATCCCAATGAGATTATTCTGGCAGAAGAACCGGACGCATTTTCTCTTGCGGCAAGAATAGAAGCAGCCGCGAAAGCTGTAAAAGCAGGGTATAATCTTGCTTTTCATTTTGACCCTGTTATAGGCGCAGAAGGCTGGGGAAAAAAGTATTTAGCTACTATAGAAGAGCTTTCTGTTTTTCCAAAAGAAAAAGTCAAATGGATAAGCATCGGCACCGTGCGTTATCCCCCAGATTTGAAAGATAAAATAGGCGAGCGGCCATTTCTGCTCGACGAATTTGTCCCCTGCGCAGACGGTAAATACAGGTATCTGCAGCGAAGAAGAAAAGAGATATACCGCAAGCTATATCGCAAACTTAGGGATATTACAAATTCTTCGGTTTACTTTTGTATGGAAAGCGACACTATATGGGATTATGCGGCAGGTGCTGTTCCCGGAAAGCTTCCGGAAACAGCCTGGCTTTTTAGAAAAACTAAGGGTGTTCTATAGGTTCGCGCGTATGGAAAGCCGCGCAAATCTAAAACCTAAGTTGAAACCTGTACCAGTTAGCTATAGCAGCATCAAGGTCAGAAGTTGTTCTGGGGTTACCTGCCTCGTTGTATAACCACCTATTTATGACATCATTTTTAAGCGATTCCCATTCCACAGGAAGAGGAGCCGGAAAAATAAGCATATTAGGGGGGGGGACATGACCTACCAGAAGAGGATAGTGCCTTGGAAAAACCTGCTCATTAACATTTCGCAGCGAAGAGAATCCGCCAGCTATTCCAAAAGGTCTTATTCTCTGCCCGCGTTTTGCATCCATTATGTTTTCCTGCGTAGTGTAATCAAAGAACCATGTCAAAAATTTTTCTGCACCTCTTCTGTTTGAAGCGGATCTTGGAATTCCTATATAAACTATATCATCGCGTACCGGTATTCTGTTGTTTTTTGAAATCCAGCGAAAATCTAACTGTTCTCTTTTTTGTTGTCTTATTGCATAGAAACTTCTAAGGTCTGTAAGTGCAAAAAGTATCCTCTGTTCACTTATAAGATTTTCTGCTGGTTTGAACAAATGCCTTTCCTGAAAGCGCCTGTCTCTCTCAATTCCGCCGCTAATATTATTAATAAAAGCTCTTGCTTCTCTTAGAGCCTCTTCGATTCCATCCATATTATATGAGATAGCTCTGTCTCCGCTGGTTGCCCTAAAGTTGGCATTATTCATAACAGCGCTGTAATAAAGCATATTGCTGTTCCACCTTGGGGAAAAAGCAGAAGCTTCGCTTCGTCTTTCATTAAATGCTCTGCTTGCCTGAATAATATCTTCGTGCGTAAGTTTGAAATTGCTTATATTATAGTCTGTGTCCCGCTGAAACATTAAAGCAGGCATATTAAATGAAACAGGCAGAACCAACTGGTTTCGGCCTCTTGCCCCTCTTGAAAGCAACTCCCTGTAAAAAGAGTTTCTGTTTATCTTTTTTTGCCGGAGAAGATGGTTAGTTCTTCTAAAGTTATCTATGACTTGCGGTGAATTTAAATAACTGCCTACTACAAGATCCGGGAACCTCCTTGTTCTTATTAAGGCTTTTGCAGGATCTTTTACATAAACAGGTTTGATTTTTAATCTATCATTTTCAGAATTAAACATCTCAATATAAATTATAAATTCCGGAATATCTGTCCATAGTACTATTCTGTGTCTTTCTTGACCAAATCTATCTATAATAAAGAGTGATATTAAGATAACAAAAACAATAATTAATAAAAGAATAACTAGTCTTATCAAATTCATATCTGAAAATTTATGGTACAAGAGATATAATGTCAATTGTATTTGCTAAGGAAGCACTGATTAAATTTGACTCTAATCAGTGCTTCCATATTTTTTCTCGTTTTCTTGCAGAAAACTGCGAAAAAAGGATAATAAGGTAATGCTGATTTA
>WQTU01000075.1 GCA_009786125.1 Spirochaetota bacterium
TTATCTCATTACAACATAAGGAATTACAAAATGCTTAGATTTCACATACTATCTGCTAACTCTTTATCCTATAATGAGTTATAAGTTTTCATGCGTTTGCCCTGATGCGATCTCTAGTAAATTACTGAACTAGAGCTTGTATTATGGTACAAAAGACTTGCTCTGCGGTTTAATACTATTTATTATAAGTGCTATGGATATATTATTTGCTTCTACAAACATTAATAAAGTAAAGGAATTGAACAAGCTTTTACCAAATCATAAAATATTAATACCCAAAGATATGGGACTGGATTTTGATCACGAAGAAATAGCTCTTACTTTTTATGAAAATGCTTTTGGCAAGGCAAATGCGCTGTTTGATATTGTAAAAATGCCTGTGCTGGCAGAAGACTCGGGGTTATGTGTTCCTGCTTTGGGCGGGGAGCCGGGGATTCATTCTGCATATTATGGGGGCAATGGGAAAATTAGACTTAGCGATAAGGAGAAAAATCTGTACCTTCTGGATAAAATGAAAAATGTTTCTGACAGAAAAGCATATTATGTCTGCTCAATGGTATTTCTTATTAATCTTGACAGATTTTTTATCTGCCAGGAAACTCTTGAAGGGGAGATTATTTATGAGGAGCGGGGAGTATCCGGGTTTGGGTATGACCCTCTCTTTTTTATCCCGGAACTTGGAAAAACAGCAGCCGAACTTTCTGCAGAAGAAAAAAATGAAATCTCGCACAGGGGAAAGGCAGGGAGAGCAATCGTATCTTTAATTGAACGAATAAGCGAGAATCGCGCGAAAGCTTAGCTTTCGCACAAAGTAATCGAGCGATGAGTAACAAAAAGGGTCGCTTTGCGTACCCTTTATTAGAAAAAGTTTTTTAAACCAGTACCTGCGAAGCCTTAATGAGCGCGATGTTGGTTTTATCAGTATGACAAGGGAGCTTAATCAATGAATAAAATACCTGAACGAAAAGATGTACAGGAATCAGACAAGTGGAATCTTGATTCTCTGTTTAAAACCGAAGATGAGTGGGAAAAAGAGCTGGCGGAATTTAACAAGCAGATTGAAGAAGCTGCAAAATATAAAGGCGCGCTTGCTCTCTCTGCTGATAATCTGGCGGACTGCCTTGAATATCTTTGCAAGCTGGGGCTGACAGAAGAAAAGCTTGGAAGTTATGCGAGCCTAAAATACAGCGAGGACAGCAGTGATAACAAAAATCAGGAGAGAATGGCGCGCTACATGACTGCTGCTACAAAAAAACAGGCAGAGACAAGTTTTATAACCCCGGAAATTACATCTATTCCGGATAATACAATGGAAGGGTTTTTTACTCACGACAGAATAAAACCGTTTTCTGTTTATCTCAATAAACTTTTGAGATTCAAGCCGCATGTCTTGTCGGATAACGAAGAGAGGCTTCTTGCGCTCCAGACCGAAGCCAACCAGACAGCAAAAAAAGCATTTTCTGTTTTAACAGATGTTGATATGGATTTCGGAACCATAGCTACGCCGGACGGCGAGAAACCGTTATCCCAGTCTACATTTATATCTTTTTTACTTGACCCTGACAGGAGTGTGAGGCAGGCAGCGTATAACAAATTCTACGGTGTATACGATGCTCACAAACACACTCTTGCGGCACTCTTTTCCGGAAGTTTGCACCTTGATGTTTTTCGTTCAAAAGCCAGAAAATACAATTCGTGCCGCAGCAAGGCTCTTTTTCCGGACAAGGTGCCTGAATCTGTTTATGATAACCTGGTTTCTTGCGTTCGCAGCAATTTAGGCGAATTGCACAAATATTATAAATTGCGAAAAGAGGTTTTGAAGCTCGATGCACTCCGCTTATACGATGTTTATGTTCCTCTTGTGAGCGAGATAAAAGTGAAGTATCCGTATGAGCAGGCTGTTGGGGAAATCGCAGAGTCGCTAACAATTCTTGGGGATGAGTACTGCACAGTGATGCGTAACGGACTTTTGCATGGGTGGGTGGACAGGTACGAAAACAAGGGCAAGCGGTCGGGCGCATTTTCTTCAAGCTCTTATTCCGGGGAACCGTATATATTGATGAATTACAAGGAAGATGTTTTGCGCCATGTTTTTACTCTTACACACGAGGCTGGCCATTCGATGCACTCGTGGTACAGCAAGAGAAACAATCCTTTTCAGCATTATAGCTACACTATTTTCGAAGCAGAGGTTGCGTCTACATTTAATGAGCAGCTTTTGGCAGTGCATCTTCTTAAAAAAGCAGAGAATAACAATATGAAGGCTTATCTTTTGTGCAAGCAGATTGATGATATTATCGCAACAATTTTTCGCCAGACAATGTTTGCAGAGTTTGAACACAAGGTGCATGATATGGCTGAAAAAGGCATTCCGTTGACCCTCGAAAGTTTGCGAGCTGCATATAAAGATTTGCTTAGAGCTTATTTTGGCCCGGAAACAGTGTTCGAAGAAACGAGCGACCTTGAGGGCTTGAGAATCCCTCATTTTTACAGAGCTTTTTATGTGTATAAGTATGCGACAGGTCTTTCTGCGGCAATTGCGCTTTCAGAAAGGGTCTTGAATGGCGGAGAAAAAGAGAAAAATGATTATCTTGGGTTTTTGAAGTCCGGCGGGTCGAAGTATCCGCTTGAATCGCTGAAGCTTGCGGGGGTTGATATGGAGTCTCCGGAGCCTGTGAATGCTGCTCTTGCCAGGTTTTCTGCTTTGGTGGAGAATCTGAAAAAAATTATGGCTTTATGATTTGAAAACTATATTGACAATATTTTTTAGGGTGAATAAAATAAAATGGTGATATTTATTTGCGGCGATGGTGAAATTGGTAGACACGCTAGCTTGAGGGGCTAGTGGGAGTTCTCCCGTGGAGGTTCAAGTCCTCTTCGCCGCAAAGTATAGAAGTCCTTGCAATATAGCAAGGACTTTTTTTTTCGGAAATTGTTTTTCATATTAACGCTGGGAAATATTTAGAACGATAATTAAATTATGTAACTATTATGAATCTAATAAAGTTATAAATTATAGGAGAAGATAAATGAATGGAAACCTTAGAACACAAGTCATCCTGATTCTTGGCGGCTGTGTTGTCATTCTTGCCTTTATTATTGGTTATGCATAATATCAGTCATATCCAAAAACAAAACTAATCTTTTTAATACTTGATTTACAGCAGCGGAACAATAAATTACATCAAAACAGCCCTATAAATTCACTATAGGGCTGTTTAAATAATACCAAAACTTAGTGTTAGCCTCTTTGCCCTGCTGTCAAGTCACTGCAGCATGGATTGCCGCTGCGCCGGAGCTTTACTTGCCGGCGATTCACACCTAGCTTGCAAAGATTCTTTTAAAGAAAAGCGCAATTGAGTCAAAAAATCTTCTAAAAAAAGAGCCTCTTTCCACTTCGATTGCAGTAACGATGCTTCGGCTGAATATGAGAGAATTTTCTTTATCCAGAAGCCGTATCATGCCTGCCTCAGTTCCTGCGGGAAAGGGCGCTACCAGAGGAGCCCCCCACTCAATCTCCCAGGTTATTGCGTCAACATCCGCATTCGGAAGAGTTATTGCTGGCACCATAACTGTCAGCTCAACATTTTTAGCGCGGCCTTTATAAACCCTGTTTCTGGAGAGTTCCGGGAGTTGAGGATAAAAAGTTGTGTAATTGTCAAATCCATAAGAAAGTAACGCTTCTCCGTCTCTGGCTCGAAGCGCTGCTCCGTTTCTTCTTGGTCCTCCCATTAATACAGCAAGCAATCTTCTGCCGTCCCTTTCTGCGGTAAGGGCAATGTTAAACCCTGATGCATATATGAAACCTGTTTTAAGCCCGTCGACTCCTTCGACTCTGCCTAAAAGAATATTGTTGCTAAACTGACCAATAGGACCTAGAGCGCTTGTGCTTCCTTCTGGAATATTGTGGCTTAGCGGGTATGTAAATTCCCTGAATGAATGAAACAGCGGAATGGCTTCGGGGTTTTCCTGTATATAAAAAAAACAGAACCGCGCAAATTCTCTGGCAGTAGTTTTGTTGTAAGCGCTAAATCCAGATGCATCGTCAAAGAATGTTTGTTCGAGTCCCATGCGCCTTGCTTCTCTGTTCATCATACTGATGAATGCAGGAACAGAACCCGCAACTGCTTCGGCAACAGCAACTGCTGCGTCATTTCCGGAAGGGATAGCGAGCCCTTTCATAAGCTCAAACAAAGTAACGATTTGCCCCTCTTCGATAAACATCAAAGAAGATCTTGGTGGACTTGATTTAAAACTGGCCTCTGCGCTTATGGGAATATACTGATCAAGCGAAAGGCGGCCTTCCCGTATTGCATTAAAAACAATGTGCATAGTCATAAGTTTTGTCATGGATGCAGGCGGGATTACATCGTCTGCATTTTTTTCAAAAAGAAGAAAGCCGGAGTTAACATCAAAAAGAATTGCGGAATGAGCATAAAGCTCCGGCGGCGCCGGACGAAAATCTGCTGCCTTAAGCGAAAAGCAGAAAAAAAGTAAAATTATAACAATTAGTTTGGATTTATTTTGAAACATCTTTTAGTTTTGCCCCCGTCGGCGAATTGCCAGCATGACCGGAATTATTTCGTTGCTTAATATCTCATATTCTCTTTTTTGTTTTTCTGTATATTCCAAAAATAATTCTTTATCTTCGGGATATTTTTCTGCCAACTCCATGCAGCGTTTTTTCACATTTTCGAATTCTTCATTATATATTTCATTTGTTTCAGGGATGTCATTAATTGTTATTTTTTCAATCAATTCCATTCCGGCACTGCTTATTTGTTTATATACTTCGCTTTTGCGCAAAACATTGGGATACTCTGCGGTGCAATCATCATCAGCATAAGCATCATCAATAATTATTATACCATCGCTATTTAAATGAGGCGTTAGCTGCGATAGTGTGCTGTAGTAATCTCCTAAAACAGGACCTGTTCCCCCCATGATAATAACATCGTATTTTCCAAGAGTTTTTATTCTTGCTCGGATATCGTTTGTCTCAAAAGTACAAATGTTATCTATGCCAAGCTCCCTGGCTTTATTGTTGGAAAAAATAACAAAATCATCTATTCCGTCTATTCCCAGACATTTGCATTTTAATTCTGATGCAATTTTTATAGAAGCAGCGCCTTTGCCTGAGCCTAAATCCAATACATTAAGGTTTGAATAATCCTTCTTGTGTTTTTTGATAATTTTTAGTATTTCTTCCGGCGAGGAGCCAATCTCCCAGAAATCCTGTAAAATATAGGGCAGATACTTTATCAATTTTGTATTGCTGCCGTCCATTGCACTAATTATGCTTTCTTCGATAGTTTTATTTTCCATTATTTTAGAATATATTTTTTGTATATTTTGTCAATAAAATGTTGTATAATTAAAAAGGCTTTTAGCGATATGGCAAAACCAGTGCCCGTTGCCGAAAAATTCAAAAAGGGAGCAAGGTGAATAGCAATTTTTCATTTTTTACAGAACAATTTCCAGCGCTCGAAAAACTTGGCAGCCTTGCCGAAGCTTATCTATATTCAGACCCCAACTCCTGCTTATATAAAATGGGAGCTCTTTCTGAAACCATAGTTAATTATATGTTCGAGCTCGACAGAATAACACCTCTGCCGGATTCACAAAATACGCTTGCAAACAAAATAAAAGTCTTGCAGCGCGAATGTTTAATTTCCGGGCAGATCAGCAAGATCCTTTACCTGCTTAGGACAAAGCGCAATATTGCAGTACATGAAGGATACGACTCATTTGAGGATTGCAAAACACTGCTTCGGATGACTCATACTCTCTCGGTCTGGTTTATGCAAACTTATGGGGATTGCGATTATAAGCCGGCTGCCTTTGTACTGCCCGATGACATTCGCAATCAAACCAATTATCAAAAATTACTCGAAGAAAACGAAAAACTTTCAGCAGAATTAGAAAAAGCAAAGGCAGCTTCTCTATCTTCACTCACAAATATTGCTGTAAATGCTGCTGAGCGCGAAAAGCTTTCTAAAAAAGCGATTCATAACCTTAGATTATCAGAAAAGGAAACTCGTTACCTTATAGATGAAGAATTACGAAAAGTTGGCTGGGAAGCAGATAGTGAAAACCTGCGTTATTCCAAAGGAACCCGTCCGCAGAAAGGCAAGAATATTGCTATTGCAGAGTGGCCTACCAATTCTGCTATTTCCAAATGGGGCACCGTTGACTATGCGCTTTTTGCTGGTCTAAAGCTTGTCGGAGTTGTAGAAGCAAAAGCTCTTCATAAAGATGTTTCATCATTAATCGCCAATCAGTGCCGCGATTACAGCATGGGCATCAAAGATGAGCATAAAGAATATGTAATTGATACATGGGGTGCATATAAAGCTCCTTTTCTCTTTGCAACTAACGGCAGACCATATCTTAAGCAGCTTGAAACAAAATCCGGTATATGGTTCCGCGACGCCCGAAAGGATTCCAATACCCCAAAAGCTTTGCAGGGCTGGATTGATCCCCAGGGCTTGCTGGAGATGCTTGATAAAGATACTGACACTGCAAATCAAAAGCTTTCTGAAACATCATACGACTTACTTAGCGATCCTGATGGGCTTAATTTGCGCTCCTATCAGATCGAGGCCATAGAAAAAGCCGAAGCAGCAGTTGTTCAAGGCAGGCAAACTGCGTTACTGGCAATGGCAACAGGCACAGGAAAAACAAGAACCATACTTGGCATGATTTATCGCTTTCTAAAAACAGGGCGATTCAAAAGAATTTTGTTCCTTGTTGACCGCACTGCACTTGGAGAACAAGCGCAGGATGTTTTTAAAGAAGTCAAAATCGAAGAGCTAATGACTCTCGATGAAATTTATAATATCAAAAATCTTGATGATAAAGAGATAGACAGGGAAACAAAAATCCATGTAGCTACAGTGCAGAGTCTTGTCAAGCGCATCCTGTACAATGATACAGACGCCATGCCCTCAGTTGCAGATTATGACCTGATTATCGTAGACGAAGCTCATCGCGGATATATTCTTGACAAAGAAATGAGCGAAGATGAACAGCTTTACCGCAATCAAAAAGATTATATGAGCAAGTACCGCTCAGTAATCGAATATTTTGATGCAGTAAAAATCGCTTTGACTGCTACCCCTGCTTTGCATACTACAGAAATATTCGGGAAACCTGTTTTTGAATACCCCTATCGCCGCGCTGTTATCGAAGGCTATCTTGTTGACCATGATGCGCCGCACAACATACATACAAAACTGCGCGACGAAGGCATTAAATACCAGCCCGGAGAAACAGTTGTTGTTTATGATCCCGTCACTAACGAAATAATCAACAGCAGCGAGCTTGAAGATGAACTAAACTTTGATATTGAAAGTTTCAATCGTCATGTTATTACAGAAAGCTTTAATCGTACTGTCCTGGAAGAAATATCTCGCGATATTAATCCGGAAGGCAATGGAAAAACCCTAATCTATGCTGTTGACGATAACCATGCCGACCTTATTATAAAAATCCTCAAGGAGATTTACGAGCCAATGGGTGTTTCAAACGACGCTATTATGAAAATCACCGGCAGTATCGGCGGCGGAAATCCCAAAAAAGTTCTCGAAGCTATCAAACGCTTCAAGAATGAAAAATACCCCAACATCGCCGCAACTGTAGATTTACTTACCACAGGTATTGATGTGCCGGAGATTACAACTCTGGTCTTCATGCGCAGGGTAAAGTCCCGCATCTTGTTTGAACAAATGCTGGGACGCGCTACCCGCCTTTGCCCAAAGATCGGGAAAACTCATTTCGAGATTTATGACCCGGTTGGTGTCTACGAATCGCTTGAACCTGTTAACACCATGAAGCCGATAGTGCAAAAAGAATCTGCCTCTTTTAAAGAGCTATTAAGCGGGCTTAAAATTCTGGAATCTGAACAGCAGCTTAAAAACCAGGTCGACATGATTATTGCCAAAATCCAGCGCAAGAAACAGAACATGAGCGAAGAAGCAATAGAACGTTTTGTTTTTCTGTCCGGTGAAGAACTTAATCCCGCGCAGTTTGCAGAAAAGCTGGTAGAAATGAACGCGCAAAAAGCCAAGGAGTATATTCTGCGAAATACCGGCTTATTTGAAATTCTTGATGAAAAAGAATCTTCTACTTACCGCGCCATAGTTGTTTCTGAACACGAAGATACACTGATAAGCCACACACGCGGTTATGGGCAAGGCAAAACACCGCAGGATTACCTTGATGAGTTCGGCGAATTCATTAAATCCAATATCAATACCATAACAGCGCTTAACATAGTTTGTACCCGGCCGCGTGAGCTTACAAGAGAAAGCCTTAAGAGCCTCAAGTTTGAGCTTGACCGCCATTCTTTTACAGAAAAGCAGCTTAATACTGCATGGCGGGAATTAAAAAACGAAGATATAACCGCAGACATTATAAGTTATATTCGGCGCTATGCATTGGGTTCAGACTTAATCAGCCACGAAGAACGCATCAAACGCGCAGTGGAGAAGCTTAGGAAAAATCATAATTTTTCCAAAATGGAGCTTGATTGGCTTGACCGCATTCAGAAAGCGCTGCTTTCCGAGACAATCATTGACCGCAAAACTTTTGATACAGGTGCGTTCAAAACACAAGGCGGTTTTGCTCGCGCCAATAAGATATTCAACAACAAGCTGGAAGATTATTTACAGGAGCTTAACGACTACTTATATGATGATGGAGGACAAATCGCATGAACAATCAGGAGATTGTCGCAAAGCTCTGGAATCTTTGCAATGTATTAAGAGATGATGGCATTACCTATCATCAATACGTTACCGAATTAACTTATATCCTTTTTTTGAAAATGACGAAGGAAACAGAGACAGACAAACAGATTCCTGCCAAATATCGCTGGGATGTGCTTGTAAAAAAACAGGGTGTTGAACTAAAGCGTTTTTATAACGAACTATTAAACCATTTGGGCGAAAATTGCGCTGGCCGCATCCGCGAGATTTATGCAGGCGCGCGCTCCAATATCGATGAACCGAAAAACCTTGAAAAAATCATTACCAGTATTGATGGCCTTGACTGGTACTCTGCCAAGGAAGAAGGGCTCGGCAATTTGTATGAAGGCTTGCTCGAAAAAAACGCCAATGAAAAGAAATCCGGCGCAGGCCAGTATTTTACTCCGCGTGTGCTTATTGATGTAATGGTAAATCTTATCGCGCCGCAGCCCGGCGAGCGCTGCAATGACCCTGCCTGCGGAACCTTTGGTTTTATGATTGCAGCAGACCAGTATATGAAAGAACGCTATGATAAATATTTCGACCTGCCTCTTGAAAAACAGATATTTCAGACTCAGCAGGCTTTTACCGGCTGCGAGCTTGTGCATGACACCCACCGGCTTGCATTAATGAACGCAATGTTACACGGCATCGAAGGCAAAATCCTGCTGGCAGATACCTTGTCCAATCAAGGCAAGCAGATGAGCGACTTTGATGTGGTGCTCACAAATCCGCCGTTTGGTACCAAGAAAGGCGGCGAGCGGGCAACCCGCGACGACCTCACTTTCCCAACTTCAAACAAGCAGCTAAATTTTCTGCAACACATTTACCGCAGCTTAAAGCGCGATGATAAAGCCCGCGCTGCTGTAGTATTGCCCGACAATGTATTGTTTGCTGACGGCGATGGCGCTAAAATTCGTGCAGACTTAATGGACAAGTGCAACCTGCATACGGTTCTGCGTTTGCCCACAGGCATTTTCTACGCGCAGGGAGTAAAGACAAATGTGCTGTTTTTTACGCGCGGCAAAACAGAGAAAGACAATACCAAAGAAATTTGGTATTACGACCTGCGTACAAATATGCAGAGCTTTGGCAAAACATCTCCGCTTAAGGCCGAGCACTTTGATGCTTTTGTAAAAGCCTATAACGCAAAAAAAAGAACAGCCATTAAGGACGAACGCTGGAGCTGTTTTACCCGCGAGCAGATTGCTGCCAAAGGCGACAGCCTTGACCTTGGTCTTATCCGCGACGACAGCATTTTGGATTATGACGACTTACAAGACCCGGCAGAAAGCGGCGAAGAAATCGCAGCGCAGTTGGAAGAAGCTGCTGACCTTGTAATGAGTGTGGTGAGGGAACTCAGAAGCCTTGAAAAGAAAACAAAGGATTAAAAATGAGTTTAAAACCCAAATTCCTCAAAGTTGCTAAATTGACCAAGTTTGAGGAATTTGATATTGAGCAGGAGTGAACGATGATGGCAAAGACTGTAACACTTTCCAATGATTATAAATTAATCATCCCTAAAGAAATTTGTATAGCTACGGGATTAAAAGCCGGAACTACCTTTGAAGTAATGCTTAAAAACAATAAGATAGCATTGCTCCCTATAAATCCTGTCAAGGAACTAAAAGGAATATTTATAGGAATTGATACAAATGTTATTAGAGAAAACAACAAAAACGAAGACGCAAAGGTAATACGATGATGGCGAAGGTGAAGAAGCAGCCGCTTACCAAAGAAGAGCTTTTAGCGCAGGCTCTTGTGCCGGAAGATGAGCAGCCGTATCCTGTGCCGGACAACTGGGTGTGGGTTAGGCTACCGATGGTTTGTGAATATATACGTGCAGGTGGTGATAAACCAAAAACTTTTTCTGAAATTAGAACAGTTGTAAATACTATTCCAGTTGTTGCTAATGGTGTTAATAATGATGGTATTATTGGGTTCACTGACATTGAAAATGAAAAAAAAGATACGATTACAGTTTCCGGACGTGGGACGATTGGGTTTTCAGTATTGCGTGATTATCCTTATTATCCAATTGTTCGACTAATTGTAGTCGCGCCAAACAAAATAATTAGTCCATTTTTTTTGAAATTGACATTCGATAATTTTCTTGAGAAAGGCGTAGGTTCAAGTATCCCGCAATTGACTGTGCCTATGCTTAAAGCAAAAATGATCCCCCTCCCTCCTCTCCCTGAACAACAACGCATTGTCGAGCGCATTGAAAGCCTGTTTGAAAAACTCGACCGCGCAAAAGAGCTTGTTCAAAATACTCTCGACAGCTTTGAAACCCGCAAAGCTGCCATTCTCCACAAAGCCTTCACCGGCGAGCTAACCACCAACTGGCGCAAAGAAAACAGCGTAAGTATGGATAGCTGGGAGAATAAAACGCTTAATGATGTTGCTGAATATAAAAAAGGACCATTTGGTTCGTCAATTACAAAAGCAATGTTTGTCCCTAAAGGACAAAATACGTATAAAGTTTATGAACAAGGAAATGCCATTAGAAAAACAATAGATTATGGAAATTACTATATTTCCAAGTCAAAATTTAATGAGCTGAAAGGCTTTGAAGTTGTTCCGAGCGATATAATTATTAGTTGTGCAGGAACGATAGGTGAGGTATATAAATTACCAGAAAACTGCGAAAGTGGAGTGATAAATCAAGCATTAATGAGAGTCAGAATAAAAGATTGCATCGCAGAAACTTTTTTTATTTTATATTTTGGTGAAATATTAAAAAGCGATATTGTTAATAAAGCTAAAGGGACTGCAATTCTGAACATTCCACCATTTTCTGTTATGAAAACGATGCCTATCAGTCTCCCAACTCTCTCCGAACAGCAAGAAATAGTCCGTATCCTTGACAACTTATTTCAAAAAGAACAGCACGCTAAAGAACTGTGTGATATAATTGATAAAATAGACTTAGTTAAAAAAGCCATTCTCGCCCGCGCCTTCCGCGGCGAACTCGGCACCAACAACCCCACCGAAAAAACCGCCCTAGAGCTGTTGGGAGGAGGTGGTTAAAACGAATGAAAAATAAGATAGCCATAAACACACCATTGCAGAGGAGATATAAATGTATTTAGGAGGTTTTGAATGAAAGAATTAATTGCATCACTTGCTGTTTTTCGTGAATTGTACGACCAACGCAAAGATATCTACGATGTGCTTATGCATTTTATCTCAGTCCTTATTGCTGAAAAAGGCTTGAAATGTTTTACTACTGTGTTATTGACTCAGCAATTAAAAGATGAATTTGGTTTTAGATTACCTGAAGCTGTAATAAAAACATCTTTAAAACGATTGTCTTATCTTAAAAAAAGCAATTTAGGAGAATATATTGTTGATTCTTCAAAATTTGAAACAATAAAAAATTTTACAAGTCTTTATGAACAATCTAATAGTGTATATCATGAAATGTTTGGCAGATTAATTGATTATATAAAAAAAATAACAAAAAAAGAGTTGTCAGATAGTGAAAAAGAAATTGTTCAAAAAGAATTGTTTAGTTACTTATTAGACGAAGGTGAAATAATGCAATATACAAAATATATTGCTGCATATCTGATTACAGAAACAGAACCAAATATTAGATCAATTTTAAAAGACATTCGAGAAGGCTTGATACTATATTCAGGAATTACTTACAGTGATATTAGTCGGCTTGGGTCTTGGAATACTGAGATAGCCGTTTATTTTGATACCGAAATCCTATTTCAGATGGCGGGATTTGATGGTGAACTATATAAAATGTTTTTTGATGATTTTTTTGCATATGTTAAAGATATAAATACAAAATCTCAAAAAAAATTAATTAAACTGAGATCTTTTATTTCGACAAGAAAAGAAATAGAAACTTTTTTCTATAAAGCATGTGAAATTGTAGCAGGAAAAGACATATTGAGTCCAGAAAGAACTGCTATGTCTACCATCGTTCAAAACTGTAAATTAGAAAGCGATGTGATAATAAAAAAATCTGATTTTTTTACGTTATTAACAACAAATGGCATTGAATTAGAAGAAGATGAACTTGATATTACAAAAAAAGTATAATCGATAATACTGTAAAAGATACTCTGTCACGTGATCTTGGTTATGATGTTTATGAAGACCTTTTATTGTTGAATAAAATTAATATAAAAAGAAAGTCAAAGGAAGATAATAATTTTGAAAATATTGGTTACATTTTTGTAACTCGAAATAAAAAGATTTTAAAAATTGCTTGGCATAATTTAATTAAAAAAGAAGGCAATGTCCCGCTAGCAACAACACTTGACTGGCTGACGAACAAATTTTGGTTTAAACTAAATAAAGGATTTGGGAATAATGTAACACCACGCAACTCAGACATAGTTTTAAAGTCAAGAATCATATTCTCAAGTATTATTGGTGACAAAGCAGGTGTTGAATATGACAAAATGATGAAAGAAATCAAAGCAGGTAATTTAGCTGAGGAGCAAGCCAAAAACCGATTGAATCAACTTAGAAACATTCCCCAGAAACCTGAAGATATAATTGCTGAGGATCTTAAATTAATAATAAGCTTTTTGAATGAAGACAGTTTGGAAAAATCAAAAAATGAATCTGATTATATAAAGCAGCAAATTAAAGCATATAATAGTTCGAATAAAGAGCTACAAAGCCAGCTTGAGAGAAAAGAACGAGAATTACAATTAGATAAAAAAGATAATTTGAAAATAAAACAGAAGTATTTACTTTCTCTCGAAAAGAAATATAAACGTGTAAACAAATTATTTTTCTTCGCAAAAAATACAGTGCGTTTTATATTGCCACCAATAGTGCTTTTTTTAAGTGTACTATTCAGTATAAAAATATTTGGAAATTTTGCAGATCGCAACATTGGAATTTTATCAAATATAATACAAATAGTAATCCCTTTATCATATTATTTATTTTTAATATTATTTAACAGAAAAATAAAGGTATTGCCATTTATCAACAAATTATATGGATATATAGAAAAAAAATGCCAAGCTGTCTGCGATTTTGATTATGATGAATATACTCAACTTAAAAATGAAATTAATAGCTATGAAGAAGACAAGGCAAACCATGAATAAACCAACGCCATATTCAGACCAGGAACTTGAAGCTCTGCTCAATGATATAGAATCCGACCACGCAGAGAGAAAAAGAGCTTTCAATGTCTTATGACCTCAAGCCAGTTTACAGCGCATCAATAGATGATCTTTCAAGAGTTATTTTTGAAAATGAATACCTGCCAGCAGCATTTTCAAAAGAAGTGCTTGATGCCAATGACAGGACTTACGAAGAACGGCTTTCGTCAACCCGAATGATTGTTTCTCTGGATATTACTTCTCCTACTATTTTTGGCTTATTGGCAATTGGAAAAAATCCGCAAAAATTTATTCCTGGCGCTTATGTTCAGTTTTTGCGAATAAACGGAACAGAGTTGTTTGATCCCATAATAGACGAAGAGGAAATAAAAGGAACCATACCTGACATGATTCGCAGAACCGAAGAGAAATTAAAAGCTCATAATCGCACGGCAGTTGATATCAGTTTTAGTCCGCAAAAAACAACTGTCGATTACCCGCACATCGCTTTTCAGCAATTACTGCATAACGCAATGCTTCACAGATTGTATGAAGGAACAAATGCGCCGGTGCGGGTTTATTGGTTTAACGACAGGGTAGAAATAAACAGTCCCGGCGGACCGTACGGAAATATCACTGCTGAAAATTTTGGGAGCCCAGGAATTACCGATTATCGTAATCCGAATATTGCTGATATGATGAAAACTTTGGGTTATGTTCAGCGTTATGGCGTTGGCATTCAAACAGCCCAAAATGCGATGATGAAAAACAGTAACCCGCCGATAGATTTTAACATAAGTCAAAGCGCCGTAATATGTATTTTGAGAGCAAAAAAATGAGTATAATTGGTTGGCAAAAAAAACTGAA
>WQTU01000076.1 GCA_009786125.1 Spirochaetota bacterium
GCTCGCGAAAATGGAAGCTCTCCATAACAGGTTTTGCCCCAAGTCCCCTAAAGCTGCCCTGCAGCAGCTCTGTTCCTGCCAGCGAAGCCGTAGCGCTCACATCAATATTCTGCAGATTCTCTGCGCGAATTAAAGCATCTACTCCCAAAAGAACCCGTGCTGTTACCGCTGTACTTACCCAGAAACCGCGGCTGGGGCTGGCCCTCTTGTTTTCCAAAAGCGAAAAGAGAAGGCGTGTATTGATGTCGTCCCCTGGAAACTGCCATGCAAAAAATCTCAAGGAGTTGGCAAGCTGCTCGACACTGCCGCCAAAGAAATTGAAGCGGTTTCTTTCAAGCGGGTCAACAATATCGACACCCCTTGCAGTCATGAGCATAAGGTTTCGCAGACGCTGGGCAACAGCCGCTGCCTCGGTATTCATGCCAAGAGTGCGGTAAGTCAGTCCCACAAAAGAAAGTACCGAAGCGTCAACATTATCGCGGGTAAGGATTTCCGCCAGTCGCGCCGGATCAATCCTTTCGCCCAACTGCGCCATAACATAGAGCTTAAAGCTTTGTAAGTAGGATTGATACCAGAACGAGCGCGAAGCCCTCTGCCACCGCTGCACTTCCTGAAATTCCCGGTCGAGGTAGGCCCTAAGCGCCGGGATGTTAAGGGATGCCGGAATGTTCATCCCTTTAGATTGCGCAATGGCAATAACATGGGCTATGCGCAAACTGACATAAAAGTGTGCCCTTGTGCCGGAAGGCCAAAACGGGAAGCCCCCATTACTAAGCTGTATCTGCGCCCAAGATCGAAGCTCATTTTCCACCACACGCTGCGGATTGGCAACTTCGCTTCTAAGCCCCAGACTGTCAATGTACTCGCCAAAAACTACAAGGGGCAGGATCACGGCGGCACGCTGTTCAAGACACCCGAAAGGATAGTGGAAAAGGGTTGTAATAGCGGAATCTAAAAGCCCCAGCCTTGTGGCATCCAGTATCACAGAAAGGCTGCCCTCTCCGTGATCCGCAAAAGAAGGAATAACCAAACCCTCTGCATGGGAATCCCCTCTTATTGTACCAATAGTGGTAAATGTTTCAAAAACAAACGACCTTTCAATTTGTAATTCCTGAATAAGCCTTTCATTTAAAACATTTGAAGTGATGGTAAAATTAAGACCAACAAATCCTTGTTGCACAGCAGCCACATCAAAAAAGACCATTGCATTTTCGCCGCTTCTTACAACAACGCGGCGCTCTGCAATTCCGTCAACAACAGCCTGTCCCGGAACTTTTCTCCTGCCGCTTGCCTCATCGTCTGGCAGCGGCGGTCCTATGTCTAGCCTTACTGTCATGGTATGGGAGACAGAATCAAGATTGGTTAAAAGCACGCCAACTTCCGACGTATCTCTTTCCCTCATTCGGCGCGGTATAACCTGCCGCACATTTATCTTGTTTTGTGCAGCAATTTCGGTTTCCCTGAGTGCAAAAAGATCTCCCTGCACTCCAAAAACCGTTACCCTATATGTAGTAAGGTTATCCGGAAGCCTGAATGTTGTTGTTACCCTGCCATTGGCATCGGTAATAAGCATTGGCTCAAAAACAGCAGTGGGGTTAAAGTCCTTGCGCTCTTCAAGCTTGCTTTCACCTTCTGCATCTCCGCCCGCAAGATTCCTTACGCTGTAAGTTACAGGGTCCATAAGCCAGCTTCTGGAGTCACCGCCATGCACAAAAAGGGGAAAGCGTTCTTCTGCATAAAAGTGACTTATTGGACAAGGTACGCGATAATTAATAAGATCCAATACGCCGCGGTCTACAACCATCAGAGAAAGCTCTGCATTGGCTAAAGGTCTGCCGCCTCTGGTTGCGGTTAAAGTCATGGTAACTTCTTCGCCGGGGCGATAGGTTCTTCTGTCGCTTTCCACATTAATCGAAAATGCTCTTGTTCTGGGATCTACCCTAAGTCTGGTCATGCCGAAAAAACCACGCGGCTTGTCTAAATCCGGAGTGCCATATTCATGAGTGGGCGGACCTGTGCGCACTGAGTAGGATGCAACAGAAACATAAACCACAGGCACATAGTTTCTTGCAATTGGAATTTCTATTATAGAAACAGGCTCGGTAAAATGACGCACTTCCTGGGTAAATATACCTTCCCGCTCCACAGTTATTAAATACCTGCCTGCCGGAAGTGTGCTCTGCAGCAAAATTCTCGCAGTATCGCCCGGTTCATACATTTCCTGATCCGGTATGAGTCTTAATTCATCAGGATTGGTCATGTTCCAAAAACCGCTGCCTGCTCCTGTGACGTGGAAGTTTAGTTCTGTTAAAGCTGTCCTGCCTTCCCTGTCCTGGCTGGAAACCCGCAGGATATAGAACCCGGCAACAGATGGTCTTACTCTTATAGTGCCGCTGTTGTCGCGCCCAATTGCAATCTGCTGAACGCTATCTGTTACAAGCTCCGGAGAAAATGTGTCATGAATCTGATTATTCACTCCGCGCTGCTGTACGCGGCGCCACTCTTCGCGAATTAGCTCGACACTGAGCTGCCTTGCGTTTTCCCCGCTTTGCAGAAAAAGCTGATTCCCGGAAAATCTCTCTCCATCAGGATTAACTGTAATATAATTGAAAGTTATATCCTGCCCTGCTCTGGCAAAACCGCTGCCTGACCTGGAAAGACCAATGTAAAAACTCGCAGGGTGCACTACGACCGAGCGAAAAGCAGTAACCATCTGATTTCCAATATCAGTAACTCTGGCTTCTGCCCGGTAGATATACGCAGCGCCGACAACATTGCCGCCGCCGGTTGCTTGGCTTAGGGTTGCTGTGCCTTGTCCGCTAAGAACTCCGCTTTCGGAGCCAATATGGCGCCTTGCGTCCCAGACTCTGCGCGGCCCAAAAGTAAAACCTCTTGTTTCCGCGCCTCTTGGCTGGAAAGTAAACATTTCTCTTGTCCATGCGCTTTCCCACGAAGCTCCGGAAAGGCTGCCGCCTGCAAGATAAGTGGCGCGCAGGTTCAGGTTGATATCATCACCGCGTATAACTGCAACAGGGGGAGCTGAAAGCGTTGCCTGAAATCTTAGGCGCTCAAAAAAAGCTACAGTTATTGGCGTTGTAGCGACAATGGCTTGGCTGCCCCGGCGGCGATATACCAGCTGATATGCGCCTGGTGTTAGATCTTCGGGAATATTGATGGTTCCAAAAAAACTGCCGGATTCTGTAGTTGTACCTTCAAGGGTTGCAATTGTACTAGGTCTGTGCCCTGTTTCTTCCAGCGTAATAATATAGTCACCCTGATATATGGTATACATTCCAAGCACTTTGGAGCGGTCAACGCCGCGAAAGCTTATAACCTCGCCCGGCTTGTAAAGCCCGCGGTCGGAAAACATAAAAGCAACAGCCCTTACTTCTTCGGCTCTCCGCGCCTGTCGTGAGCTAATCCCAAAACGCCAGCTGCTGTGATCTCTTGGAGTAAATATCGCGCGGTCTCCATCTTTTTCCGCGAGAACAAACGGCGTATTGAGAGCCCATTGCTCGGCGACATTGTTTCGCAAAACCGAAGCATTCAAAGGTATTACCGCAAGACCGTTTCTGTCTGTTAAAGCATTGCCAAAATCATTAAGAGCTACAAGTTCCTCAAGGGTCATCAGATCCCCGCGCGTTACCTGCCTCGGCGAAATAAGCCTGACTAAAGCGCCTTCCACAGGCTGCCCCGTAGAAAGGCTGGTAACCATTACTACAGCTCTGTTAAAGCCATAACGCACTGTGAGCCCAAGGTCTGTAACCTGTATGTTAAGTTCGTTTCTTGCAGGGCGGGTACCGGCAGTGTATGTTCCGTCCCGCTGCCTTTCTCTTGTAAGAAGCTCCAGATTCGCCATAAATGTAACAAAGCCTCTGCCTTGGGAATTAAGATAAGGCGAAAGGTCGATTTCTTCAAAATATCTTGCATTAACAGTGCCAGGAGTTAAATAGAAGCGAGCAGCGCCCGGAGGATCAGCAAGCCATGCGCCGCCTCTATCCCACGGTCTTGGGCGGGTGCGAAAGTGGTTAAGATTCGAAGTTAAAGAATACCATGAATTCGGAGCGATATTTCTGTATTCAAAAAGAAAGCGCGGCGGAAACTGGGCTTCAAGCATAGCATGAGTACTATGCGAATGCAAAAACCGCGCATAGCCAATCGGCGGCGGTTCTGTTGGCATTTGCACATTCCCTGCCCAAGCTGCGCTTAAGTTTCTGCCGAATACATCCTCTATGTTTTGGGAGACCAAAACCCTAAAGCGGTCGCCATAACCCACAGGCAAATTAAAAAGCCTCACAGTGCTTCCCCACACCTCAATATTTTCGGAACTTATTGGCATGGCAGGCTCTGTGCTTATTGCCCGCTCTACAGTGGCTATGTTTAAGTCATGAGTAAAATTAATTTCAACAAGATTTCGGAACCTTGTGCCTCCGGAGAGGCGGCGATGGTTAGAAACGCTAAAAATCCCTGGCGTGCGGAAACTTCGGGTTTGAGCAACCTCGGTTCCCCTTGTGCCGCCTCTGGATCTTGCTCCCTGCAGCAAGGTTACTCTTATCTCTGTGTTAAAATCAACAGGGTCTGCAAGGGTTGCAATAACCCTGCGTTCGCCTGCCTGTCTGAGAGTAAATCTTTTTGATGTATCTCCTGCTCTGATTTCCAGATGCTGCGCTATATGATTCGCCTCTATGGGGTAATTAAATTCTATGCCGATTTGCCTTGCTGTTTCGGGCGATATGTTTTGCGTACCCAGACGCGGTGCGTTTCCGCGCCATTCTCCGCCTGGCGCAATATTCCTCATGCTTAAGGTTTCGGTAACAAAAGTAAAAACGCGCTCCCCGGAAATTCTTGTACCAAAAATCGATGTTGCGTTTTCCGACACAGTAATAGTATAAATCTGCTGGCTTTGCAAAGGTTCTGCGCCTTCGAAACTCAAAAAACCGGTTCCATACCAGCGAAAAACGCCCCTTACAGCCGGATAAATGCTTACTATCGGCGAAGTGCTGCTTTGTTCGCCAAGGGTCGCAACAGGAATCATGGGCTGGGAAAACATTACATGAATCGACGGGCGCTGCACAGCAGAAGTAAAAACCCCTCTGGGACCCCAGTCTATTACAGTTAGAGGACCTGCGTCTGCGCTTTCTATTTGCCCTGCGCGCCCAGCTTCCTGGGCTGCCCGGATTGCCTCGATTCTGCTTCTTTCTGCTGCGGGATCAAAGTATGTTGTTAGGTAATTTGCAAGCGGTCTAAGCCCCCCGCCCACAGTGGTTCCGCGGCCTGCGTTTGCCCTGCTGGCGCCTGCAAGCTCTGCTGCGCTTAGGAATTCCGCTTCCTGTACCGGCTCTGCTCTTTGCGGTCGGAAATCGAGGGTAAACGCAGCTTCAATAGCTGCATCATTCGCAAATCTTGGCGAATTCCCGTTGGAGGCAGCGCTAATAAACTCATCTGCTGTAAAAATTCGGTTGGGGATTTCCCCTCTTTGACAAGCAAAAGTGATTGCTATCGTAAGCAGCAAAATACAAAATACAAGGTTTTTAGTCTTCATCATAAGGTTCATTATTGCACATATTTGCACTTTGTAAACAAATTAATTACAATCTGGCTTTTACAGCACAGGGCGCGCTCCTGCTGCAGCCAGGAAGTTTTCGCCTTTATTTACAATTATCGAATAGAGGTAAACAGGCAGCATTATAAGCTGTATTTCGGTTTTTACAGATCTAAAAAGCAGGTCGTAATAAGCAGTAAGCGTTATTATTTTTTCAACTTCTTTTAAAGAATAATTCTGTGCTGCACCGGAATATACTCCCTGCATTTTTTTTGTTCTTATATTAAGTTCTGTGCAAGCTTCGGAAAAAGATTTTTTTTGGGCAATAATTTTTTCGATCTCATACACATTTCTTATCTGCCACAAAATACCGCCAAGCATCTGCACAGGCGCGCTTTCTCCGGAAAGAATCATATTTTTTGCAGCAGCAAGAGATTTTTCCAGATCGCCATGTGCAATATATTCAAAAAGAGAAAATATATTTTCCTCTTTCCTGTTATAAAAAAAGTCTGCAATTTTTTCTTCGGTTATGGTTTCGTTCCGGTCAAAAAAAAGAACCAGTTTGCCGCACTCTTTTTTAAATGATTCGCTGTCGCCTTCCAGAATATCTACAAGAAAATTAACAGCATTGCTTTCAATCGAAATTTTCTCTTTATGGAAAAACTGAGTTACCCACGACTTCTTTTTGCTGTCAAACATTTCCCAGAATATTTTTTTGCAATCAACAGATACAGCTTTTTCGATAGCAGCGTCTGCTTTTGTTGCATCAGAAGTAAGAACAAGCACACAGTCTTTTACCGGATTTTTAATATATTCTGCAATTAATGCCGCATCTTTTTTCTTTAGATCATGGCAATTTTTTATTATAACAAGCTTGGCTGGCGCAAACAAAGAGATATTTTGCATTATAGAGATAATCTCGGAAACATCAGAATCATAAGGATAAAAACTGTATAAATCCACTTCGCCTTTGCTGGATTTTTCCAAAGAGTTTTTTATGGTTTGTATATAATCGTTTTTTTCTCCAACTTCTGGTCCAAGAAGTAGATAACAATTTTTTTCAGCCATTAATCATAACTCCTGTATATAAAAACCAGCTTCCCCAGAATTTTTGCATTTTGCGTAAAAATCGGAGGATAAACAGGATTTTCTGCCTTAAGCTTAATCCTGTTTGCTTCTCTATAAAACTTTTTAAGGGTAATTGCCTCGTCGTTCAGCGAAGCTACTATAATGTTACCGTTTTCTGCACTTGATTGCATAACAAAAAACGCGATATCGCCTTCAAGTATTCCTGCATCTTTCATGCTGTCGCCTTTTACACGAAGCGCAAAATGTTCGCCTTTTTTTAAAAACTTCAGCGGAACAGTAATATAACCATCGAGATTTTCTTCTGCAAGAAGAGGAAGCCCTGCTGCAACATTGCCAAGTATTGGCACATTTACAAATTCATCAGCTTCTACTGCTTTAATAATTTCTATGGAGCGTGACTTTCTCAGGTTGCACCTTATGGCTTCTTTTTTTTCAAGCGCTTTAACATGATCATGTGCAGCTTTTACCGAAATTTTAAAACAATCTGCTATTTCACGCATGGTTGGCAGATAGGAATTCCTGCTCCTGTAATCTTTGATAAATTCGAGAACCTGTGCCTGTCTGTCTGTAAGAGCTTTCATTTTATATCAATCCCCAGTTTCTTTATTTTCTGGTTAAGGTTGCCGGGATAAACTCCCATTTCTTTTGCAGTTTTTGCTATATTATAATCATTTTTTTCAAGTTTTTTAATAATAAAATTCATTTCAAACAAATCTTTTGCATCATTCAGCGCAGACTCAGAATCAAAATAAATGGGGAATTTCCCTGGCTCTGGTTTTTCTGCATTCTCTCGCGGAATATTGTCTGCTTGCGCTTCATCAAGATAATATTTTATTGTTTCCGAAGATATAACAGTTTCGTCGCTCATTACAGATATTCTTTGCAGAACATTTTTAAGCTCTCTTATGTTTCCGGGCCATGAATATTGTTTTAAAATGGCGTATCCTTCTTCGGAAATTGTTTTTTCTGTTTCGCCGGCGCCGTACTGTTTTCCGCTGCTGTATTTTTTAAGAAAATAGGTTGCAAGCTGCGGAATATCTTCTTTTCGTTCGCGCAAAGACGGAACATTTATGGGGATTACATTTAGCCGAAAGTACAGGTCTTCGCGAAATCTTCCTGCCTTTACTTCGGCAGCTACATCTTTATTTGTAGCGCAAATTATTCTTACATCAACCTGAGTGCTTTTTTCGCTTCCAACTCTTGAAAACCGCATTTCCTGAACAGCGCGCAAAACTTTTGCTTGGGCATTTAGCGACATATCTGCAATTTCATCAAGAAAAATTGTGCCTTTGTCTGCAAGTTCGAATTTTCCTTTTCTGCCGGCAACTGCGCCTGTAAAAGAGCCTTTTTCGTGCCCAAAAAGCTCGCTTTCAATTAGCGAATCCGGAATCGAGGCGCAATTTACCTCAACAAAAGGCTGAATACTCCTGCTGCTCTGCCTATGAATTTCGCGCGCCACAAGCTCTTTGCCTGTTCCGTTTTCGCCGAAAATCATTATGCTTGCATCGGAGCGCGCCACCTGGCTAATTGTTTTTCTTATTTTTTCAATTTGATGGGTTGAGCCTGTTATTGTGTCTGCCAAAAAAAGCGACTCTTTTAGCTTTTTGTTTTCTTTTTTTAAATGCTCCAGTTTTAATGCGTTTTTTACTACAGTAATAACTTTATCAAGAGAAAGAGGTTTCTCCAAAAAATCAAATGCACCTCTTTTAACAGCCTTTACTGCCATATCAATGTTTCCATGCCCAGATATAACAATAACCTCAAGATCAAGAATTGCTTTTTTAATTTTATCCAGAACTTCCATGCCGCCCATTCCTGGCAGCCATACGTCAAGTATTACCAAGTCAAAATCTCCGCTTTCTGCTTTTTGCAAACCTTCGTGACCATCTTTGGCGCTATCCACAGAATAACCTTCATCTTCCAGTATGCCGGACAACACTTCTCTTATATTTTCTTCATCATCAATTATCAGTATTTTGTTCATCATCTACTCCAAAGGGCAGGTCAATAAAAAATGTTGTTCCTGTTCCTTTTTCGGTTTCAAACCATATCGTGCCATTATGGTCAAAAACAATTCTTTCAACAATAGCAAGTCCAAGCCCTGTTCCTTTTTCTCTTGTTGTAAAATATGGCGCAAAAACTTTATCTGCAATATCTTTATCTATTCCGCAGCCTGTATCGGCAATCTGGATTCTAAAAAACGAGTTGTTTTCCTTAATTATTTTATCTGTCCTTATGCGAATAACGCCTTGCCCGTCCATTGCATCAATAGCGTTGGCAAAAAGATTTATAAGAACCTGCTTTATTTTTTCGTTATCCGCAAGAATAATCGCATCTTCATCTGCAATGGCAGTATCAAAACTAATGCCCGGCGAAGAAGAAGAAAAAATTTCACAGGACTCTCTTATAATTTCTGCAGGCTTTGCAGGCAAAAATACAAATGGCGGCATTCTTGCAAAATCGCTGAATTCTTCCAGCAGGCGGTTTAATCTGTCAACCTCTGTTACAATAACCCGCACCGAAGAATTAAGAATCTTGTCAAAGTTTGGATCTGCAGAATTGTACCTTCTAAGAACCCGCTCTGCCGAAAGCTTGATTGGCGTAATCGGATTTTTTATCTCGTGCGCCATTCTGCGGGCAATTTCCTTCCATGCATTAATTTTGTCTGCATGCATATTCTTCTTTCGCGAAGATTCAAGTTCTTTTATCATCTGATTAAAAGAACTAATGAGTACCGAAATATTATCTCCCGGCCTTGCAAGAACCCTGAAGGAAAAATCACCCTCTGCAACCCGGCGCGTAGCCTCTTCGAGCTGCACTATAGGGTGGAGAATTTCTTCCGCCAGCCTAAAGCTTATAATCATAGACAAGAGAAAAATCGGCAAAGTAAAGAAAATAAGCACCCCAAGAATTACAAGCGTAAAAACAGCCTGATAATTCTCCAACTGCAGAAGAATGTCGTGGGACGATGTAAGCCTTTCTGCCCTGGCATCAAAACTTTCCGGAAGAAACGAGCTAAAGACAACAGAATAAACCACCCCCCGGCTTCTAAAAACCCCCTGCGCCCTTAAAACAGCAACCTCTTCAATCGTTTCTTTTGCCAGAAGACCCCTTCCTGCAGGCGGCACCCTGTAATCAGAGATTCTTCCCCTCTCATCGCCATTAAAATAAATTGTTCTTCCGTCTCTAAGAACCTGCATACCAGCGATAAACGGAAAACTTTCCTTATATATTGTCCACGCCCTCTCCTGGTCGTACGGTATAAAATTTGCAGTATAGATAAAAAATGGAGAATCTACAACAGCTTCAAGAGCAGCAGTTCTTTCCCTGTAATAATTCATGGCAATCTCAAGACCGCCTCTTACAGCCCCCGAATGATCCCTCACAAGCCATGACTTCATAACAATATCAATAAAACTTATTGAAAGAACTGCTTGCGGCACAGCAGAGACAAACGCAACAAAAGAGAAAAAAAGTATTAATTTAACTTTAAAAGTAGCGCCCGGCTTTTTTCTCTTTGTGTCCCTTATTATTTTTAAAACAGCTATGATAATGTTTCCTGCCAGAAAAAGAGGCAGAACAATCGCAAAAGGCAGCAAAATAAACCGTGCGGGAAGATCATCAGTTGCGAGATCACCCATTATCTGCCTCGACAGAAAAAGTATTAAAAAAATTATGAATGTATAAATAAAGAGTATGCTTAAAAGACCAGCCCTTGATTTTATAAGAGGATACGGTCCCTTCATTAATTTATCCTAAATGCGCCAACTCTTTCCCAGTCAGTCCTTGTTATAATGCCCGGAAGAATATTGGATAGAAGATTAAGCGGAGGAATTAACTTGATTACCCTAACTTCAACCCGGCCTACTATATAATAGTCCCCTTTTTCAGCATCGCTCATATCAATCCTAATGTCATTAGCAGAAAAAAAGAAATTAAAAAAAGCCTCTTCGTTCTCTTTGGTAATTCTCTGCCCATTATTTTTTACTATTCTGAAAGCTCCGCTTACAAGGTCTCGCGTTGCAACATACGACACAGAGTAATCTTTTATACGCCGATTGCCGCGAAACCTAAGAAAGCGCCGTTGATCCTGATACACCCTGATGGTAAAAATAATTTCTGTTCTGTGCCCTATATCCATCATCTCCAAAATACTTCTTGCTCTCATCGGAGGAGTCCTTATCGAACAAGTTAAAAGATTATTGCTGTCCAGATTATAGGATGTCTCCAGGGTTGCAGCATAAACATGTAATAGGGGAAAAAATAACAAAAAAGACAAGATTAGACTATTCTTCTTCAAATTTGCTCTCAAATAAATTATATATTGCTTCGGCTGCAGCTGCCGCATCTTCCCCTTCGGCAATTATTGTCAGCTCTGTGTTAAGAACTGCAGCCAGAGAAATTATGCCCATAATAGACTTTGCATTTATTTCTGTACCATCTTTTTTTATTTTTATATCGGACTTAAAGCCAGCGGCAAGTTTTACTATACACGCAGCAGGCCTTGCATGAATACCATGCTTGTTTTTTACAACAACAGTTTTTTCAATCATCTCTCGTCTACCATAATACTAGTTGTTCCGATCCTACCATATATTTTTTTTATGTCCAATGTCTCATGCTTGCCCAAAATCTCATACTGATGCTGCCCCCGCCTTTCGGCAAGGGGCAGTAATAGGCTATACGTCTGCCCGCCAATATTTTCCAAAAAATCAGGCCTTATCGGAGCGATCTTTAATTTTTTCCTTCTCTTTTGCGACTTTTAGTCTAATTTTATCCATTATTTTATCTATTCCATCATAAAGATCATGATCTTCTACTTTAATATAGTGGGTTAACCCCCATCTAAAGTTAATATTCACAGAAATAATATAAACTCCCTTCTCCCTTTCAATTCTAATAGGCAAATCCATAATCATGTCTGCTGCAAATTCAATTTTTTTTGCTTTTTTTTCAATCTGCTCAATTGTTCTGTCGGTTACCTCATAATGAATCCCTTTAATCTCCAAGTTCATATTTTACTCCTTTTTGTGAACTTACCTTTCAAATGAAGGCGCTATATCTAATTCTTTTCTGTATTTAGCAACAGTTCTTCTTGCAATATTAATTCCTTTCTCTTCCTTAAGAATATCAGTTATATTCTGATCCGATAAACGTTTTTTTGCTTTTTTTTCTTCGATTATCTCTTTTATAATATGTTTAACGCTAACACTGGAAACCATCTCTTCCTTGCTGTTGGTTCGCGAAAGAGCTGTGGAAAAAAAATACCTTAATTCATATATTCCCCAGTCTGTTTGAACATATTTTCTATTGGAAATTCTTGAAATTGTAGTCTCATGGACTCCCACTAACTCCGAAATATCCTTTATAACAAGCGGCGTCAGAAATTTTGGTCCCTTTAGGAAAAAATCCTCCTGAAAATGAACAATGGCTTTTGCTGTTTTTAAAAGCGTCTGATTCCTCAGATAAATATTACTTATAAATGCCTCTGCTTCTCTGATTTTTGAGCCCACAAATTGCCGGGCGCTCTTGTCCGGCAGTTTGCTCTTGTTTTTATGAAGATCGCTAAAATCCCGGTTTATCTTTAATACAGGAATCTCCTCTTTATTAAGCCTAATAACAATTTCGTCATTAACAGCAGTAATCATTAAATCTGGAATTACATATATCGTAGTTTCTGTAGAAAACTGCCTTCCGGGAAAAGGATTTAGTGTTTTGATATAATTAAGAGCATTTAATACTTTTCTTTCACTAATTTCCAGTTTTTTTGCTATCTCCCTGTATTTTTCCTTTTCAAGAAGCTCAAAATATTTCTCAATAATTTCTATAGTATATGAAGGCGCATTATTATCTATTTTTGCCTGAACAATAAGCGCTTCTTTAAAAGAATCTGTGCAAGTTCCCGGCGGGTCAAGCATTCTCACAAGAGATACTGCTTCGTCAATATCTGCGGGAATAAAGCCTTTTGTAAGAACATCAATTTTTTCTATATTAAAGCCATCTTCGTTAAGGTTTTGTATAAGAAGTTTTCCTATTTCCAGAATGTTTTTTTTAACAGGCTGCACAAGAAGCTGCTCCAGAAGGTACTCTTGTAGGGACTTTGGTCTAGACAAAGCGCCTTCCATAAACATTCTCTTGGTGTCGCTGTTATTGTCCGAATGCGATAAAGCGCCTGAAGTAAAATCCTGTTCCCAGACAGCCCCCCCGGATGGGAAGCTTTCTTCGGAATAATCATCCGGCTCAATGCTTTTTTTGGAAATATCATCGAGAGAAATAGTAGTACTATGCTCTATTGCTTCCAAAGCAGGGTTATTTTCCACTTCTTCGGCTATTTTTAACTTTAGTTCCTGAATTGGCAAAGCCATCAACTGCATTGTCTGAAACAATTGAGGGCTCAGCTTCATCTTTTGTTCCTGTATTAGTACAGGTCTATGATATTGCAATTACTACTCCGAAAATTTTACTCTTTAATAAATTTAAGAGCGCAATCTCATTTTGTCAATGAATATTTCAAAAAGCCTACGCAGCAGCACGAGCGCATTGTTTTAAATTTTTTCATGTAGTTTTATTGGCAAATATTTTTTATAGTAACTAAAATCCTTATCTTCTGTAAATATTTTTAGATTGTATCTATACGCTATAGCACATATTAAATAATCGGTTTGAGAGCCTTGAATACCATTAGTTGAGCATATATTAAAATATTCAGCAGCTAAATCATGGTCTGCTAATTGTGCTTCATAATTATTAAATCCATTTAGTTTAACTGTTAAATCATGAAAAACATTTTTATCGGATACACCTGACAATAACTCCTGTCTAACAGAACCAACCAATACTTCTTGTTCAAATTCAAGAATATTGAATAATTCTGTTACAATACCTTGATCCTCGTTAGTAATTCTCCTGCGGCGATATGCTTTTGACCATATTGTTGTATCAATTATGATCATATTTTACCGCGAGCTTTTTTGGGATTCCATTCTTTGGAAAAATCAATCTTCCCAAATAATTCAATTGCCTCTTTACGTCGTCTCTTTTGGATAAATTCCTCTAAAGCCAAATTGACAGTTTCTTTTTTCGTTTTTAATCCACTAACACTAAGAGCCGAAGCCAGTAATTCATCATTTATTGCAAGGTTTGTAGGCATATTTTTATCCCCCATAATATTTTACACATAATCTTGTGTAAAAGTCAAGGCTTTTCTAAAAATTTATTTAGATTTTACATTTTCCCTCGAAAAATGGCATATGCCGTTTTGTGATTAAACATAATTATTCCAAGTTAATTACTTGGATAGAATGAAGATATTCAAGAAGTGTTTCATGTAAAGTCACGAGAATTAATTTTGCGAATAATTATGCGAGATAAGTTTACAAAGGTGAATAAGCATACAGAAATGCTTGTGTTTTATGAATACTTATTAGTAAAATTGATTTCCGTTACAGGACGAAGATTACGATTTGGCACAAATAATTTTACATTGCGATCTAAAGTACGGATTAAAAGCCCCTGATTATTTGAAGTAAATTCAATATTGGGATTACTTGGGTGAATAGTACTATTTGTTGTTGCACATCCAAACAAAAATATGGTAAATAGTCCTAATATTAGATATTTTTTTCATTTGATCCTCCAAGTATTTATTTTCTGCGCCTGCGGCTACAGGCTTTAAACTTGATTGTTTTTCCAAAGTTAGCCAAAACATGTAATAAGTATTTTCGACTACAGCCCAGATGCTCAACTAACTCGTCAAGGATTTTTGTTTTTTCCTTTTTATTTGCTTTCTGATACCGTTTACTTGCTTCTTGAAAAACCTCCTTTCGTGTTTGCATAGACAACCTCATTTTGCTTCCCGTCCCCCCCCTACGGATAAGCTTATTTGGGTTAGATTTTTATTATGAGGCACACACTCATTTGGCTAGATTATTCATGAGGCAACTGTGTCCTATAGGTAGTGAGTATGGACAGTAAGTGAATTAAGTGAAGTTGTAAATAAATGGCTGGATAAATACCACCATTACCGCCCGCACGATTCCCTAAAGGGGATGACACCAGCAGAATTTTCTGA
>WQTU01000077.1 GCA_009786125.1 Spirochaetota bacterium
TAATAATACTGGCGTGTTATACTGTTTAAAAAAGATACTCCCGGCGCTTTTTCGCGACCTCCGTGTCGCTGCGCCGGACGCGGCATCCGTGCCGCAGAGCGGATAGCCTGGTGCCGTAGGCACACGCCCAAAGAAAAGAAAGAATATGACAGTCTTGATAGGGTAGTAAATATAACGCTGCCTGATAATGCGATGCAGTTTATAAGATACGGCATACATGGGAACATAAGCTTTACAGAGACCATAGACCCGAATGGTATGTGGATAGATAACAATGATGGAACATTTACTGCAGAAAAGGGTGACACTCTTTGGGGGCTTTTTGGAAAAGACTGGAGAGAAAGTCAGGATTTGAAGGAAACCCAACTAAATTACAACCTGGTGATATAGTTGGCAGAAAAAGAGAAGAAACCAATCTTCCTTCAAGGGACATCAATGATCAATCGCCGATTAGTGGGTATATTTACAATCAGGAATTATTAACTATTTATTTGCCGACGAAGCGAGAACCGCGGGCAAGCGCTTGGCGGTCGCTTTGCACATATCGCGCCCCGTAACAAGTCCGTGATAATAACATCCGTACCCACAGGGGGCACTTTGTCGCTGCGCCAGACGCAAGGTCAATGTTGCAGAGCTTACATATGGCTGAGCGAAGAGGTAAACAAAAGGTCGCCTTGCGCGTGCTTTGCGCGTAATACCTTTTTACCCCAAATTTCATCTTGAAAAAAATATGGCTTATTTGCTATAATATACAAGTATGAAACTATATTCTCTCAAGCAGGTTGTTTTTTACTCAACATTGGCAATAGCTGTTACACTTGTACTTGTTGGTCTGGGAATCCTTAATTTAGATTTTAACATAAACTTTGGGAAAAAAGCAGAGTCCGAAGCGCCCCGGATAAAAACAGATGAGTATTTTGTTTTGCGTACCAATGTTCCCCCTGCAGAAATTCATAGAACAATAGATACCAGCCGTTTTTCATCGGAGGAACTTGAAAACATCAATATATATCGGCGCCTTAACGAAGCTGTTGTAAATATCTCGATAGAAGTTGTTACGCTAAACTGGTTTCTCGAACCTGTTCCGAGGCAGGGCGGCAGCGGCTCCGGAACAATAATAGACAGTAGGGGTTATATCCTTACAAACAACCATGTTGTTGAAGGCGCGCACAGGGTATTTGTAACCCTTGCAGACGGCTCCCAGTTTGACGGGCGAGTGGTGGGCGTTGACCGCGAAAACGACCTTGCGCTTGTAAAAATTGACCCGCAAGGAAAGAAGCTTGTAACGATTCCTATGGGGGACTCCTCAAATTTGCTTGTGGGTCAAAGAGTGCTTGCAATCGGCAATCCATTTGGCTATGAAAGGACCCTCACAACCGGAGTAATTTCCGGGCTTGGCAGACCTGTTCAGCCGCGCGCCAGAAGCAATTATATTATAAGAGACATGATTCAGACTGATGCTTCGATTAACCCCGGCAACTCCGGCGGTCCTATGATCGACTCCAGGGGAGAAATGATAGGCATAAATACCATGATCTATTCTCCAACCGGAGGCTCTGTAGGAATTGGGTTTGCTGTTCCTGTTAATACTGCTAAAAGAGTTGTCCCCGATCTTATGAAATACGGAAGAGTTAACAGGGGCTGGATAGATATTGAAGTTGTGCAGCTCTTTCCAGAGCTTGTAAGACATGCCAGACTCCCTGTAAACAGAGGGCTTCTTGTTTCAAGAGTTGCCAGAGGCAGCGCTGCCGAGAGAGCAGGGCTCCAGGGAGGAACACAAGCTGTAAGACATGGCAGAACAACCTTTAATACAGGCGGCGATATTATTATTGCAATTGACGGAGCCGAGATAAAGTCGCTGGCTGATTTTTATGGCGCACTTGAGGACAGAAGACCAGGCGAAGTTGTAAGGGTAAGAATTATACGCGGAAGAACAGAAAAAGAAATCTCTGTTGAGCTTTCGAGCAGAGCGCAGAACAGAACGCAAAGGTAAAATAGATTGAATAAGTTTAAAGTTGTATCTGACTTTGCTCCTGCAGGTGATCAAACAAAAGCAATCAGCGAACTTGCTGCCGGGATAGAGGCAGGGCTCAAAATTCAAACATTAAAAGGTGTAACAGGCTCCGGCAAAACCTTTACAATGGCAAAAATCATTGAAAAGATTAACAAGCCTGTTCTTGTTCTTTCGCATAACAAAACCTTGGCAGCCCAGCTCTACAGGGAGTTTAAGGATTTTTTCCCGGAAAATGCTGTTGAATATTTTGTATCATATTATGATTATTACCAGCCCGAAGCTTATGTCCCATCCAGGGATTTGTATATAGAAAAAGATGCTTCGATAAACGACGAGATTGAGAGGCTAAGGCTTTCTGCAACCTCTTCGCTTATGGAAAGAAACGATGTGATTATTGTTTCCACTGTATCGTGCATATATGGTTTAGGCGACCCGGAATCGTATAAGGATATGCGTTACAATTTTAGCGAAGGGGATAAAATCGATACATTAGAGATGGCAAAATCTCTTATTCAAATGCAGTATAAAAGAAATGATTTTACGCCGGAAAGAGGGAGCTTTAGAATACGGGGAGAGGTAATCGACATATTTCCTTCATATATGAAAAGTGCTTACAGAATAGAGCTGGATTGGGAAAAAATTATAAAAATAAGCGAATTCAATTCAATATCAGGAGAAGTTTACAGAGATTACAAATATATTACACTGTACCCTGCCAAGCATTTTGTTGTTCCGGAAGAAAAATTAAAATCTGCATTAAGCAAAATAAAAGAAGAGCTTGTATTGCGTCTCGAAGAATTAAATAAAGATGGAAAAATACTCGAAGCGCAGCGCATAAAAACAAGAACAGAATATGATATTGAAATGCTCGAAGAAATGGGATATTGCGGCGGAATAGAAAATTATTCGCGCCATATTGCAGGCAGAAAAGAGGGCGAGCGCCCCTATGTTTTGCTCGACTATTTCCCAAAAGACTTTATCGCTTTTATAGATGAATCGCACGTTACTTTGTCGCAGGTAAGGGCAATGTATGAAGGCGACAGGTCGCGGAAGCTGAATCTGGTAAATCATGGATTCCGGCTGCCGTCCGCACTTGATAACAGACCGCTTTATTACGATGAATTTAATAGCTTAATTAATACATTTATTTTTGTTTCTGCAACTCCGGGCAAAGAGGAAAAAGAGAGAACAGAGAAAATGGTTGAGCAGATAATAAGACCCACAGGGCTTCTTGACCCCGAAGTTATTATAAAATCAACCAAAGGGCAAATAGAAGATCTATTCGGTGAGATAAACCAGAGAATTAAAAACAACGAGAGAACGCTTGTAACAACACTTACAAAAAAAATGGCAGAAGATCTTACAGCTTATTTTAAAGAAGCAGGACTCAAGGTTAGGTATCTTCATTCGGAAATCGAAACAATAGAGCGGGTTGAAATTCTTAAAGATTTGCGCGCCGGAAAAAGCGATGTGGTTATTGGCATAAACCTTTTGCGGGAAGGGCTTGACCTCCCGGAAGTTTCGCTGGTTGCCATAATGGATGCAGATAAAATCGGCTTCCTGCGTTCTGCAACATCCCTTATACAGACAATTGGAAGAGCAGCGCGTAATGTTAATGGAAAAGTAATAATGTATGCGGATCAAATTACCGATGCAATGAAAGAAGCAATTGAAGAAACAGAAAGAAGAAGAGAGATTCAGAAAAAATATAATAAAGAAAATAGCATAACACCTGTAACAATAAGAAAATCAATACAGGATATTCTTGTAAGAAAAATAGAAGATAAAAAGAAAATAACAGAACTTGACGTTGAATTAATAAAAAGCAAATATAATATTATTAATAAAATTGAAAAGAAAAAGTTGATAAAAGAACTAGAAGCAGTTATGCTTGATCATGCAAAAAATCTGAATTTTGAAGAAGCAGCTTTTGTGCGCGATGAAATAAACCGTATGGTAGAAAAATAAAGGGGTAGGGCGGTTTGTTTTCCTCCTGGCTCGGTATGTCCGCCTCAGTGTTCGGTCACACCCACAAGGGGTACTTTGTGTGCAAACTAAGTTTGCCCGCGACTCTCGCTACGTCGGAAAATAACAAAGCTTAAAGCTTAGAAAAAAAATAAGGCAGTTTTTAATGAAAAAATATTATATAGCAATACTTATAATTCTTATAACCTCATCTCTCTTTTCCTGCAGAAGAAAAGAAGAAATAATTGTAGTAGATCTCCCGCCGGTGCAGGTTCTTGAACAAAGAACCAATTTTGCTGTAATTATGTCTCCTCATTTGAGACTGCGTACAGAGCCTTCTGTGCAGTCAAGGGCAATAATTACTTTGTGGAGAGGTTATATTCTTGAAATTGTTTCAAGATCACCCAGAAGAGATACTGTTGATGGGAAAGAAGACTTCTGGTATCAGATTAGTTTTAGCGGCTTAAGAGGCTGGGTATTTGGCGCTCACATTATGCTGGTTCCTTCTCTTGAAAGAGCAAGAGAGGAGGCGCTAAAACTAAAACAATGATTTTAGCTAAAAACAAGCAGCATAACCAATACGAAGCCCTATGGAATTGGTTTTTATCGAAAATATGCCATAAGGTTTAGCTCCGCCATATATAAGTCTAATATTATCTGAAAAAGTTCTTCTGTATCTGACATCAAAAATAAGTTTCCCATTGCCCCAGGGAAGCGCGTAGTCTGTACCAATAGCGCCTGCAAATATCATTCTGTCATCGGGTGGTGTTTTATGAGTACCTGCCCATGAAAAATATCCGTGCAAATTTAATTTGTTCCGGGCTTCCAGGTTTCCCAGGATTATCATTAGAGCCGGACCAAAGAAAAAAGAGAGTCTGCCCTGTCCTGCATCAATAGTGAATTTTGCAAGAAGAGGAATTTCAAGAAGTTTAGCCATAACAATAAATTCACGCGTATCAAACTCAAAAATATCCGGCGCCCAAGCTCTGGCTCTAAGGTATAAAAAGTTAAGTTCCGGCTGAATAGAAAAATAATCATTAATTTTGAAATTAAGAAAAACACCTGCCTCAAATCCCAGCCCAAGTCCGCTTGAGCCATCATTGCCAAGTTCCTTCTTTATGTCGTCCCAGTCATTGCCGCTTGCCCATGTGTGGTTAAGCCCCAGAGCAATGCCAATTTTGATTTCCGAATGAAGCAAGCGCCGCGACGTGCTTGCACGGTCATCCGCCGAATAAGTGAGATTTGCGGGCGTGCTTGCGCGTACATGACCGAACGATGAGGTTGACAAAGGGGCTACTCCTTGTGAACCGAGCGAGTGAGGAACCAAAGGATCGCGAAGCGAATCCTTTCTTTTACCGTCGTTTGCTGCAAATAGAGATGTTGTAATAAGCAAACACATAAAAACAGGTAAAGTTTTTTTCATCTAACCTCTTTCAAAATTAAGTGTTTACAAGATTATATCAATATGATAAAAATTATCTTAGCACATTTTGTACATAATTATGAGGTTCAAAAGTGATAAAAAAAATAATTCTGTTATTCATTATATTTATACTGATTTCCGGCGCTGTTTTTGCGCGTGAACAAGAAAGAGCGAATAATTCTATAGTTGTTGGTGTGGGTCTTGTCGGAGTTGAATTAAGTTATGAGCGGATGTTTAACCGGTATTTATCTGCTGTGGCAAGCGTTTCCTATACTGAATTGATATTCATGAATGAGTTTACTGCTTCGGGCAAGGGGAGATTTTATCCTTTTGGCGGCATCTTTTTTATGGAACTTGGGGTTGGTTACACCTATGGCAAAGGTGTGGTTGGCGGTATAGCTGATATGATGCTTGCTTTATTAACTTTTGGTTGGTGGTTAACACAAATCGAAGAGGATGATATATTCAGGACAGGCGGATTATTGATTCAGCCGGGTATAGGCTGGAAAATTGGCGGTAAGACGCCGGGTTTGGTTATGCCAATCAGTATGGGGATAAATTTCAAGAGACCGCTTAAAGATGGCGATATTCCGGACTTTATGCCCTATTTCCGAATTGGGATAGGATACTCCTTTTAGCTTGATACAATAGAAAAATTTATGTATTCTCTATAATTATGTGTTATTATTGCGGAAATCCGGCGACTGAAAAAATTACAAGATCACTACTCTGCCAGCACTGCAGAAGAGAGTTAAGAGTATGCCTTAATTGCAAATCTTATAAAAAAGATGCTCATTGGGATTGCGAAGAGAGTATTTCCGAACAAGTAACAGACAAAGAAAGAGCCAATTTTTGCGATTTTTTTGTCTATGCGCCCAAAATAGACAGAGAAAAACAGGAAAAAAACCAGAAAGCCAAAACCGAGGCAAAAGATAACTTTCTAAAGCTTTTTAAAGATGACTAAGACCATAGCTTTTTTTGATTCAGGCATAGGCGGTTTACCTTACCTAATCCATTTAAAAAATATTAAGCCTGATTTTAATTATGTTTATCTAGCAGATACAGCAAATTTTCCGTACGGTATAAAGTCCGGAGAAATGATAAAAGAAATTGTGCTTTCTGCAATAAGCCGCTTTATTGAAATAACAGCTCCGGATGTAGTTGTTATTGCGTGCAATACAGCCAGTGTTATAACCTTGCCCTATCTTAGGGAAAAGTTTGCTGTGCCATTTATAGGAGTTGTGCCGGCTGTGAAACCAGCTGCTTCTATGTCCGAAAACAAAAGAATAGGGCTCTTTGCAACAAATAAAACAGTATCCGACAATTATACTGATAATTTGATATCGCAGTTTGCGGGAAATTGTGAAGTATATAAGTATGCAGATTCAAATATAGTTTCGTTTATCGAAACTAAAATGTTCGAGTCAGATAAAAAACAAATTCTGGATTTTTTGAGACCGGCTGCTGAGTTTTTTATTGAAAAAGATGTTGACCATGTTGTTCTGGGCTGCACCCACTTTTTGTTTATTGATGATATTCTTGAAGATCTTTTTCCGCCGCAAATTAAAACAATCTCTTCAAGAGAAGGGGTTTCGCGCCAAATACTTCACATTCTTGGGGAAAGTAACGCTGCAGCGGGCGGCAGCATCAAGAACAATCAAGTCGAGGCGGATAACGCAAAAAACTGCTTCTATGTAACTTCGGAAACAAACAGAGAGTATTACAAAAAAGTTGCTGCAGCATTCCGGCTGCAATTTGCAGGAGTTATCTAAATTATGAGCAGTAAAATATTGAAAGGTCAGATCCTTTATGGAATAAACAATATCTATACAGTCAGTGTAGATAGTAAGCTTTATGAATGCAGAATAAAAGGCAAAGTTTTTAAACAGGCAGATGGGCTCTACAATCCCTTAACAACAGGAGATATCGTCGATATAGAACCAGATTCAATCTCATCTAAACATGCGTCAATTTTATCGCTTCATGAGAGAAAAAATGTCTTTACAAGGTGGAACAAAAAAAGAATGTCTACACAACTTATAGCAGCAAATATTGATATTCTTTTTGCAATAACAACCCCGGATGAGCCGCCGTTCAGACCCCGCTTTATAGACAGGCTCCTGCTTTCCGAAGAAGAAAACTTTGAGAAAATTATAATTTTGAATAAATCTGATCTTTCTATACCTGCTGGTGTAAAAGAAAGAATAGATGATTATAACCGAATAGGAATAAAAGTTATTACTGCTTCGTGCGTTACTTTAGAAGGAATCGAAGAGATAAAAAAACTTCTCGAAGGAAAAGTATGCGTTTTCGCTGGTCAGTCCGGAGTAGGTAAATCGACCCTGTTAAATATCATTTTTGGCAATGAGATACAAAAAACAGGAGAAATATCCTATAAGTATAGCAGAGGCAGGCACGTAACCAATTATTCGATATTAATGCAATACAAAGAAAATGGCGGAATAATTGATACTCCGGGAATAAGAGAAATATTTATCCACAAAACAGAGCCTGAAAAGCTGGCATTCATGTTTACAGAATTTCGGGAATTTATAAAGCAGTGCGAATTTACAGGCTGCTCTCATATCGAAGAGATAAAGTGCGGAGTAAAAGATGCAGTTGAAAAAGGCCTTATTCATGAAGACAGATACAGAAGCTACTATAGATTGTATCAAGAAATGACAGAATTATCGGAAGAGATTTATGGTTGCCCATACGCTTGAAATTTTGGAATTCAATAAAATTGTACAAAGCATATCTGAATATGCTATCTCCGAAGCAGGCAAGCAATTACTGTTTGAACAAAAAGTTGAAACAGATGAAAAAAAATGGAAAGAAAAAATAGATGCTGTTTTTGAGATAAAAAAAATATTTGACGACAGCCTCTATCTTCCTGAGCTTTCGCTGCCGGATATTAATTCAATTATAAAAAAAGTATTTATTGACGGAACAGTTTTAGATGCTTTTGAAGTTGGGGCAGTAATTGCATATTTGCAATTTGCTTTTAAATTACAGAAATTTCTGCTTCAAAACATTAAAAACAGTTTAATACAGAATAACCTTGATTTTCCCGAAGAAACGCAGCTTGTAAAACATTTATCAAAATTCATAAGTCCCGCAGGAGTTATACGCGAAGAAAATATAAAAATCTTATCAGATATTAAATCAAAAATTAGCAGAGTAAATAAAACTATAGATAATATTATTGGCAAATATACGAACGACCCTCTTTATTCTTCTTATATGCAGGATACAAATCCAACATTACGAGATAACAGAGTTGTTATTCCTTTAAAAGAAAACTTTAAGGGGAAAATAAAAGGAATTATTCATGGTTCATCTGCACGGGGAATGACTCTTTTTGTAGAGCCTGTTGAACTTTTTGAATATAATAACGAAGTTACAGAACTTGAAGAACAGTATAAAATCGAAATTCACAAAATATTAAGAGAACTTACAGCACAAATAAGAGAAAAAAAAGAAGAAATCAATAATATTTTTTATAAAATATCTTTTCTTGATACAATTATAGCACGCGCATATTTTGCATTTAAAAATAATTGTATTTTACCGGAAAGAATAAAGGGTACGCTTCACGACCCTTTGATTCCTCATTCGCTCGGTCATGAGCGCGCAAGCACGCCGCGACTCTCGCTCCATTCGGAAATAACAAAAGGTCTTATGTTAAAAAATGCGCGCCATTTTCTTCTTGGAAAAAAAGCAGTGCCAATTGATATTATCATTACAGGAGATACTAAAGCGCTTTTAATAAGCGGCCCGAATACCGGCGGAAAAACAGTATCGCTTAAAACAGCAGGTCTGGCTGTTTTGATGAATCAGTTTTCTGTTGGAATAATTGCAGATGAAGGCTCCGGGCTCTCTTTTTATAATAATGTACTTGCAGATATAGGCGATGAGCAGTCAATAACGTCTTCTCTTTCTACATTTTCTGCACACATGAAGAATATATCCGAAATTATTTCTTTAAGCACAGAGAATACGCTTGTATTGCTTGATGAGCCCGGAACCGGAACAGACCCGGACGAAGGCGCAGCTCTGGCTATGGCAATTTTTGACACATTACTTGGGCGTAACGTGAATTTTCTTGCGACAACCCATCAGGCTACATTAAAAAACTATGCTGCAGAAAAAGAAGATATAATGAATGTTTCTGTTGCGTATAACAGCGAGACTTATAAAACAGAATATAAAATATTATACGGGCTGCCGGGCGAGAGTTTTGGAATTGATATAGCAGAAAAGAACAATCTGGAAAATTCGGTTATTGAAAAAGCAAGAAAGTATGTGGGAAGCGAAAAAGTTAATATAAACAAGCTTATTAAAGAAATAGGTTTGAAACAGCAGGAGCTGGCGAATAAAGAGGCAGAAATTAAAGAGAAAGAAAAAAGCGTTATTGAAGCCAGACGCGAAATAGGTTTAAAAGAATTATCATTGCGGCAAAAAGAATATGAAATAAGAAATGCAGAAAAAAGAAGTCTTAATATTTTTCTTAAAGAGAGCAGGCAAAAAATCGAAAACATAATCCGCAAAGTAATAGAAGAAAAAGCAAGTGAAGAAGCAAAAAAAGATGCAAGAGATTTTATTCAGGAAATTGAAAATCAGATTGAAGAGAGTGATTCGAAAATAGAAAATGATATTCAAGAATATATTAAGTCTGATGAAAAGATTGAGCCTGGAACAGAAATATATATTGGCGAAAACAAGCAAAGAGGCGAAGTAATAAGGGTTTTAAAAAATAATAAGTATCTTGTTTCAACAGGTTCGCTCAAAGTGGAAGTGGGAAGAAATGAAATTTTTGTAATTAAGGGCAGGTCCAAAAAAGATAAAGTCATAAGACCGGAAGTGCTTCGCCATGACCTGAATAAAAGTGAAAAGCCGCTTTTTGAGCTTGATTTACGCGGGCTAAGGGCAGAAGAGGCAATAAGCAGGCTTGAAACGCAGCTCGACAGCGCTCTTATAAACGGCTTTTCCACTTTTTCTGTTATACATGGTCATGGCGAAGGCGTACTTAGAAATCTGGTTGCCGAGTATCTTGCTGCATCGCCGGCAGTGAAAAAATTCTACCATGCGCACCCTGAGAGCGGCGGATTCGGGAAAACAGTTGTTGAGCTGTAATGGTTTCTTGAGGCAAATGCTGAAAATGTATGCCTGATAGCCCGTGTAAAAAGCTTAAATCATTGAAATAAATAAAATAAAACTGTATAGTCAGTAGATATGTTTTTTTAAACAAAGAGGTTTGAGTGAATACAAGAATAATCAAGATATTTTTTGCCAGCGCTCGCTTTGTGCGTGCTTTGCACGTATTGCGGCATCTTTGCCTCAGCACTGGCAAAGTCCCGACCTTGTGCCGGGGCCGCGGCATCCTTGCCGCAGCGCTTTTTTTACCGTTTTTTCTTTTTTCGTGTTTAGATATTGATACGGAAATCATCATCAGACCAAATTTAACAGGTGAAGTGTTAATAAAATATTCAATATCCCAGGCTGCCATCAATATAGGAAGAATCGACAGGCAGAGTAATTTTCTCCCTTTGCCTATTGAGGAGCAGAGATACAGGGACCTTGCAGCTAATGTAGATGGGCTTAAGTTATTATCGTTCAGAAAGGAAGAGAGGCGCGGAGAGGTCATAATAACTGCAAGATATGAGTTTAGCAATATCGACGCTCTTAATGCTGTTCTCTCAAACAATGATGCAAAAATTGAAATTGAGAGAAGGGGCGAAAGAACTTATTTTACGCAAAAAATTATTAACAATAATAGAGCTGTGAGCGAGGAGACTAGGGAACTGGCAAAAGCGCTTTTTGGGGGTCGATATGTAAACCTAAGGCTTACAGTACCAGGAAATATACACACGGTTAATCTTGGCACTGCGGCAGGCAATCGCGCGTTTGTAAGCTATGAATTGCCGCAGCTTTTGGAAAGCACGGGAGCTGTTGTGTGGGAAGTTTCTTGGTGAGGCGGTAATAGTGGTGAAAAATTATGTTTACAAATAAAATTACCAATATGGTGCTGGTTGGGGATGTGAGAATAGGCGGCGGAGCTCCTGTTTCGATACAAACGATGTGGAAAGAACCGCTTACTAATGCGGAAGATGTAATCCATCAGCTTAAAGCTTTAAAAGACTTGGGGTGCGATATAATAAGGTTCGCGGTGCCGGATATGAGTGCCGCGGAAATTCTGGGAATTATTGCTGCAAAATCTCCGATGCCTGTTGTTGCGGATATTCATTTTGATTATAAGATTGCTTTGAAGTGTATTGATATGGGTGTCCACAAGATAAGAATAAATCCGGGCAATATTGGCACTGAATGGAAAATAAGAGAAGTAATCGAGAAAGCCAAGGGACGAAATATTCCCATAAGGGTTGGCATAAACAGTGGCTCTCTGCCGACAAAATTGCGGAATAACAAAGATAAGGCTGCATCGATGATAATTGCTGCAGAGGAAGAAATCGAAATCTTTGAGAAATATAATTTTAAGAATGCTGTTTTTTCATTAAAATCTCCTGATGTTGCAACTACAATAGCTGTAAATGAGATGTTTGCTCAAAAATATAATTATCCGCTTCATATTGGGGTAACCGAAGCAGGACCTTTGATCGATGGGGTTGTAAAAAATTGCGCTGCTTTATTTAATCTCCTTAACAGGGATATTGGAAGCACGGTGCGGGTGTCGCTGTCTTCATCGCCGGAAAATGAGATTATTACAGGGAATTCGATTCTGCTTGAAACAGGAAAAAGGGATAATGTGGTTAATCTTGTATCTTGCCCTAAATGCGGGAGATCAACATTTGATGTTCATGAATTTACGTCGAGAATATATGAGAAGGTAAAAAAAATCGGAAAGCGTATTACGATAAGTGTAATGGGGTGTGTTGTAAATGGTCCGCAGGAGGCAAAGGATGCGGATTTGGGCATTACAGGCGTAGGGAATTCTATTGTGATTTTTAAAAAAGGTGAAATATTTAAAAAAACGACTGCAGAAAATGCAGAAGAAGAATTCCTAAGGGAGATAGAAAAACTTTGAAAAATTTAATTATTCGCCGGCGCAAGTCCGGGATTTTGATAGTTATGATTCTTCTTTTTTTGTTTTCTGCAAATATTTCGCATGCAGATGCGCGTCTTCCTGACTGGGTATTATTTCAGCAGGGTATGAGTTTTTTCAGCCAAAGAAAATATGGCGATGCATTCAGGCTCTTTAGGCTGGCAACAGAAAATAATGATCACCCTGAAGCTGAATACTGGATTGGAAGGATTTTTGAAAATGAAGGTCAGCACGCTCTTGCATTGCGTCAATTTGAAAGGGCTCTAAGTATTGAGTATAGGGCATCCAGCCCGGACTTTCATATTCTTGTTCGTCAAAGTATTGCTGATATTTATAAACATCAGCAGAGATATGATTTATTTGAAAGAACTTTGGTTAATCTTATAAATGATGTAAAGCGGGCGACAAATACAGATATGAGGTATGAACAGGTTCTTGGCGACAGGATTTTGGATCTTGGTCTGGACAGGCTTATTTTCTATTTTAGGTATGAACTTGATTCTCTTATAAGACCATATGGGGAACTTGGAACTCATTATTTTAAAACAGCAAGAGACAGGGATGCAATAGAAAACCTGACATCTGCTGTAACAATAATATTTTCGAGACTTATTGAAGTTAAGAGAGAATATAACCCTCGATATGAGTACAGAAATACCAGAACTTTAATTTTAGAAGCAGAAAGAAACAATAGAACAAGGGAATTTTTGATTGAGTCCGGGTTATACCAATATCTCTTTTTTCTTGCGTTATCGCTTGATAGTTTTGGCGAGCTTCGTCATGCAAGACCTATATTAGAGACTCTCGCAGAGAGCAGTGTAAGAAATAACTTTACTGATATTTCTTTAAGAATCAAAAATAATAACTTTTCTGTTAGTTATATGGACATGGTAAAAAGAGCTTTTCGTGCAAATTAGTGAAAATAATCGGAATTGGTCATGGATAAAATAATAATTAAAGGAGCCCGCGAACATAATCTTAAGAATATTGACCTTGAAATACCGAGGGATAAACTCGTTGTTATTTCCGGATTAAGCGGCTCGGGAAAATCTTCTCTTGCATTTGATACAATCTATGCAGAAGGTCAAAGAAGATATGTGGAATCTCTTTCTTCGTATGCAAGGCAATTCCTTGGCAGAATGGATAAGCCGGATGTTGATTATATCGAAGGGCTTTCTCCTGCAATATCAATTGAGCAGAAAACAACGCACAGAAATCCAAGGTCAACTGTAGGTACAGTAACGGAAATATATGACTATTTGCGGCTTCTTTATGCCCGAATAGGCAAGCCTCATTGCCCGCAGTGCGGCAGGGAAATAAAGGAGCAAACGAAAGATCAGATATATGATGCCATAATTTCTTTTCCGGAAAACTCAAAGATAATTATTCTTGCACCTGTTGTTAGCGGGAAAAAAGGGGAGCATGAAAAAATTATTGCGGATGCGAAAAAAGCGGGGTTTGTACGTGCGAGAATCGACGGCAATATAATTAATCTTGAAGAAGTAAAAAAACTGGAGAAGACAAAAAAGCATACAATTGAGATAGTAGTTGACAGAATCGTGGTTTCTGCGGAAAACAGAAAAAGAATAAGCGAATCTATTGAAAGTGCAATTGAAGTTGGCGATGAGCGAATTCTTGTATTAAATCTTGATGATAACAGCGAACACTTTTTTTCTATCAAGAATTCATGCCCGGATTGTAACATAAGTATTGCAGAGCTGCAGCCAGCTCTTTTTTCTTTTAACAATCCTGCGGGAGCCTGTCCTGCATGTTCCGGGCTTGGGATTACGCTTGAGTTTGACCCGGACTTAATTGTTCCGGACAAGAGTCTCTCTTATGAAGAGGGGGCTTTTATTCCCTATAAGCCAACTTCGAACTGGTACAGAAGCTGGTTTGTAGCTGTTGCAAAAAAGTATAATTTTTCTCTTGACACGCCTGTGGAAAAACTTGAGAAAAAAATTTTCCACATGCTATTTTACGGCAGTAACGATGAAGTAAGTGTGAAATATGTAAACAACGATAAAAGCCATACTTATGAATATAATACGAGGGTCAAAGGCATTATTGCTGATATGAAAAGGCGGTACAAGGAAACTGTTTCTGCTAACATTAAGGATTGGTATGAAACATTTATGAAGCAGAAAGAGTGTGAGACTTGCGGCGGGCAGAGGCTAAAGGCAGAAAGTCTCGGGGTTACTGTTGGCGGGAAAAATATTCATAAGCTTACAACGCTTTCTATAGGAGAGATTACTTCTTTTTTTAAGAATATAAAACTTACAAAAACAGAGGAAAAGATTTCGTGGCAAATAATAAAAGAGATTAGAGCAAGGCTGGAATTTCTTGTTAACGTGGGGCTTGACTATCTTACTCTTGAAAGAAAAGCTGCAACGCTTTCCGGCGGCGAGGCGCAAAGAATACGGCTTGCAACGC
>WQTU01000078.1 GCA_009786125.1 Spirochaetota bacterium
CCGCAGCATCCCGCAAGACACACTTGTTATTGGGTTTCCGCGCCAACCAATAGAATTCAATCCGCTGTTCGCTTACACCATTACCGAAGCGCAGCTTTTTACAGCTCTTTACGAGGGGCTTGTTTCGCGCGACCCGTTTACATTGCGGCCAATTCCTGCTGTTGCCGAAACATGGGAAATAAGCAGCAACAACAAGGAATATATTTTTCACCTCAGGCAGGATGCTTACTTCTGGGACGGCGTAAAAGTAACAGCAGAACATTTCCGCAACAGTTGGCTCCGGATGCTTAAACCCGGCGAAAATTCAAAGTATGCTTTTTTGCTTGATATAGTCGAAGGAGCAAAGCAATTCCGAAAAGGCGAAGTTGAAGACCCTGCGTCTGTAGGAATAAAAGCAATTGACAGATTTACTCTCAAAGTGGTTTTAAACAGCCCCGCAGAGCACTTTCTTAAAATTCTTGGGCATCACACTTTTGTTCCGCTCCACCCTGCATTTCTTAACAAAAAAACATGGATCGGCTTGCCCTCTGCTCCGGGAAACGGACCATACTACATACTCAGGAAAACTGAGAACTATCTTTTTCTTACCAAAAATTTACTCTACTGGGATGAACAAAATGTGCAAATTCCCAATATAAAAATAATTTTTCTTGACGATAATGCGCAGGAGAATTCTGCACTGTTCAACGAAGGAAAGATTCACTGGCTAACCGGAGGTTTTTCAATTGAGCATATAGAGCAGAAAAGGCACATAATATTTAATGCCTCTTTTGCTACCACTTATTTCTTTTTTAATTACAGAACAGAGCCAGGAAATAACGAAATTATGCGGCAGGCGCTGATTTTAGCCGCTCCTCTGGAGAAAATCCGGGATAAAAACTTTCTCTTTTTTCCTGCGTCAACTCTTGTTCCGCCAATACCCGACTACCCCGAACTTTCGGGATTCGGAGAACAGAACAAAGAAAAAGCGCTATTGCTTCTTAAAAAAAATAATTTGACTCTGCCCGAAGAAATAATTATAAAAATCCCTAATTCATTTGAGAGCCTGCGAATTGCGATTCTTTTAAAAACATCCTGGGAGGAAATTTTTGGCATAGACGTTGGGATTGTCATTAGAGATTTTCAATATTATCATCAGAATTTAAAAGGAGACGACTACACACTTGCAACAATATCCTGGATTGGCGCTTTCCCGGATCCTTTGGCATTTCTCCAAATGTGGACAAGTTACAGTAATCTTAATTTTGCAGGCTTTAGATGCGCTGTTTTTGACAATTATATTACAGAATCTCTCCTTCTTGCAGGCAGAGAAAGATACAAACTTCTTTCACAAGCAGAGCAGAGACTCCTGGATTCTGCGATTATACTCCCCATAAGTTTTATTCCATCCATAAATCTTGTAAATACTGATATATTCACCGGCTGGTTCCCAAATCCAATTGATATTTATCCCATGAAATATTTTAGATTCAGAAAAAATGTAATACCTTTTGGACTTGTTAAGGCGAAGCCTCATGCCGAAGGTTTGTGAGTAGATTTACTTTTCAGCACAGACGAAGCTTCCCTATATCCTCGCAGAAAATTACCTGCAAGTGTTTATAGAGATGCGAGGTACGCCTTAGGCGTAAATTTTTTCAACTTCACCTTTGACTTTATAGATTTTTTCCTGTATAATACTTCAATGGGAAAAAATCTTGACACATCAGAACTTGAGACAGATTTTAAAACTAATCAATACGTTGTATATCCAATACAGGGAGTAGGTCAAATAAAATCAATAGAGAAAAAGCCTTTTAAAAACAAGGAAATTCTCTATTATATTATCTACTTTGAAGTATCTGATATGACAATAATGGTTCCTACAGAGAAAGCCATAGAAATTGGAATAAGAAAAATCGTAGGAAAAAAAGAATCTGAAAAGGCTCTAAAGGTAATATCTGAAAAAGATGAGCCTCTTACAACAGACTGGAAATTACGATATCAAATCAATCTTGACCTTCTAAAGAAAGGAACAATTGGCGATATAGCAAAAGTTGTTAGATCGCTTTATCACAGGAGCAAGCAAAAAGAACTTCCGATTCTTGAAAGAAAGATTTTTGATAACGCAATAATGCTGTTTATAGATGAAATATCTCACTCACTCGACATGACAAAAAGCGAAAGCGAGCATCTTATCTTTAGCAGGCTTGAAGCAGAGCAAACTTAATGGAAAAAAACTACGTTGCACTAATAACTGCTGCAGGAGACAGCCGCAGAATAGGCGGGGAAAAAAAAGAACTTATAAAAGTAGACGGGAAAGCAATAATTTATTATGCTGCTCTTTCGTTTGTAAAAACAGAGCTTTTTAAAGCAATATTTATTACCTGCCAACCGGAACTTGAAGATGAATTCCGCAAGAGTTTGGAAGAATTAACCAGTTCCAATATTATAAAATTTGTACCTGGCGGAAAAACAAGGCAGGAGTCTGTTTTTTTTGGTCTAAAAGCCATGGAATATCTTAATCCCGAAATTGTATTAATCCATGACGGTGCAAGACCTTTTGTAACGGAAAATCTAATCAAAAACATTTTTGATGGAACCCTAAAGTACGGCGCATGTGCTCCATTGATACCTGTTGTTGATTCAGTAAAAATTGTGGAAAATAATTCCATAGTCGGACATCCCCGAAGACAAACTCTTATGGGAATTCAAACCCCCCAGGGCTTTACATACCCCGAAATATTTGAGTGCCACAAAAAAGCAAAAAATATAGAGAAATCTTTTACCGATGACACAGAAATATATTCCTTGTGCGGGAAAAATATTCATATTGCCGATGGCGAAAGAGGAAATATAAAAATTACCTATCCAGATGATATGAAAATTTGTATCAAGCATCGAAAGTAAAGGGTATTGTATGCAAAGCAGAAGAACTGCGAGGTACGCTCTACGCTACTCTTGCTTCATTTGGAAATAAACAATGAATATAAGAATAGGGCATGGCTATGATATTCATCGCCTTGCAAATGGAAACAGGCTGATAATTGGCGGAGTTATAGTGCCTTATGAAAAGGGCTCTGTGGCTCACTCTGACGGTGATGTTCTGTACCATGCAATTATAGATTCGCTTTTGGGCGCTGTAGCCGGGGGCGACATAGGAAAGCATTTCCCGCCATCAGATTCTGCTTATAAAGATATAAACAGCGCCCTTCTTCTTGAAAAAACTTTTAATATTATCCGGGAAAAGGGTTATGCTCTGGGTAATATCGATGCTACAATTATTCTTGAAAAACCAAAGCTGCGCAATTATATAGATGCCATGAGAAAAAACATTGCAGAGATTCTTTGCACCAATATAGACAATGTTTCCGTAAAAGCAAAAACAAAAGAGCTTTGCGATGCTGCAGGAGAAGGCAATGCAATCGAAGCCTACGTTGTTGTTTTGTTAACAAAAATTTAGAGCCTGCGGAAAAGTTACAGGCTCTAAGGAACCGCTGATTTATTCAATCGAGAATAAATCAGCTTTACCTCATTATCCTTTTTTCGCAGTTTTCTGCAAGAAAACGAGAAAAAATGTGGAAGCACTGATTAGAGTCAAATTTAATCAGTGCTTCCCTAAAAATATTTACTCTGCTGCTACAAGAAGTGTTTTGGGATCAAGATAAAGGTGGCTGCTGTGCTGCCCACCAAACCCATCATGACCTTTTACAATATCCATTTGTATTTTTTGATTATCATACTTAAGAGTAAGCAAAACATCTATAAAATCATCTACAAGGTTCTCAATTTCATAAGGTATGCCTGCATCGTTAAATACAGGACCTTCCATTCTAAGAGATGCGCTTATCCATATCTCAAGCCCAAGTTTTTGAGCAAACTTTTTTATTGCTTTTAAGCCCTCTTCGCCTGCTTCTTTTATTTTAAAACCATCTATAATAACAGTATCTGCCTTAAAATTCCCGCCTGTAATAAGCGCTTCCATGCTTGAAAGTATTCTGGGAACATCAATGCCTTGTTGATTAAAATTCATAATAACCCTGTTGCGGGTAATTTCTTCACTTATTTCAGCTGCGTTTTGCAGATTTTTTTCTTTTGATATTTCATTAAAAATATCTTCATAGCGGCTTATAATATGGTCTGTCCTTTTGTAAAAAGAGACATGAATGACTGGTTTATCGCTGCATAATTTATCTGTTGCAATATTTGCAAGAAATGCAGTTTTTCCGATGCCTTTTTTTGAAGCAAGCACCCCAATATTTCCTTTGCCAAGTCCGCCGTTAAGAAGTTTTTCAAGAATTCTTAACGGGCTCCTGTTTATTAGTTCATCTTTAACCATTTTAATGCTCCTCTTCTAGCTTTATTCTAAAAGGTATTATACCGCAGAGCAAGCTCTTTTTTGTATAATACCTTTTGCTTGCCTCCTCACTCGCTCACACCCGCAAGGGGTACTTTATGCGTAAACTCTGCTTGTCCGCGAGTCTTGCTTCGTCGGCAAATAAAGGGGATTATACCCTTTTTGTTCCTCATCGCTCGATCACACCCGCAAGGGGTACTTTGTGCGAAAGCTTGCTTTCGCGCGATTCTCGCTTATTCGTCCAATAACATCATTAGTGATATTTTGTATAAATTATTTTTTTTCCTGAAACTTTTTCATCAGCTCTTCAGAAATAGTTTTTGGAATCTTGCTGTATTTAAGAAATTCCATTGTAAATTCCGCTTTGCCCTGCGTAAGCGACCTAAGCACAGTCGAATAACCAAACATTTCTGAGAGAGGCACCTCTGCCTCAACCTGGGAGCTTCTGCCATCTTCTACCGAGCTTACAATTATGCCTCTTCTCTGGTTAATACTCCCAAAGATATTGCCTTGAAACTCTGTGGGACCCTCAACCGTAACCTTCATTACAGGCTCAAGTATCTCCGGACCTGCTTTTAGATACGCCTGGCGAAAAGCCCCAAGAGCTGCTGACTGAAATGCCATATCAGAAGAGTCAACAGGGTGCGACTGCCCATCATTAATAGTCATTTTAACGCCAACAATCGGGAATCCAATAAGCGGTCCCTTCTTGGTAGCAGTTCTAAACCCTTTATCGCAGGCAGGAATATATTCTGTAGGAATTTTTCCCCCTTTGATATCATTTACAAACTCATATATTCCTTCGCTAAGAGGCTCCATAAAGCCCACAACTTTACCGTATTGCCCGGCACCGCCTGTCTGCTTCTTGTGTGTGTAATCAAAATCCGCTCTTTTGGAAATAGTTTCCCTGTATGCAACCTGCGGCGCCCCTGTTTGAACTTCTGCCTTGTACTCTCTTTTCATTCTCTCTATATAAACATCAAGATGCAGCTCGCCCATACCCTGAATAATTGTCTGGTTTGATTCTTCATCAACATACGAACGAAAAGTAGGATCTTCTTTTGCGAATCTGTTAAGAGCTTTTGCCATATTGTCTGCTGCTTTTTTGTCAACAGGTTCAACAGCAAGCGAAATAACCGGCTCCGGAACAAACATGGATGTAAGAGAATAATTGAGTCCCGGCTTTACAAATGTATCGCCCGAAGCGCAATCTATTCCAAAGAGCGCGACAATATCGCCGCAGCCTGCTTCGCTTATATCTTCCATATTGTTCGAGTGCATTTTTATAAGCCTTCCGACTTTGAACTTTTTTCTTGTCCTTACGTTATAAAGCTCATCGCCTTTTTTTATCGAACCCTGATATATTCTGATGTAAGTAAGCTGACCATACTGTCCGTCTTCCAGTTTAAATGCAAGAATTACTGTAGGAAGAGTCGGTTCGGATTTTAATAAAACTTCTTTTTCGTTATCGTCAAGATCAAGAGCAAAGTTATCAACGTCGATTGGTGCAGGAAGATATTTTACAACTGCATCGAGCAGGGGCTGCACGCCTTTGTTTTTATATGCAGAGCCTACAAAAACAGGAACAATTCCTCTTGCAAGAACTCCTTTTCTGAGTGCATCATGAATTATATCTTCGGGGATTTCGCCGCCTTCAAGAAAAAGTTCTGCAAGCTCGTCCGAAAACATTGAAATTGCATCAAGAAGATTTTCCCGCATTTTCTCTGCTTCGGAATTAAGGTCTGCTGGAATATCTTTTTCTTCAACTCCAAGCCCGCCGTCTGCATCAAAATAAATTGCTTTCATTCTTACAAGATCAACAACTCCAATATGCTTGTCTTCAAGACCTATTGGTATTTGCGCTAAAACTGCATTAAGCCCAAGCTTTTCAATAAGCTGATCTTTAACCTTATATGGGTTGGCGCCTGTTCTGTCGCACTTGTTTACAAAAGCAAGCCTTGGTACATTGTATCTTTTTAACTGCTTGTCAACAGTAATTGACTGAGACTGCACGCCGCCGACAGAACAGAGTACAAGAATTGCTCCGTCAAGAACACGCAAAGATCTTTCAACTTCGACTGTAAAGTCAACGTGTCCAGGAGTATCTATAAGGTTTATGGGAGTCCCTTTCCATTCAACATTTGTTGCAGCAGAGGCAATAGTAATCCCGCGTTCTCTTTCGAGTTCCATAGAATCCATTGTAGCGCCTACTCCATCTTTTCCTCTTACTTCATGGATAGCGTGTATCTTATTGCAGAAAAACAATATCCTCTCGGATAAGGTTGTTTTGCCGGAGTCAATATGAGCGCTTATGCCAATATTTCTTAATTTCTTTTCCAAACTCATTAAAAACACCTCTTAACAATTACAAAATATATTTCTTTATTTGCACGCTGATTAGCAAGCTAATCTGTATACAATTTTTTACAGAACAACAATACTCCGCTGCCCTACGGCGGGGTATTGTCATTTAAACGGAATTTTTCGTGTGTCCTAAACTTTTGAAAAGGGTTAACACTTTTCGTGCCGGGTATATGTATACCGGAAGCAGTTGTTAAGGAAAACAAACCTTTACAGTTAATTAATACATAACTTTTATAAGAATTTCAATACTATATGATGTAATTTTCAAGTATTATGAGATATTTTACAATCTGTTTTGGCCAGGAAGAATGGGAATATTGCCAGGGCGCTAACTAAGCCCCTCCCATTTTACCAACTCATTATCCCTATTTCCGCTGCTCTTCGTTTGGCTTCGGGCATAAAGCTCTTCAAGTCTGCAATTCGGGTCTCGCTCGAAGGATGCGTACTCAAAAATTGCGGTATTCCGCCGCCGCCGGCTAAAGCGTGCATACGCTCCCAAAAATCCACTGCTGCTTCGGGATTATATCCTGCGATAATCATAAGAATAAGACCTACCCTGTCTGCTTCGATTTCTTGTGCACGAGAAAAAGGCAAAGTTCCAAATATCGAAGTGCCTGCTGCATAACTAGCCATAGCAAGCTCTTGCATGGTCGGACTTCTGTCAGCAAAAAGAGCTGCCACTCCGACTGCTCCAACTTGCTGAAGTACGCTTGCGCTTACCCGCTGCTGTCCGTGGTTAAGAATAGCATGAGCAACTTCATGCCCCATTACTACAGCAAGACCATCTGCATCTCTGGTTACTGGAAGTATCCCGGAGTAAAAAACAATTTTTCCGCCCGGCATAACCCATGCGTTTACTACATCAGATTCAATTAAATTAAATTCCCACTGATAGTTCTGCAAAAACCTGCTCTGCCCCATGGAAGCAGCCCATTTTTCCGCAGCCAGCCTTATTCGGTTGCCTACTTCTGCAACCATTCTGGCTTCCGGTGTTCCGGTAATTACCGTATTTTCACTCAAAAACTGACGATACTGAAGCGCTGCCTCTGCAAAAAGAGCGTCATTGCTTACAAATGCCATAGTACGTTTTCCTGTAAAAGGGTTAGTAGTACAAGCAGTCATAAACAGAGTTAAAGATATCAAAAGTATACTAAAAAGCAATTGCTTTAAAAATAAATTTTTCATTGAGACCTCCAAAAATTACTTATTTAAAATACACAATTTCAATGATTTTTTCAAGTAATTTAGCTGTTTAGTTAGATAATGACTTGATATTACAAATATTTTTTTTATGAGTTAAGTTGCGGCTCTGGCATTGCCCCCATTTGATTACCTCACTCACAATTTTATAAGATTTCAAAACAGAGGCTCGCCAATTCTTAATTAATTTTAAAATTCCTTAATTCGTTTCTCAATACCAACCACATCTTCAAGGCTGGTAATCTCAATAACTTTAAATGATGGTTCCGGCCAGTTGCGCTCAACAGAATAGTGCTTTAACCAAACAGGCGTTAATCCAACTTTTTTACTTCCTTCAATATCTCCTCGGAAGTCATCGCCTACAAATATTGCTTCTTCCGGCGTAACACCCAGTTTTTCAAGAACCAGCTTAAAAGGAGCAGGATCCGGCTTTGCAGGAATATCACCTTCTCCGGCTATAACAATCGCATCAAACAGTTTTTCAATCCTTTTGTATTCGTCATTCATAAGTGCTTTTGTGCTGCCGTCTTTTTGGGAATTTGAAACCAACCCAAGCTTATATCTGTTTTTTAATTTTTCAATTACATCATACGCTTCGGGAAAAAGCTTCATGGCATTTTTTACAAAATCCCAATATTCTTTTTCAAGTTCATCAAGAAAGTTATTGTCCACAGGAACATTATAATGCTCATGCAGTTTTATCCAAACATTTCTTCTGGAAAAATCAGATCTTGCGAAATGCTGTTTTCGCTCGTCCCTGTATAAATCCATATATTTATCCCATGAATCTATACCAAGTTTAGCAAAAAGTCTTTTCTGAGAATTTTTTTCGCCAGCCTTATAACCCTCTGCTGCATCGCCCAGCGTCTGAACAAAATCAAAAACAATTGCTTTTATCATTTTTCTCCACCGATTTTATTTATATTATTTTCTTCGGAAACCCTAGGGAACCGCTGATTTATTCAATCGAGAATAAATCAGCTTTCCCTTATCATCCTTTTTTCGTAGTTTTCTGCAAGAAAACTACGAAAAAATGTGGAAGCACTGATTAGAGTCAAATTTAATCAGTGCTTCCCTAGAAAAAGGGCTCCAATTAAGGAGCCCTTGATAATCAAATATTAATCAAAATGCGGGAATTTGTAATATTTTGAGTTTGGATGTGCTTCGTATTTCGGGAACGGAATACCCAATTTAATTGGAGTAATTTTTTCCTTAACAAACTTAAGCCTTTTTCCCCAAACTTCTTCGTCTGTTGGAATGTGTTCTCTGAAATCACAAGATACCCAATCAGTATATGGCATACACATTCTTGTTTCTTGCAAGAAATGTTTGTAGTTGATGTTTTCTGTTGAGCTATTGCCCTGCCACTGACCGCAAGCAAGAGTTGTTGTAAATTCTTGAGCAGCATACCAGCTTCCGCTGTTTACTTTTGTGTTAGGAGCATTTACGTTAATTCTTCCTGTTGGGATGAATTCAGCCATTCTGTGCCACTGTTCTGGTTTCATTGAGTGGATACAAGCTGAGTGTCCAATACCAATATATTCAAGGTTCTTTCTGAGGTGTTTGAGTTCTGTTTCGAAATCACTCCATTTCCATACAGTAAGTGTAAGTGAAAGTTTTTCACCGGAGAATGGATCGCTTGGACCAATTTCCTTGCCCATTACCATTAAAAATGCTGTGTTTTCAGGAACTGTAATTCCAGCGTGTTTTGCAATGTTCTGAACATGAGAAGCAACCATGTCTCTGTTAAGAGTTCTTCCATCCGGCCAGAGAGCGTTTTTGAGTTTTTCTCTTTCGTCATCATTAAGCATATGTCCGCCAACTGCTTTGAGTTCTTTCATTACAGCGTCCCAGCAATCAACGTGAACAGAAATAGCATTTTCTGATGAACATGAAGTTGAGTTATCAAATGTTTTTGATTTGTGAACACAATAAGCTACATGTTTTGGATCTGCTGATGGATCAATAATTGTTCTAACATTACCAGCGCCTACTGTAATAGCAGGAGTTCCGGCAGCGTGTACTACTTTAATAAGAGCTTTTCCGCCTGTTGCAACTGCAAAGTCACAAGTCTGCATAAGTTCAACTGTTTTTTCGTTTGAAGGTTCCTGGATACAAAGCATAAGATCTTCAGGAGCATTAAGAGCTTTAAGAACAGCTCTTCCCCACTGAACTACTCTGTATGTTGCCAATTTTGTTCTTGGGTGCGGAGAAACAATACAAGCATTTCTTGTTTTAAGAAGAGAAAGCCCAATGTGTTTTGTTGTAATTCCAGGGTTTGTACAAGGAACAACGTTTGCAACAACGCCGATTGGTTTTCCGTATGTAATGTATTTTCTGTCTTTATCTTCGCGGATGATGCCAGCTGTTTTAGCATCTCTCATTTCCAAATAACATCCTCTAACTTTTTTTGCTTTCATTGTTTTGTGTTCATAGTTACCCATACCTGAGCTTTCTGCAGCAATTCTAGCAACTTCATTTCCAACTTCTTCGGACATCCATTTCCAAGCAACCGCAGCAACTACTTCGTCTACTCTTTCCTGGCTCCAGAATTCAACTGCTTCAGCAGCCTTTTTTGCTCTTGCATACAATTCTTTAATGTTGTCATTTTCAACCATTCTTTACTCTCCTAATAGGTTTGCATAATTGTGCCCTGACTATCATCAGGGCATTTTTTAATTAATTAAATAAATTATTATTTACTTAAAATTATTCTGCAGAGGTTTTTGACAACTCTCTGCAGATTTTTTACAAAAAATTATTTTTTCTTGTGCTGTTTCATAGCAGCTTTTTTCGGATCTTCAATAACAAAGTCTACTGAATAGCCAGTGCCTTTAAGCTCCTGTCTCTTCTTCCAGTTCGCCTGCCATTCTTTCGGTTCCTGAGACTGAGCGCCTGCAAGACCTTTTCTTTCTGCAAGTGAAGGAACTGGTCTGTCTGCCGGACCATCATACCACTCTTTCGGAGTAAGTACCTGTCCAAGTACATCGTTTCCTTCTCTTTCCATTTCTTCAAGACCGTGCGCGCCCGCTGCAAATGCTCTTGTAACGCCCATGAGAACCCATGCGCCGTCTGCTGTGAATTCGAGTTCAAGCATTGTTGCGCTTAATGCGCCAATCATATCAACGCATAGAGCTGAATCTTCTGCTTTTGCTGCTTTTTCAAGAGCTTTCATGAAAGGTACGTATCTTAGTTTTTTTATAGAAGCAAGTTTTTTCTCTGCATAATCAAGAAGTTTTTTTGGTGTAGGATCTTTAGCATAAAGCTTAGAAATACCAAAATGAGCTTCTTTTTTGCATTCCTGCACACAAAGTTTTGCAGCTTCGTCAAGGCTCATTCCTTCTTCTACTTTTCCAACATATTTAAGGATCATTTTTCCAGTTGAATCGTATGAAGCAAATGAATGTCCAAAAGCAAGAACCGAACCGCCGCAAGCCTGTGTAAGGTAAGATTTACCTCTTGTAATAAGTCTTGCAATAAGCGCCGGGTTAGAAAGACCATCTTCAAGTCCAAGAACCATACAATAGTCAAGTACATCTCTTTCTTCTTCGAGAGGAATTCTTGCCTGCCAGTTGATGAAAAGGTAATCTACGATTCCATATCCAGCTTCTGCAAGTTCTGTTGTACACCAGCCTCTTGTTACGATTCTGTGAATATTTTTGTATGCAAGTTCAGAAACCCATCTAAATGGCTCTCTTTCAGTATCAGGTGGAAGAGTACCAATTTCTCTGTTAAGATAGTCATATCTTAGTCTAGGATCTGCAAGATTTCCATGAGGCTTTCTCTGCGCAAACTTCATTTGTGCGATTCTGTCGTCTCTTGTATATCCTTTTTTTTCTACTCCATTAATTATCATTTTATCGCTCATAGTACCCACTTCCTCCATTCACCAGATTCTAGCTGTTTTTTAGCATACGCCTGTCTTTCGGACAAAGGAGGTACTTCCCTGTCTTCCGGACCTACATATTTAATCATTGAAAGGTCAAGCATCTGAACCATAGGTTCGCTTCTTGAAGCTGACCATGCTCTTGCTCTCTTATACTGATGAAGAGCGTGACAAGCACAGCTAAAACCTCTCGCAACACTTCCGATTGTCCATGCTGCATAAGGAGCAAATCCAATATCACAAAGAGCTGTGTTTCCGGCGCCAACTACGTTTACTCCAACGTAAGATTTGCCTTCTTTTGCTCTTCTTTCCCAGAAGTAGTTTTCAACTGCTGTCTGGAACTTTCTGTATACACCCTCAACTCCAAGTTCTTCGTGTTTTAGGTGTATAGGATGCGCTCTTGGGTCGCCGTCAATGTGCTGAGGCTGTCCCATACCCATTACTGCAAGACCTGCATCCATGTACTCATCAACATTTTCTTTAGCAACCTGCTCAATGGTTTTGCCTTCATTAGCTGCTCTGTCAAGATATTTTTTCATCATGTAGCCGTGCGCAGCGCCAGGACCATGAGCTCCGCCAAAAGTAGAAATTGCCGCAGCAACTGCTGGCGGAAGCATTGGGTGACCATTCATAACACCTATAGCTGATACAGCTGAAGGTGACATTGAGTGCTCCATAAAACATGCAATCTCATAGTCAAGCATTTTTTTCTCATTTTCCGCAGGAATTCTTCCTTGAAAAAGAACAAACAAAGCATCAACGAAAGTGTAGCCTGCTTCTGCTAAGTCACTTACATTATAACCGCGCAAAACTGTTTTTTCTTCTGTTTTGTAAGAAATTGAAGTTTTCCTTTGGATCAACGGTTTTCGATCCATTCTCTCCTCCTAATAATATTATTTATAAACATAATGTTTTTACCTGATAATCCTCCAAACTGCAGTCATTAGCAAGTAAAAATCAATATTTTCCACGCAACTATAAATTAATTTTTATATTAAGTCAAGTTATTTATTTTCATTTTTTTGATAACTCGTGGTTATCAATACTATTTCTAACCTTATTTGTGATTATACAAAAATTCTATTATCAGCGCTATTCTCTTTTTTTCTATTTTATATTAAAATGGCACAATATACAACATGGGGCTCTTTAATTTTTGAAAAAATCAGTTTTTTTAGATTATCGGGGGAAGTATGAACGCACATTTTATAGAAAAAATGAAAGAAAAAATTGCAAGCAGGAAAATAGATCCGAATCTATATACAAAATATAATGTAAAAAAAGGGCTTAGAAACGATGATGAGTCCGGGGTTCTTGTAGGGCTTACAGAAGTAGGGGATGTACGCGGTTATGTCATGGACGAAGGGGAAATGATGCCGGTAGAAGGAAAGCTTATTTACAGGGGCATCAATATAACCGAAATCGTAAAAGGCATGAAAGATGACAACAGGTATGGTTTTGAAGAAGTAGCGTTTTTCCTGCTCTTTGGAGAGCTTCCTACAAAAGCCGAACTTGATGAATTTAATGATATTCTTGATTCATGCAGGCCTCTCCCCAATGGTTTCGCAGAAGATATGATTATGAGGGCTCCAAGCCGGGATATAATGAACAAATTAGCAAGAAGCGTTCTGGTTTCCTATTCCTACGATGAAAAGGCTGATGATATCTCTATTGAAAATGTATTGCGCCAATGTATAGAACTTATTGCAAGGTTTCCGGTTCTTGCTGCGTATGGATACCAGGCAAAAGCGCACTATTACGACGGCGAGAGCCTTCATATTCACAGCCCCCTGCCCGGAGTTGGCACTGCGGAAAACCTTTTGCACCTTATTCGCCCGGATGGCGTATGCTCAAGGCTCGAAGCGCAGCTTCTTGATCTTGCACTTGTTCTTCATGCAGAGCATGGCGGCGGAAACAACTCTACTTTTACAAACCATGTTGTTACTTCGACACTTACAGATACTTATGCATCAGTTGCAGCAGCATTATGCTCTTTAAAAGGTCCCCGGCACGGCGGGGCAAGCAAAAAAGCTCTGGATATGATGGAAGATATTATGCAAAACCTAAAAGACTGGAACGACGAAGATGAGCTGGCAAGTTACTTAAGAAAAATTCTTAATAAAGAAGCTTTTGATAAAGCTGGCTTTATTTACGGGTTCGGGCACGCTGTTTATACTTTATCAGACCCAAGATCAACACTCTTAAAAGAAAAAGCTGCGGAGCTTGCTGCGGAAAAGGGAATTTCTGCAGAATTTAATCTTTTTGAAGTAGTTGAAAGGCTCGCACCGCAGCTTATATTACAGGGCAAAAATGCAAAAAAGAAAGTATCTGCAAATGTGGATTTTTATTCGGGCTTTGTTTACAAGATGCTTAATATTCCGGAAGCGCTTTATACGCCAATATTCGCGGTTGCGAGAATAGCAGGCTGGTCTGCCCACAGAATGGAAGAACTTATAAATGGCGGAAGAATAATTCGGCCTGCATACAGATGCGTTGCGCCTAAGAAAAAATATATTCCAATGGCAGAGCGCTAACCAACGGTTATCCCCAAGTTTTACTGCATAGTCCCTAACATTGCAAACGCAATATCCCCGGAACCAGTTGCCTGCTGATTTATTCAATCAAGAATAAATCAGCAGGTTCCTAAACAACGCCGAGCCTAGTCACCACTAGAGTATATTCGAAATTGTCAGTTCCTACTTGATCATACTCATACTCAAGGACCGCTTCGAAACTGTCTTTAGTCCAGCTTCCTGTTCCATAAGCCCAGTCATTAGCAAGTAAATTGAACCAGTTTCTAACAGCATATCCGGTAGCTGATGGTCCCCGAAAGTCAATACGTAAAGAATTGGGACCAGACACCCACTCAATATTCGTTGCCCCCCCTGGCTCCGGCTTTCCGCCAAGCCCAAATTGCTCCAAGACACTATTCGGAGGCCAGCCTGCAGCGCCTTCCGGTATAGGATCGGCGCCGGGGCCGTTGTTGTCGCAGCCAGCCATTGAAAACCCGATTAACGCAACCAGTGCGAGAATCCCCCAAAATTTAAAACTATTCTTCACAAAAAAACTCCTTCTTTACATGACGCGCCATCCTTTGTCCCCGAAGGCAGCTAATCATGTTTGATTAACCGCCCTCAAGGGCAGAAATATATAAAACCTGCCCAAACTTATTAGGCAACTTTTTTGAGTAAATAAAA
>WQTU01000079.1 GCA_009786125.1 Spirochaetota bacterium
TTTCTTTAGATGGCTTTTTTCGTGCCATGACCATGTTTTCTCCTCCGGTAAGTATACCGTTTTATGGTCATTTACACAATTTTTAAGATAGGCTCTTTTTTCGTCTGGTGGCATTTTTAGAATACGTCACCCAGATCCGGGGGTATGCTTGTTTTTAGGTTTTAGCCTTTTCTTTTTTTTGCATATGCCTCACCGTTAATTACAGTAATTTTGTTGGTTTGCTTGCATTTATGGCAGAAGTAACTATCAGCTATCAGCGTCATATTTTGAGTTATTTTCTGCAATTTGTTTTTACAAAAGTTACAAATAAAAAAACCTTTCTCAATCATTTAAAATTTCCTTAAGCTCTTCAAGAGACATTGCAGCAAGTCGCTTGTCTAATTCCGATTCCTTCTTCCGCTTATCGTCAACAACGATATTTTCAGAATGATAACCTAATATCTTACCTATCTCGTTACCAACCCTTTGAAGTGCAGCCGAACTTCTTCCCAACATTATATTTTTGCCCTGATCTATTTTTTTTATTTTTGCAATTTTATTAAAATCATCTAAGTTGGTCTTAAAAACATGCTTAAAATCAGCGATCAATTCATCACGTGTAAATATCGCTTTTTCCCTGTCTTTTTGCTGAGTTTCCGTCAAAAGAGTGTTATACCTAGCCAGAACATGGACTCTTTTAAGGGTTTCCGAAGCTTTTCTGTCGATTGATTCTTCTTTCCAGTTTTCGCAGTTATAGGCTCTTTTATACGCCTGCCGTTGTGTTAAGCCCTCAATTGCAAGCGCATTTATAAAAGCTTCTTCTCGTTTTGTTAACGGTTTATGGATATCGGTTCCCTTTGCCGGCATATGTTACCCTATTTTTACTTTTTGGCTTTTCGCCTATGGTTTCGAGTATAAACTCAATAGCATCTAAATCACCTGCCAATGCTTTTTTTAATAATACTATTGCTTCTTTCATAATTTTATCTTTTTTTCTCATTTTTAAAAACTCCAGTTATGATATAAGTTACTGCCTGCTAAAAGCGCAATCAAAGTAATTATTGTAATATTTTTCCACTTTGATTCTTTTCTCTTATCAGCCATAAAATCTACTAACAAGCCCCACGCTGCTTCTCTTATGTCTTCTTTCGTTATTTTGTTTTGCTTCTCTGTCATTTTTCTATCTCCTTATATAATTTAAAAATATTTATTTTCTATCAATGCTTTTTCAACATCTTTAAACGAATGGGCTAACACCGCAAGCCCGCCCTGTTCTTTTATCTTGGCCATGAATATTTTTTGTTGCTCAGATAGCTTGCCCTTATCGCTCTTGCATTCAACGGCAATAAATATTCCGCCTTTTAGAATACCTGTAATATCAGAGCTTCCTGGCAGTCCAAAGTTTAAAAATCTGTTTCCGTCAATCTTTACTGCGCCTGTGTTATTTCTCCAGGCATATATACCCATTAAGCGAAGATATTCAAGGCATTCTTTAACTACTGTTTTTTCAGGTGATGAATATCTTTTACTCACGCTGTCACCTCTGTAATAAGTTGTACTGGCTTATAATATCCGTCTGTTGTTTTATAAATATGGCCGCCTGCTTTTAATGCGTTTAAACCCGCTATTATTTCATAGTCAAAGCCGTTGACCTGTTGAGTTAATAAGGCAATATCATTATTTCCGTGTTTATTGTCTGTAATAAATGCCAGCAGGTTTTTCGTAACCTCAAAGTTGTAATTCTTGTCATGTTCGGTCTGTAAGTCTAAATTCCCCTGTTTTTCGGTGTTTTCAGGGCTTTTTTCTGCTTGTACCCCTGTAAAAATCGGTATCTCCGATGTCTGGTGTCTCTGATTTATATAATATCGACCTGCATTGTTTATCAAACTCTCATCATTAAGCATTTTAGATAATAGATTTTTAACTCCTGTATAACCTCTCTTCGCCCCCTCTCTTTTCATACCTTCGTATATTTCCTTGGGAGTTTGTCCTTCGTGATCTTTGACATAGTCATATATTTCTTGTTTTGCATCGGAAGTCTGAATTTCCGCTTTGTCGCCTTTATATGTCCAGCTTCCTAAATCCCTGTCAAATGCCAATATACAACTTGAATCTTCGGTATCTCTACCTGTCACATACAACTCGGCTTCCGCTTCTGTACGCAACTTCTTTTTCAAAATCATTATTGTGTCTGCGGTTGCGTTTATACCGGTACTACCCAAGGTATCCTCAACAGGATCATCATCACCTGTAGTCTTGGAGCTTCCCTTTTTTGTATGATGTATAACAACGACAGCAATATTTAAGTCATCTGCAATGTCTTTTAAATCTGTTAACGCTTTTGTAGTTTGTGAATAATCACCTATATCTTTAATTTGCGCGAACTTTATGAGAGTGTCGATGATGACAAGCCGTATACCGGGATTCTGTTCTAAAAAGCTTCTTAATTCTGATACACCGCCAGTAAAGCGAGTGTTTATAAATGATCCGGGCTGTAATAACTCATTATTGCCCTGAGTTGTTTTGGACAACCTCTTCTTCAGCCTTTTATTGTTATCTTCTAGGGATAAGTAAAGAACGCCTGTTTTATTCGTTTCATACTTGCCTAAGAAAATATTACCATTCTGAACAGCAAGCCATAAACCTAAAGCAAGCCAGCTTTTGCCAATCTTTGAAGCTCCGGAAATAACCGTCAAGCCTATTGCAATCAAGCTGTTAACTATCCACTCATTTACAGAATCAACAGTATTTATTATTTCTAAGCCTGTATAAAACTTATTTATTTGATTCGGTTTTTTATAATAGGTATTTACTTTTTCAACCTCTTTCAAAGTTTCGTCCGCGTTTAACTTGCCTTCTGTGCACTTAAGAAACAATTCTTTTATTTGAAGCTCTCTGCTGTTCCCGACAACTGTATTTGCGTACCAATCTGCTTGTGAAGGCAGCGCGTGAATACTGGTTAAGTTTGTAATATAAGGTATCAAAGTACCGGAGCCTTCTTTTCGTAATGCCATCGACACGTTGTGAATGTCTGGCTTTATTTCTTCATTGACTTTTTTTATTGTCTCAAATATTTTCTTGTGGTCAGGATTATAAAAGTGTGCTATGCTCAAATCATTAGGAATAATACCGCCGCTAAGTATCACGCCTAATAATATTTTTTCAGCTTCGTTAAATCCCGGATCATTGGTTCGGGGTTTATTCATTTCGCCCCCTGCTCAATACCTTTTCTGCTTGCTGCTTTACTTCGTAATCGGCGTTCACTTTCCCTTTAAATGTAAATTCGTGTAATTCGCTCTGTTTGAAGAAAAGATAACCGCCTCTTGGCTTATAGTGCGAAATCTTTTTCTGTGTTACTAATTTATAAATATAGCTTTTCTTTAATCTAAGAAATTCGGCTGCCTCATCAATAGTTAGCGGCCTTTCAAGAATGGCATTAGACATATATTGCCCTCCGTAAGTTTTATAATGTTTGGCTTATAGCCTTACGGAGAAGGTTAGATTATGTTTGATTTCTTTAGAGATTTGTGACGCTTGACGCCTCTTGTGACGTTTGTGACGATTTAAGCTTGTGGCGGCGGTAAATAAAAGTTCTTAATGCACCAGAAGTTCCTAATATTTTTTTAAAAATACTCTTTGCATAACGTTCCCTGCGTCTTTCGTCAGAGAAGCGAGGGCGGGCAATTTCTTCAACAATTTCAAAAACTTCTTTTATAGTAAAATCGTTTTTAAATTCATATTTTCCTTTTACTATGTCACTCGGGGTAATTGCCAGTACTTCTTCGCATAAAAAATCATAGATTATTTTGTCTAATTCTTTGATTGTTGTTTTTTGATGGACTTCATTTTTCTGCTGCTCCAGGTTTTCTTCAAGTAAATCAATCCTATCTAAAATTAATGCCGTATTATCAGAATTACTGCCATACGATATTTTATGAAGTAATTCTCTATCTTCTTTACTCATTTCAATTTCACCATAAGTGATTAGTGACTGTTGCATTTTAAAATACTTCTCAATTCCGCATTCAGGGCTTATAATTGTCTTGCCCTTAAATTGTTTTTCCTCTGGTAATGACGGCAAGTCTAAAAAGAATTCTTCTCTTTCAGTGAACTTTTTTCCATTACAACTATCCCCTCCCGGATCATCCGATATTCTCTTTCTCTATTTTTATTTCAGGCAGCGCGTTAATTGCCTCGCTTATTGCCTTTTCCGATACCTGTACATATTTTTGAGTTGTTTTTAAGTCATGATGCCCAAGTATTTCTTTGATAATGAACGGGTCTGCTTTTAACAAGCTGGCAATAGAACGGCGAGCAGTATGCCAGCCTATATTCTTATCAATCCCGGCTTTTTTAGCCCATTGCTTTAAATACCTGTTTATATTTGTATTTGTAGAGCTCAAAAGAGGAAAAACATAATCATCTCTGTTATGCAGCTTATTATCATTTATCACCTCATAAGCTGTTTTATGTAATTCGCTTAAAACTTTTCTCTTGGTCTTTGTCTGAATCTTCGCTAAGTGTGTTTTGTCACCTCGATGCTCTATATTTTCCCATTTAAGAGTTTTTAAGTCTGATATTCTTAGCCCTGTATAACAGGCAAATATAAAAGCTCTTTTTATTTCTTCTCTAAATTCACTATCCGCAGGTGTTTTGTAAAGCTTTTCAATTTCATCAGTTGTTAAAATATCATGTATTTTTTCTTCTGCTTTTACCGTCTTTGTAGAAACAGCAGGTTTTTTTAATATTATGTTGTCTCTGACCGCTTTATAGAGCGCAAACTTAATCACTGCCATATATTGCGAAATTGTATTATGCGATAAAGCAGTTTCTTTTAATAAATAACTCTGAAACGATTCTATCCAGATACTTGTTATCTGTTTTAGTTGAATAGATTCTCCGGCAGGATACTGTTTTAAATATATTAAGACATTTTTAGTATTATTTTTCTTGTCTTTGGTTCTTGATATTTCCTCGATATAGGAATATAAAGGCTTTTTCGCGCCTATCTAGTCAAGAAGGCTGTATTCTCCCCGCGCTATCTGTAATTCTCTTTGTAGCCTTATTTCTTCAGCAACTCGCAACACTTCTCTATCTGCTTTTTTATCCCCGGGAAGGCGCAAAGGCAGCTTTTCCCATTTTCTGACCCTATTGTGATATATCTAAATATAAATATTTACCCTTTTTTTCTCTTACCTTAACACTCAAAATATGTCCTTTTAAAAAAGTGTTCTACAAATGTTCTACAAAAAAGTGTAAACTAATGTTAAGTAAAAGTAAAGCATGTTAAAGTGTGTTACATGGCAAAATATTTTAATTCTTTATACTGTAAGGAAATATTAAATCAAATTAAATCATGTTAAATCAAATTAAGTGAGTTTTTAGCCCTGGAAAATAAACAGCGAATATTTGCCGGATAGGCTGTAAAAACGAAACTGCAGCACATGTACATAGAAGAAAAAAATAAAATCCGGAAAAATTATTCTTGAAGTTATTATTAACAACTGATAAGCTATATCATAATATGAAAATACATAATATTCTCGAAGAAATAGTAAGAACATCAGTTGATGAATATTTTGACAGCCTTGACGAAGGAAAAAAAGACGGATGCAGCGAACAATGCAGGTTGGATGTAACATGTTATGTGTTAAATAATATGCTTCCCAAATATGTTGTATCAACAAGAGGGATTATTCATCACGAACTTGATTATTCAAAAAAAATTCAGCTTAAAGCAGATGTTCTATCTCTTGTAAAAAAGGGATACTCCATTGTGTCAAACAGAAAAAGACCTTACATAAATACCAATACCTGTAAAACAGAAGAAGATGAGGAAAAATTTCCATACTTTTATAATTTTCCCAATATTATCGGAAAAGTAATAAATGGCACAACATTTGAACCAGTTTCAGATGCAGAAGTAACACTAATAATAGATGATGCCCCTGTTTTTATGGCTTCCTATCTTATGGAAAATCCAATTAAACTTAGCAAACACACCGGCGGCATGTTTACTTTCTGGCCTTCTCCTCAGAGAGCCGATAAACTTGACAAAGAAAAATCATTTATGTATAAAATTACTGTAAATCACCCTGATTTTAATGAATACATTAAACTAATTGAAATCACGGCAACATCAGAAGAGAATTTTCTTGATTCAATTCAATTCCAAAACAGAAAAACCTTGGAAGATATTTTTATTTTTCCTAAAGGGGTTTAACTTCTACCTTTTGAAATGGATGCACAAGAGATAAAGCAAGATATCTGGTTCAAATTCATGGCTAACATAGGAATAAACCAAATACCAGCTCTTCTTGATGCAGACTATGGCTTTATACAGAAAAACAGCTATGCAAAAAAACTTATGGAAAATGCAATGCTTGAAGTAATAGATATAGCAAATGCCAAAGGCGTGCATTTAACTGAATCAGACATAAATAAATGGCATACAATTCTTAATTCTCTTGCCCCGAAAGAAAAAACTTTGATGCGCCTGGATATGGAAATGCTCTCTTATAAAATAATTGAACTGGGCAGCAAATATAATATTGATGTTACAGTCAATAAAGTGTTATACAATCTTATTAAGGCAAAGGAAGATTTGTTTTCTGCAAATTAAGTATTGCAGTATAACATTATTCATGCATGAACCCAATAGAAAAGTTGAAAAACAGACAAAATTTCATATTCCTGCTACTAACTCTCTTTTTTTTCCCGTTTTTGTCTTATGCTGATGAAGAAGAAAACAGAAGAACCGGAGCTCAAAGAAACCGCGGCACTGATGAAGCTCCTGCAGCGCTTTTTCAGACAAAAATCAATGACAGAGAAGTAGATTTATACCTGGAAGGCTCGTGGGATATCTCAATTACAGGATCCATAGGGTATGATTTCAGCGCCGGCAGGTTTATAGAATCGCCTTTTCCGCAAATGACTCCAGGATTCGAATTTAATCAAATTCCTAACTTTATTGTCTCTTTGTGGCTTATGGATCGTTTCTTTTTTGAAGCTACAATCAGGGAAGAAGGAGAAAACAATACCTTTCTCCTCGGGTATCAAGGGAAAGAAGGTGAATTTGTTCAGCGGGTGTTATTGGGAAACACTAGAATAGAAATTGAGGATTATGCTTTTTTATCCATACCTTCAATACCATCCAATTCTCTTGGGCTTTCGGCAGCTTTTCAAACGCGAAGAAGCTATCACGAGCTTCTTTTGCGTTATGACCCGGCAGAAGTGCAATCAAGGGAATTTATAGGCAACAATGAAGTAAAAAGACAGACATTTATGCCTACAGATTATTACCGGGGTAGATTTTTTATTCTGCCGGATACTAATTTTGAAGACCTGGTAGTTTATATAGAGGATGATAACGGCAATATCAGAGGCAGTGACAATAGAAGATACAGAAGGGCAGATAACAGAGACTTTACTTTTTCAAGCGAAGACGGAACTCTCAGACTAAGAAGAGCAGCAGAAAGCAGGGTGCTTGTATATTACAGGGTAAACGGAGTATCAATAGGAACTCTTGGTCTTGGAATAGGAGCTCTCCCGGAAGTTGATGCATTTGGAACTCCGCAGCCGCACTTACCGGCTGTTGATTTTAACTGGAGCCTTACAAACTATCCTCTGCCAGGGCAAAATATGCTAGACAGACAAGTATTAATTAGCGGAAAAAATGCTCTTCTTATTTTTAACAGAGGCGAATTTTCCCCTTTTGAATCTCTTTCGTATTACAAGTCATTTTTTCCTCTGCCTGAAGATAGTTTTAGAGTCAGATTCGGAATATCTTCAAAAAGCGACCCTCCGGAAGTAATTCGCTATAGCTTCAACCGAGGCAGTGAATTAAGATTCAGAATAATACGTGAAGACAATCTGCTATATGTTTATGCAAATTCCAATGGCGTAAGAGACATGCACAACAGATACCCTTTCTCAAATAGATTTCGCCTTCAGGGAGATGAAAACCGCCTAATTCCTGTATATGGACCTTCAAGAAATACAATACCAGGCAGCTATAGCCGTGAGTTAAGGCTAGAAGTTCTTATGCCTGTAGGCGCTTTTATGCTAGACCCTGGTATTATTCCAGGCTCTGTTGTTGTTATGCGTAATGGCAATAGAGAAACAATGTTTGATGTGGATTACCGGACAGGGATATTAACATTCAGAACATATATCCATCCTAATGATAGAATAAGAGTAACATATAAAACTTCCTTTGCAGACACAGACGGCGGAGACCTTCTTTTTGCAACTGGAAACAGATTTTTTATAGGCGACTACTTAACAACAGAACTTGCATTTGGAATAAGATGGAATATACTCCAAAATCAGTATTCTCGTTTCCCGGGACAACATAAAGGCGCTATGCTTTTCACAGGCGGCGCTGAATATGTAAGAGATGATCTAAGGGGCGGGAATAGTTTAAGAGTAGGAGTTAATACAGGCGTTTCCATAACATCTCAGGATACAACAGGAATACTAAGGCTTTTTGATATGCAGCAGTCCGGCATTACGATGAGGCTTGGACGGGGAAATATTTTTCCGGCAAGTGTGCCGTCATGGGATTGTTTGCCGCCTGCATCGCGGCCTTTAACTACCAGATACAACAGAGGGAAACTTATATATAAAGATTTTCACAGTTATACTCTTACAACTTCTACTCTAAATAATTATAACTGGAGCGTGCCCAGAAACCAGATATTTGATTATGTAACAGGCAATCCCATAGGACCATATCATGCAAATGCAGCTCACGTAGGAATAATAGGAGAAGTCCTTATCATGGACATGGAAGAAGTGCCGCGTGGTCGTTGGGTTGGCGCACAGGTGCCTATAATAAGAAATGCTGCCAGACAGGACCTTTCGGATGCAGAAAGCATTTCTTTTCAAATAAAGTGGGAAAATATTCCAACCGGAGGCAAGTTCTATATACAAATCGGATCCATAAGCGAAGACCTGGACGATACCGGCATACTTCGCCAGGGCTTCGGCGGATTTCCTTTTCACGATGTTGCTAACGGAACTGTTATGCGCATAGGAGGAGTCGGAGGAAGCAGGGCGTTTTATTCAAACGATATGGATCTTAGCGGAGTGCTTGACCTCGAAGACCCAAGAAATATTGTTACAATAGATCTCGACGATGACGGTGCTTTAGTGGCAGGAAGACTAGGATTAATCTCTTTTGCAAATGATCAAAACTCAGGAGGCTGGTTGCGAGTAACTCATCGTTTTACTCCTGAACAAAAAAGACGTCTTGCGCAGTCATCTGCAGTAAGATTTATATATATAAATGATAATATTGCCGATATCCCATCATCAGGAAAAATTTTAATTGGAGAACTTTTTATACAAAGCTCGCCTTTTAGCGCAACCGTTATATCTCCAGGAGGATTTGCTTCTGCAAAAGAAGTGTATGAAAGATTCGCTCCGGGAGAAGAAGCTCCGGCAAGAAGACTTTTAGTTGCATACCCGGAAGTAAGAGATATCTTTTTCAGAAACGCAGATATTGTAACTACCCAGAAAATATTAAAAGCCGAGTGGAAAGGAGACGAATTTACTCTTACAGGTTACTCAACTCCTGTTCCTTATGGTATGTACAGAAAACTTGCAGGATATATAAATATACACCGGCTTGGGGATCCTGATAACCCGTGCCTTGACGAAGCGGAATTTACTATCTCGTTTACAGATGCCTTCGGCAGGGGAATAACAGCAACTTTTAAAACAGCATCATTCCCTGACTGGAAAAAATTTGAAATAGACCTTGAAAGGAGAAGAATATATCTTGGCGGAGTAAACATTGGCGGCACTGTAAGAACAACTCCGACAAACCTTGGGCTTACAAAGCTTAAAATAACTTCCGACGCCTATGAAGGAATAATGTTCATTGATGAAATCCACTTCACAGACCCGCGGCTGTCTGTTGCCGGAGCAGTTGCAGCTACTTTTGAATATAATATTCCAGGACCTGTTCTTACTATCGGAGAAACAGACGTAATCAGCAACTTCTCCATACGGGAATACGTTATGTTTGTAGCAGAAGATTTCAGCGTTGATCTAAACGAAAATTCATCTGAAAGCTATGCAAGAACAAGAACAAGTATTTCAACAGATATTTTTAGATCAAGCCTTGCAGCAAATATCGACTTCTCAAGAGCAGGCAGCGATAACTTTTCGACAATTGATCATATTTACAGAACACCGTTATTTACCAATTTTATTATGTATACAAACTCCTTCAGCGAATCAAGGGATTTGCATTTTCTCTCATTTTCAAAACATGATGAGCTCAGCATAAGAATAGGAGAAAGAGGCGGAATTGCATCTGTTTCCGCAGAATCAATTTCAATTTTTGACAGTTTATCGCAGAGATGGAATTTCAGATACAGATCAGATACCAGAAGACAAATGCACGGCGGAAGCAGTCTTTCATTTACAAAAGTATCCAATGACTTTGTTCCACACGACTCTCATTATCTTGCAAACTGGATTAATTCATTTTCCCTGCTTCTGCCCTATGGCAACGATCCGTGGCCGGACAGAACAATAAGCAGCGAAAATAATTTTTCTCTTATGCGGGAATCTTTTGGAATAAATCTGCTTTTCAATGCAGGAACATCATCATCAGGAGAGAATTTTGACAGGCGCCAAAGAAACAGCGGAAGAATGGAAATACAATTTCCGATTTTTAACCAATCTCTTGGCGGGTGGAGGCTTACTCCAGGGTATTCAAGAACATTTGAATATACAAACAGAAATGCTCCGGGAAGAAGCTTTATGGACGATACGCAGTTATGGTTTGAAAATTTTTCCGAACAAAGTTATTTTTACACAGGCATTCCTTTTTTAGAATTTTTTTCTGATCGCTTTGAAAAAAAATTCATGGAAAGAAGCAGTTCTCTCTCAAGCAGCAGATATACTCCGGAAGTTTTTCTAAGATTTTCAAGAAGAAGAAGTTCTTCTCTGGCAGATTTTTTTGCCCCATCAGAGTTTAATGCACGTTACTCAAAAGAGTTTGCAAAAGAAGACGATACTTTCACGCATACTTACAGAATTTCAGCACAATATGTTACAAGAGCAATAAATATGTTCGGTTCTGCAGGAGTTAATCCTATTTTTAATTTTTACAGAACAGATGAATTTGTAACAAGGATTTCAGTTACTGCAAGTTCTATTGATACTCATATACCCCAGGACAGGGAACTTTCAATCAGAAACAGCCTCTATTTCGCAGGGCACGGAGAAAGAGAACTTATACTGGACAACAGGTTTGGATATGTTCACAGATTTGCAGATAACAGAACTTTTTATCATAATACAACCTCTGCTTCGTTTATGTGGGTAACTCGTCCAAACAGGAGAATAGAAGTAAGGCATCTTACAGACAGAAATGCGCCGGATCCCTATTTTGTTCATACAGAAACCATCGTGTTCACCACTCAACCTGAAAGCAATATAAGCGACAATAATTTATGGTCTCTTTTGCTAACACATGAAACATCCCTTATTTTCCCGGATAGAGGAAGTCTTAGACTACTCTTTTCCATGGGAATTGAAAGACGCAAACTTTATGATTTCACCGGCGATGAAAACAATTATTTACTGGGTCTTCAGCTAGGTCTTTTTGGGAGAATAACGTTCTAAGAAACCGCTGATTTATTCAATCGAGAATAAATTGCGCAGCATCCCGAACTTGTTCGGGGCTACTTTCCCTAATATTTTGTTTAAATATCACTCACTAGTATCTTTTTTCTTTAAAAAAGAGTATTATAAACAGGTATGGAATTACTCTCGCCGGCAGGCAGCATCGAAAAACTTTTTTACGCTTATGAGTATGGTGCAGATGCAGCATATATCGGGTTAAAAAACTTTTCTCTTAGGGCAAAGGCTGATAACTTCAGAGATGATGAATATAATGAAATTAAAAAAATTAAGAAAAATAAGAAGCTTTATGCAGCCCTTAACATATATTTTCACGACAGCGACATAAAATTGCTCGAAGAAGAGATAGAATATATTTCGTTATATCCCATAGATGCTTTTATAATCAGCGATCTTGGGATTCTGCCTTTGCTGCAAAAGTATTTTCCTGGCAAAGAGCTTCATCTTAGCACGCAGGCAAATTGCGTTAATTCAAACTCAGCAAAACTATACCGCGACATGGGGTTTTCCAGGATAATACCCGGAAGAGAGCTTAGTCTTAAAGAAATAGAAGCTATTAAAAACAATGCCGAGAATCTCGAAGTCGAAGTTTTTGTGCATGGCGCAATGTGTCTTGCATATTCCGGCAGATGTTTCTTAAGCAAATATCTTGCAGATCGCTCGGCAAACAAAGGCGACTGCTCCCACTCGTGCAGGTGGCAATACAGGGTACTCGAAGAATCAGAGAGGCAGGGTGAGTTTTTTCCTCTTCTCGAAGGAGAGAATTTTACATCGATACTTTCATCAAAAGATTTATGCATGATTGATCATTTGCAAGACTTAAAAAATGCTGGTGTTGATTCCCTTAAAATTGAGGGCAGAATGAAGTCTGTTTACTACACTGCTGTTGTTACCCGAGCATACAGAAAAGCGCTCGATTCTCTTATGGGCAAAACTGTTGAGAACCTGGAAACTTACAAGAATGAGCTTCTTAAAGTCAGTCACCGTGAATTTTCCACAGGCTTTTTCTTTGGAAAAGATGAAATAGAAATGCCTACTTTTAAAGCTTATGAGAGAGAATACGCCTTTCTCGGAACCATAACCGAAGCGTTAACTCCAGAAGCTTGCTTCTACGAATCCAACAGCAGCAAAGAAACATTTCTCTACAGGCTTGATGTAAAAAACCAGATTAGGGATTCGGATACAATCGAATACATAGGACCAGACATTATTTATCTTGAAGATAGTGGTTTTTATCTTCTTGATGAGAACATGAAAAAAATAGAAAAAACCGACCACGGGAAAGTAACATATCTCCAGACAGACAGAATTTTAGACCCGGGTTATATTCTTCGCCGACGCAGCTAGAGTTGCAGGCAAATATAATTTGCACATTACCGAATAAGGAGGCGAACAAAATTTCTTTTATTCGCCAACGTGAATTAGGTTAAGGTATAATCCGCACAGCACCTATATCTGCGGAGCTAACAAAATGCGAGTAAAGCTTTAAGGAGTCGGGTACCATCCTTATTCGCTGCGGCTTGTATGCGAGATCGCCCTTTGCTTGCTCTGCTTCTCTTCGCTTCTTAAGTTCATCATCCGAAACTAATACATTTATTTTTCTTAGCGGTATATCAATCTCAATTTCGTCGCCGTCTTTTAGAAGAGCTATGGTTCCGCCGGAAGCTGCTTCCGGAGATACATGGCCTATGGAAAGCCCGGATGTGCCGCCGGAGAATCTGCCGTCTGTAATAAGCGCGCACTCTTTGCCAAGATGAATCGATTTAAGATAAGAAGTCGGGTACAGCATCTCCTGCATTCCGGGCCCGCCTTTTGGACCTTCATAAATTATTACAACAATATCCCCTGCTTTTATCTCGCCGCCCAAAATGCCTTCGCAAGCCTGATCCTGCGAATGATACACTTTTGCTTTTCCTTTAAACTTAAACAAAGAGGTATCAACACCGGCAGTTTTTACAATACAGCCCTTTTCCGCAATATTTCCAAAAAGCACAGCAAGCCCGCCCTCTGTATGATAACAATTTGCTAAGCTTCTTATGCACCCGTTTTTATCATCAAGGTCAAGAGAATCATATTGCGCATTTTGTGATGCAAATACAAGATTAAATTTTCCGCCTGGCGCTGCTTTTGCATTATCAAATGCTTCGGGAATTGCTTTCCCGCCGGCAATATCATAGTTATCCATTATTTTTTCAAGTGATATATTGTCAACCCGCTTTACGGATTTATCGATAAGACCGCCTCTTGCAAGTTCGCCCATTATTCTCATAACTCCGCCCGCGCGGTTTACATCTTCTATGTGAAAGTGTGAGTTAGGCGCTACTTTGGAAATGCACGGAACTTTCCGCGAAAGTTTATCAATATCATTCATGGTAAAATCAACTTTTGCTTCCTGTGCAATTGCAAGCAGATGCAGAATTGTATTCGTAGAGCCGCCCATCGCAATATCCAGAGTCATTGAGTTTAAAAAAGCTTTTCTTGTTGCAATTGCGCGCGGCAACACAGAATTATCTCCGTTTTCATAATAATTTTTTGCATTTTTTACTATAAGTTTTGCTGCTTTTTCAAAAAGCTCTTTTCGTTTTACATGAGTGGCAAGAATTGTCCCGTTACCCGGCAGCGCTATCCCAAGCGCCTCGGCAAGGCAATTCATTGAGTTTGCCGTAAACATGCCGGAACAACTTCCGCAAGTGGGGCAAGCGCTTTTTTCAACTTCATAAACTTCGCTGTCGGAAATTGTTTTGTCTGCCCCCATAACCATTGCGTCTATCAGATTAATTTTATTATCTTTGTATACTCCTGCTTCCATTGGACCGCCGGAAACAAGTATTGCCGGAATATTGAGCCTCATTATTGCCATAAGCATTCCCGGAGTAATTTTATCGCAATTGCTTATGCACACCAGTGCATCAACTGCATGTGCATTACACATATACTCAACACTGTCTGCAATTATTTCTCTTGAAGGAAGCGAATACAACATTCCGCTATGCCCCATAGCAATTCCATCATCAATTGCTATTGTATTAAATTCCGCGGCAAAAGAGCCCTGCTCTTCTACAAGCTGCTTAACGTATTGTCCTACCTCATGGAGATGAACATGACCGGGAACCATTTGCGTAAAAGAGTTTGCAATACCAATAATGGGTTTTCCCATCTGGCTTTCCTTCATGCCATTAGCACGCCACAAGCTTCTGGCTCCTGCCATGCGCCTTTCTTCCATTATAAAACCGCTTCTAAGTTTATTTTTCATTTTAATATTCCTTGTACAACTAAATATTTGTTTAAAGATATTATACTTTGTATAATATCTTTTGCTTACCATCCTTGCTCGGTCATGTGCAAGCAAGCTTGCCCGCGACACTCGCTTCGTCTGTAAGTATGATATCACTTTGCCGCGGCTGGAGGCTGGTACGCGAGCCGTCCGATAGGCGAAGCGTAACAGCCGCAAGCCTTGTTTATGTTATCATATCA
>WQTU01000080.1 GCA_009786125.1 Spirochaetota bacterium
ATTCAATCGAGAATAAATCAGCAATACATTATTATCATTTTTTCGCAGTTTTCCAAAGGAAAACGAGGAAAAATTGTGGAATTGCTGATTAGAGTCAAATTAAGAACCTACTATTATTTTTTTAAAATTGTAGGTTCTTAATCAGCAATTCCCTAGAAATATTTCTTTATTTGAGTTAGTATATATAAAAGATTTATTTCTCGCTATAAGCAAGACATAAATCTTTTGTTCACCTCCTAGCTCAATACATAAGGGGCATAGCCCCTTGTCCACCTCAGCGTTCGGTCATGTGTAAACTTAGTTTGCCCGCGACCCTCACTTATTCGGTGGATGTGCAAGCTTGCTTGCCTGTGATTCTCGCGGAGTTTACCCATGAGAAGTCAAGTGTCGGTGAATACATCAAAACCAAAAAATAACAGAGGTATAAAATGATAAAAATAAACGAAAACTACAAAAAACTCCAGGCATCTTACCTTTTCGTAGAAATATCAAAAAGAGTATCTGAATTTCAGAAAAAAAATCCGGACAAAGAAATTATAAGAATGGGTATAGGCGACGTAACCCTCCCTCTGCCTGCAGTATGCACAAGCGCTATGCACAAAGCTGTTGACGACCTTGCGAATGCCAAAACATTTAAAGGCTATGGTCCGGAGCAGGGTTATGATTTTCTGCGGGAACCTATTGCGGAAAATGATTTTAAATCATTGGGCGTTTCTGCTGATGAAATTTTCGTAAGCGACGGCGCTAAATGCGACACTGCAAATATTCAGGAACTTTTTTCGCAGGATACTGTTATTGCGCTCCCTGACCCTGTATATCCTGTATATTCAGACACAAATGTTATGGCTGGCAGAAGCGGCAATTTTATTAATGGCAGATACGAAAATTTTATATACCTTGATTCAACCGAAAAAAACAATTTTATTCCCGACCTTCCCTCAAAAAAGCCTGATTTAATCTACCTCTGTTTTCCGAATAACCCAACCGGCGCTACTGCGGCAAAAGATCAGCTTAAAAAATGGGTGGATTATGCAAAGGAAAATAAAGCTTTAATTCTTTTTGATGCTGCTTACGAAGCATTTATAAGAGATGCGTCGCTTCCCAAATCGATTTTCGAAATCGCGGGTGCAAAAGAAGTTGCTGTGGAGTTCCGGAGTTTTTCGAAAACCGCCGGGTTTACAGGAGTAAGGTGCGGCTTTATCGCAATATCCAAAGAGTGCAAGGTGTGGGACAAGGAAGGCAACAGTCATTCGCTTCATGCGCTTTGGAACAGACGGCACAGCACAAAATTCAACGGAGCTTCGTATCCGATTCAGAAGGGCGCTGCTGCTATTTACACTCCGGAAGGCAAAAAAGAAGTAAAAGATATGATTGATTATTACCTGACAAATGCAAAGGTAATTCGGGAATCGATGGAAAAACTTGGCTACAAATGCACTGGCGGGGATAATTCGCCGTACGTTTGGGTAAAAACCGGAAAGCCTTCCTGGGATTTCTTTGACTTTTTGCTTGATAAAACCGGTGTTGTTTGTACTCCTGGCGCCGGATTTGGGGCGTGCGGCGAAGGTTATGTGAGGTTTAGCGCGTTTAACTCAAAGGAAAAAACTGAAGCTGCAATGGCTAAAGTTGCTGAGTTTGTGAAGTAGGTATGGAAAAACAGTATTTACAGCCGCCGTTTATACAGGAATAACGCAAAATTAATCCTTTTTGCCTATATATTTGTAACTGGCACAAGAACATTTACAAAAATGAAACTACTTGTAATGTTTATATGAGTACATTTAAAGATTTCTATATTTTTCCACAACTCTAAATCCTTCAATTATTCCATTTAGATTTTCTATTTCATTTCTGATAAAAGGCGGACTATTTATTCCTGATGCAGATAGTCTTTCATCTAATTTTTTCAACAGTTCTAAAGCCTCGGCAAATTGACCATTAGCTTGTAACAAAAGAGCCATATTATATCCGGCTACAAAGCTGCCGGTTTCTTCAAAAATATTTCTGTATTTAATAAGAGCTAGAAAATATTCATTTCGCCTAACAAGTCTTTCAGCTTCATTAAAACGCCGATCTCTTTTTGTACTGCTTTTTATACGCCTCCTTTCACTGCTGTGCCATGGAACAAGTTCACGATATATACCTGCCGAAAACCTGCTTATTGCTGCTCGTGCGAGATCGTCGGGTGGTTGTCCTCTTGGAACAAAAACATCATATAAAAGGTTTTGCCACCATCTTTTAGCCCTTCTGGAATTATCAAAAGTGGTACTAATAGTCTCTGTTCTATTAAAAACAGCCAACACCTCAAGGTTAATTGCGCGTATATATCTATATTGAATATCAACAGTTACAGTTCTTGTCGTATAAGTTACTCTCTCTATTCTGCCATTGCGTGTTTCTTCCCGCACATTGCTTACATCATGAGAACTAACATTAAGAATCCTGCCTCTTATAAATACATCAACATATTCCCAATAGTCTGATTCGTTAATACCTCTAAGTTTAGATGGATTCACAAAATTTAATCCTCTTGCCCTTTTTACACCTGTAGTTAATGCACGAGTTACATCATTTGCAAGATGATTAAATCTTCCTTGGTTACTCCATTCCAAAGGAATAACAGTAATTGTATTAACACCATATAAATCAACCAACGGCGGACGGTCTACCTGAAATCGAACAACATTGGTTGCGCATGATGCTTGTATCATTAAAATTATTAGTATGAATAGTGTTTTTAATGTTTTTTTCATCAATTGCCCTACGCATTATTAAATTATTCACATTTTAACATCCCATACGGGAGTTTTTTATATTCACATTTCAATAATACACAAAATAACAACTTTACGCAATTGACGCTTAACTAGAGTTAAATGCCATAAACACAGTTTTTTGTTTTAGCCCGTGACAAAGATAAAAATTGATGAAATAATCAATTTAGGAGGATAGAAATGAAAAAAATATATCTATTTTTTTTCTTAACCAGTATTTTGTTTATCAATTGTGCATCAGTTGAAAATATAGGTGATAATAGACAAAATCCCAACCCGGAAATTCTTGGAGAATTATTTGTTGAAAGAAATGCAGGTTTTTCAATGTTTATGCCCAAAGGCTGGGAAGCAAGAGATATGAATCAAAAATATTTAATGATAATAGGACCGACCGAAAATGATTTTACTTCAAATATAAATTTCGCTGATGAACAGTATTCAGGACCAATCTCAGATTTTGTTGATGCTGTAATTGGAATGCTTGCGCAATTTTATCTAAATTTTCAAGTTTTACAAAGAGGAGATTTTGCAACAAACACAGGTTTACAAGGTGAATATATTACGATACTTGGCCAAGTAAATGAAATAAGGGTGCGCCAAAGAATATATGTTATACCTAACAAAAGCGGGACAGCAGTTATGGGTATCACTGCAACAACAACGCCTATAAATGGCGAAAAATTTGATGTAATATTTGACGAATCTGTTAGAACATTTCATTGGGCAAGATAATGTTTTCATTTTTTTCCAAGTTGAAAGATATTTACGGCATAAGCAGGGAGCCGCGCTAAGACCGAAGAGGCAGCATGGCTTGCCCTGCGGTCGATTTGCGCGTGCTTTGCACGTAATACGTTTTTACAACCATTTTTCTTTTAACTTTGCAAGCGCCTCACCTGCAGACTCAAAATCATAATCTTCTATTTGGCGCACAAGTTCTCCTGTCCCAGGGATAGAGCGGATATCATCAAGAAGGTTTATACATTCGGGGTTAATATTTTCCAGCAGATGTTCCAATTTTTCAAACAATGCCAGCACTTGTTCAGGGTTCATGGGTTTAAATTTTTTTTGTTCTTTAGTCATCATAGGTTTTAGCTCTTCCAAAACCAGAGTTAATTCGGTTTTGAGAAGGCTTATCTTCTCCTCAGGAATCGAGATTAATTCGTCTTTTAGCAAATCTTCGATCTGTGCAGCAGCGGTCTGTAGTTTGGTTTTGCCTAACTGCCCGGCATTTCCTTTTAAAGTATGCACCAGCCTATGCGCAAGTTTTATATCTCCGGCAGAAATTGCTTCTGCAATTTCTGTATGCTTAGTCTGATTGTTCTTGTAAAAAGTAACCTGCAAGTTTTTTTGCAGGCTATGCTGCCGTTGCGCTTGCTCATGTTCATAATCTGCAAAAGTGCTTACTGGCGTCAAATGTCTTAAGAGAATGCGCCATAACTCCTGGGAGGTAAAGGGTTTGCCCAAACAGTCCAGCATTCCATGCTTTCGGTAGTTTTCAAGCTCGCCGGTTATTATGTTTGCAGTTACTGCTACTATTGGTGTTCCTGTATTCATTTTTGTTATTATGGATGCAGCTTCAAGCCCATCCATAACAGGCATAAATATATCCATAAGAATCAAGTCAAATGGCTTTTCGCCTTTTTCTATGCGATCCTCAACCATCTCTACGCCTATTTGTCCGTTCTCTGCTACAATTGCCTGCAAGCCAACATCAGAAAGGTGCTCACATACAACCAACTGATTCATAAGGTTATCATCGCACACCAGAACCAAACCCTTAAAATATGGTTTTTCACATGAAGTAAATCTTGCATGGCTAGGTGTATCGTCAGACGCATCTACTGTCTCAAATGTAACTTCAAAGCTGAATGTACTGCCAACGTTAGGTGCACTTTCTATCATTAGTTTTCCGCCCATAAGCTCCACTATATTTTTACTTATGGTAAGTCCAAGTCCTGTGCCTCCATATTTGCGTGTTGTGCTGGTGTCTGCCTGAGTAAAGGGCTCAAATATCTTTTCAAATTGTTCAGGAGCCAAGCCTATACCACTGTCTCGCACTTCAAAATAGATTGTTGTATTATTGTCTTTCGAGCTTTTTATCTGCGATGAAAACTTGACTGCCCCTGCGTTTGTAAACTTTACGCCATTGGACAAAAGGTTGATAATTACTTGATAAAGCCTTACAGGGTCGCCAATTAGTTTTTTTCCCGGTAAAGGCTCTATGTAAAACTTCAGATCAAGCTCTTTTTCTTTAGCGCTTGGCAGAATAACAGATTGACATTGCATAATGAGCTCATACAAGTCAAAAGGGATACGTTCCAGTTCCATTTTACCGGATTCTATTTTTGAAATATCCAGGATATCGTTTATGATATGCAGGAGCCACTTTGTGCTGTTCGTAATTTTTTGCAGATAATCTTTAGCTTGAGATGTAATTGCTTTCCCCAGCGCAAGCTCTGCAAATCCAAGTATGCTGTTCATGGGTGTGCGTATTTCATGACTCATGAATGCCAGAAATTTGCTTTTTGCTTTGTCGCTCTCCTCGGCGATTTCTGCTCTGCGCATTTCTTCTATAAGTGCTTTTTGTTCGCGCAAGTCACGCCCATACCCTACAGCTGCATAACCGTCTCCGTATGCGATGCGGGTAAGAGAAACTTCCAGGGGGATAAGAGTGCCGTCTAATTTTTGGCTCATCCATTCAAAAACTATTTTACCGTCTCTGAATGCAGTATCAATCAGTTCGCGAACCTTGTCTGCTGTGCGTTTGCCATCCGGCTGAAATTCCGGAGCAAGTTCCTTAAACTTCTCCATGTAATCCTGTTTATTCATCTCAAATAATTCAAGAGCCATATCATTGCAGTCAAATACCTGATAATCCCTGCTCCATAGATTACACATAAGCGGATTCGCATCCAGCATAGTTTTTGCTGTATTAAATGCTGCGATTTTAGCCTGGCTTTCACGCGCTATAACTTCCAAACGCCGCTGTTCCGTAATATCTGTACAAAAGGCTTCAAAAAGAGAAGGGGTTCCGTCATGGTCAAATTTTATTATGTTACTGCGTTCCCAAATCCATTTTTCTGTACCGTCTTTTGTTATAATTCTGTAACTTGCTTCAAAAGTCGAGTTAGCTAAAAGAGCTTCTTTAGAAATTTTCATATATAACTCAACATCTTCGGGATGTATAATATCAATGTACTTAAAGTTACGATTGTCAATTAATTCTTCCGGCGTATATCCAATGAGATTTGAACAACCTTCGCTGACAAAAGTACAGGTATAATGAGGATAGTTGTTTAAAGATTGATAAACCATTCCGGGCAGATTGTTCAGCATTGTTTTGGTGCGGTGCATCAAAGCATGACGCTCGTCATTGGCAACAGCAATGGTCATAAAGTCGGCAAGAGAAGAAGCAAAGCTCTGCTCCTCCGCTACCCACTCTCGTTTATCCGGAAACTCCGCACAGTATTTTTGCTCGCAGCAAATCACTCCCACCAGCTTGCCGCCGAACCGTATAGGCGCATCAAGCACTCCGCATAACGCAGAGTCATAATCCCTCAGCAAATTGAAATTGGATAATTCTTCTGGTGTATTAAGGGCAAGCAGACGTGAAGACAAAAGAGCACTCAAGTACTTGGGATTGCTTGCCATATCAAAATCATCCTGAACGAAAAGCCCGCCAGCATCAGTGTCATAACAGACAATGCTCTTGAGAGACTTCATATCCTCCGATATGCTCCATATTCCGATACGCTGGATATTGAGCGCCAGAGTTCCTTCTTGCGCAACAATGCCGGCTGCGTCTTTCAATATTCCTGAGGAAAATGCTGGTGATTCCACTATTTTCGCCAAAGAGCTGTTTAATTCATTCGCATATTTATAGACTTTTGCTAATGCTCTGATTTTCTCTGCTTTTGTATAGTGAATGAAAAAAATTACCAGAACAATAAGCAGCACAAAAAGTATAACAGAGGATATGGCAAAGTAAAAAGCGCGAGCCCGCGCCATCGCAGCAGAATAGTCAAATCTGCGGCTCTCCCAGTAATTTACAATAGAATCTATATCAATGAATGAAATAGAAGCGCTGATGATCGAATGTAATGTTACTTCGTTTCTGTTTAAGCCCATAAATGAATTAATGGTTGCCGGAAGAGTGTAATTTATTTTGAATCCGTGTTTTTCACGGTAATTAATCTGATAATAAAGAAGATAATCAAGTGTGAATAACAAATCTATCTCACCTTTTCCAAGTGCGTCAAGTGCATCGTCATTTGTGGCATAGAGTACAAGATTTGCAAGACCCGGGAATAACAGGTTATACATAGGCGCATACGATGTTCCTCTTATAGCTCCCACAGTTACTTCCTGCAGCTGAAATAAATCAATACTTGGAAAATCTACTTTTGATAAAAATACATATGCCGATGTCAAGAAGTGAGGGTTAACCCAAATAAAATATTCTTCGCGATATTCCAGATAATGCAGGCTCGTAATCAAAGATGCTTCCCCTGATCTAAGCATCTCAATCAATTCAGCAAAGGGTGCGCCTACATCATTTATAATTTCAAACTCAATTCCTGTCAGCTCACTTATTTCCGCTAATATATCAATGGTTATCCCCTGAAATTCATTGTCCCGATGATTGAAAAAATTGATAGGATAAAGGTCTGATCTTAAAACAATAGGGACTTTTTTCGTTAAGTCGGTCAAATACGCTCTTTCTTCATCGGAAAGAGATTTGAAAAGTATATGCCTTCTATATTCTAAATTGCCTGCTCTGTGCAATTCGCGAAGCTTCCTGCTCCCTCCGGCGGCAATATATTTATCCACAACCGATATGATCGGTGCAAGATCCGGGTTTGCGGTGGTCAGCGAAGTGTTTGTAGATACCCACGGAATAACTGCATTGTATCGGATAGCCGGATAGCCTTTAAACATATGGGCATCTACCGAATCAATAATATGAGCGTCTATGGTGCCTGACCGCAGTTTTTCAACAGCATCTATGCTGTCCAGTATGTCAACTTCTTCAAATCTGAGCGTTGAGTAAAAGTTTTTTATTGCCTGGGCAGTTATGGTGCCTTGCCAAAACCCTAATCTGCGCCCGTTTAAGTCTTGTTCGTTTTGCATTTTGACAGAATCGCCGTACGTAAGGACTAAAAGCGAACGCCGGGCAATGGGGCTGGACATGAAATAGATTTCCAGCCGCTCCTGAGTTGGCGTCAATTCGGTAGTAAAATCTATTGTTGTATTGTCAACACTGCTTTTTAGGGATGCCCATTCATGGAATTCATGAACAAAGGGTATTTCAAAAAGTTCGGTCAGAAGTTTACTAAACAAAAAAGCAAATCCGGCGGTTGTATTGTCCGGCAGAATAAATGTCTCTGTTGTAAGCATTGTTCCCAGAGAAAAGCTCTGTCTTGCGGCTTTAAGCGCTTCTATAGCAGCTATCTCTTCATTGGTAACGCCGGGAATATCGCGAAACGAAGCAAAGAGCGGCCATGAAGTTGTTTGCAGTTCAGGAGTTTTTTCACAACCGGAGAATATAATAAAAACAAGTGCAGCAAGCAATATTGTGTTCACTATTAGTTTGATTTTTTTCATACGGGCTCCTCTTTTTCGGACGATGCGCCTGTGTCAAGACTTTCTTTCGGCAACTCCCTGCATATCCATTTGCGGATAACGGAATCCAGCCGCATGATGTTGACAGGTTTTGATATAAAAGCCTGGAAACCGTGAGCGAAAAATATATCAGCAGTCCCATGAATCGCGTTTGCTGTCAAGGCTATAATCGGTATTTTTTGCGCGTATTCCGTGTCAAGGCTGCGAATCGCATCTGCTGCTTCTATGCCGTTCATTACGGGCATCATGTGATCCATGAAAATAGCATTGTAAACCGGCTCTCCGCGCCGTATTAGCTCAATGGCTTCCTGCCCGCTCAGCACACAATCAATTTGCATCTTGTACTTACGCAGTAATCCTGCTGCTACATCCAGATTGGTCTGCATATCATCAACCACAAGCACCCTGGCAAAACTTAAATCGGGGCGTACAAGCTGCTTGTTGGCAACAGCGCGCGTATCTTCCGCATACTGAAACTTGCGGAGGCTCTCTGCAGCATCATAACCAATTGTTGTATTGCCGGCAAGAAGCTGCCGAATGCGGACGCGGAAAAGCGTCCCTTTGCCATACTCGCTTTCCGCAGTAATTTCGCCGTCCATCAGTTCTGCAAGTTTCTTGGTAATTGGCAGTCCAAGACCTGTCCCCGGTACTTTGCGGTTAATTTTGGTTTCTGCCTGATAGTAATCAAAGAAGATTTTTTTCATGTCTTCTTCGCGTATGCCAGTGCCGGTGTCGCTTACAGCAATTTCCATCCAGACAGCTTTTTCGCCGTCTTTTATGCAATCTACAGTTAATTCGATTTTTCCGGCATGAGTGTATTTAAGCGCGTTGCTGAGCAGGTTATTAAATATCTGTTTTACGCGCAAATCATCGCCAAAAAGATTATTCGGCAAATTGTCGCTTATATTTAATCTAAATACAACAGGTTTTTCATCAAGCCGCATAACAACCATAGTAACAACATCATTCAGCAGAGTGGATAAGTGGTATTTCGAGGGCGTTAGCGTTAGTTTGCCTGTTTCGATTTTGGAAAAATCCAGAATGTCATTTACAATGCCAAGCAAGGTGCTGCCGGCATTGTTTATCTTTTGCAAGTTTTCCAAAACACTTCTTGTTAGCTCTTTTTCTTCCAGCGATAAATTCGTAAGACCTATGATAACATTCAGCGGAGTTCTTAACTCATGGCTCATATTGGCAAGAAAAGAAGTCTTTGCGCGGTTAGCTGCTTCGGCATCATCGCGCGCAATGCGCCGTTCGTTGCCGGATATTACCAGCGCCATTAAGTCGGCAAGAGAAGAAGCAAAATTTTGTTCTTCGCTTGTCCATTCGCGAGCTTTGGGAAATTTGCCGCAGGGCTCCTGTTCTATGCAGATTAACCCTGCCAATTCTCCGTCAATCCATATCGGCGCATCAAGTCCGGCAATGGTGTTCGCGCTAAAAGCATTTCTGGAGTTAAAAAATATATCGGACATACTGATGTAGTTTGTGCTAATCAGGCGCTCGGATTTTAGTAACTTTACATATTCCTCATAATCCGGCAATTCAAAATCCGGACGCTCTGCATGTCCCCCTTCGGGAATACTGAAACAAGATAAATATTCGAGATTTTTTTTGTCTTCTGATACGCCCCAAACTTCAACTCGGCTGGTTCCCAAAACGCAGCATCCTTCCTGCGTAATGAGTTCAGCAGCATCTTTCAAAGCCCCGGCAGTAATGGCAGAAGATTTTGTTATTTTTGCCAATGTGCTGCTCAACTTGTTTGCATAAACCTGCCCGGCAATGGTATTTTTTCTTTGAATGTATGTCACAGACAAGATCGTCATGATAACAAAAATAATTAAAATCAAGGCAGATGTGCCGATTATCCAGGGTCTTTGTGCCTGCATCTGTGCTTCCAGCAACCTTGTGCGATAGTCAAAAGTTCTGTGCAGCCACTGTCTTGAAATTGTTTCAATGTCGATTAACTCCATAGCTTTCTCAAAGATAGAATGCAAGAGAACAGCATCCTTATTAAACCCGGGAGCAGAATAAAAATTATAGTCAAACACAATATTTGCCTTAAAATAGGGACGCTCCTGATAATGCGTTAAAAAAGAAAGACTGCGGTAAGCATTCATAACCATATCTACTTCACCGCGTATTAAGGCATCAAAAGATTCACCCTGACTTTCATACTCGATAATGTTACCATGATTAGGAAACCACCTGTGAAATAATTCAGTATAGCCCGTACCCTTGCTCAGCCCTACTTTAACAGAATAAACTTCACTAAAGCTGATAAACGGGTTATCTGTCCTTGAAATAAGCGCAGGGCGATTTGCCATATAGGCAGTATTTGGCCATAAAAACCGACCTTCCCGATCCGGCGTGCGGATTACTTCAGATAATATCAGAGCTTCTCCGTCTTCCAGCATTTGAAGCAATTGGGGAAATTGAGCCGACCGATCGTTGATATGCAAGAATTCAAGCCCTGTAAGGTTTCTTACTTCCCGCAGCATATCAAAAAAGATGCCCTGAAATTCATTTTCGCGAGTATTAAAGAAATTGACAGGGTAATTATCTGTATTTGCCACAAAGGGTATAATGGGTCCGGAATTAATAAAATCAAACTCTTCTTCGCTGAGCCTCAAAAGCAATCTATGCCTTGTATATTCCTGAATGCCCTGCCTGTACAATTCGTTCAAATGGCTGTTGGCGCCATTATCCAGTGCTTTTTGTACAACAGAAACAAAGGGCGCAAGCTGTGGATTTTGCGTTGAGAAAGAACCGGACGTAAAAATAAGAGGAAAAAAATCAGAGGTAACAACATCGCCGTAAGTCTCAAAGCCGGTTTCAAGATTACCTATTGTAACAAGGGCGTCAGCATCTCCTCTTTTTAATATATCATAAGCATCCAGGTAGTTGATAATATACACAGGTTCAAATTCGTACTGTGCATTATTTAAAACAAGGTAAGTCGCAGCGGAATCTGCGATGAGTATATAACGCGGCTTCCGCGTTTGCCTTATTTCCGGAAGAGGCAAAGTGTCCGTTAGCCGAAAATATTTTACCTGACGCGAGATTATCGGGCTGGTCATATAGTATATATCCCGCCGCCATTCAGTAAGCATAAAATACCCGGTGAAATCAATCTCATGGCTTGCAAGCCCTGATGTTAAATCTTCTAGTGTGAAATTTCTTAAAACAAACGGTATTCCGAACAATTCTGTAAGCCAATCACAGACAAGAGCGGAAAATCCGCTTATCCCGCCGTACACATTATAGAATGACTCGGTACTTGATATCATTCCGTAGATAAAATAAGTTCTCTGCGCACGAAGCGCTTCAATGGTCTTTATTTCTTCTTCTGTCACTCCAGGGATATCCATAAAAGAAGTCCAGGTTAGCATAACGCCTGGCTGCTCAGCAGGTTTTCCGCAGGCCGGGAGCAAGATAAAAATCAGAAACACCGCTAATACTGCGCTTAAAAGTCTCTTTATTTTTTTCATATCTCTATCCTGTTCAGATACCTTATTTTTTATCATGAATCAATTTTTTTATAATCGAATCCAACTGCATTATGTCGATTGGCTTGGATAAAAAAGCCTGAAAACCGTGAGCATAAAAAATATCCTCGGTCCCTTGAATAGCATTGGCTGTAAGGGCGACAACAGGGATTTTTCTGGCATATTCTGTACCAATAGCCCGGATGGTATTTGCTGTTTCTATGCCATCCATTTCAGGCATCATATGATCCATGAAAATAGCATTGTAAACCGGCTTTCCGCAGCGTATTAGCTCAATGGCTTTCTTCCCGTTCAATACACAGTCAACCTGCATTTTGTACTTGCGCAAAAGACCCGAGGCTACATCCAGATTGATCTGCATGTCATCTACCACCAGCACCCTGGCAAAGCTTAAATCGGGACGTTCAAGAAGTTTTCTGCCGGCAGCCTGTTTATTTTCCGTATAACGGAATTTACGAAGGTTTTCTGCAGCCGCAGGACCGATTGGGGTATTATCGACAAAGCCCTGGCGAATTCGCAATTTGAAAGCTGTCCCTTTGCCGTATTCACTCTCTACAGCTATTTCCCCATCCATCAATTCCACAAGGCGCTTGGTTATTGAAAGCCCAAGCCCCGTTCCCTCAATTCTGCGGTTTGCCCGCGTATCCACCTGAATGTAATCGGTAAAAAGTTTATATTGATCTTCCTTGCGTATACCAATTCCGGTATCGGCTACGCAAACAGAGAGCCAAACATGGTTATCGGCAAATTCGCAGCTCATTCCAAGCGTAATAGTTCCCTTTTGCGTATATTTAAAAGCATTGCTCAAAAGATTGTTGATAATCTGCTTTACCCGCAGGTCATCCCCATAAACATTGCAAAGCAGATTCTCGTTTATTTCCAGACAAAAAGTAACTGGCTTTTCTTGAATTCGCATAACATTAAAGGTAATTATGTCGTTCAAAAGACCAGGCAGTTCATACTGCACAGGCATTAATTCAAGTTTGCCGGCTTCGATTTTGGAAATATCAAGAACATCATTTATTATTCGAAGTAAGGTATTTCCTGCTATGCTGATTTTTTTCAAATTCTCTTTTGTGTAAGCCGGCAGATCTGTTTCTTCCAGCATCAAGTCCGTCAGCCCTACAATCACATTCATCGGAGTGCGCATTTCATGACTCATGACAGCCAGAAATTCAGACTTGGAACGAGAAGCAGCACGAGCCTGCTCTTCCATTGCTTTGCGCTCTGTTATATCGCTGGATATACCAACAATCCCGGATATTACTCCGCCTTGCATAAGCGGGGACTTGATTGTTTCAAAAAGCCGCTTAGTGCCGTCAAAAGAGGGCAGCCATTCTTCATATACAACACTCCGGCCTTCGTTGATGACTTTTAAAGCCATCTCTGTATTAAGCTCTGCCAACTCAGCAGACAGCCCAAAACCATTAAGATTTCCCTTGCCAATAACATGATCTATATTAACGCCAAAGTAGTCAATCATATATTTGTTGCATAACGTATAATTTAATTTCAAATCCATGCAAAATATTATACCCGGAGCGCAATCAATAATCATTTGAAGCACAGAACTTTGGCGCTCAAGTTCTTTTTCAATTTCCTTTCGCCTGGTTATATCGCGGGATATGCCAATTATACCATCGACAGCATCGCCAAAAATAAATGGAACCTGAATAGTTTCAAAAAGCCGTTGGCTGCCATCAGCAGAAGGCAGCCACTCTTCTTTTGTTACCGTTCGGCGTTCATTTAATACAATTTCATCAGCTTTTGCAGTGCTTTCTTCAATATCCGAGAGTATTTTACCAAACTCGGCAATATTCTTTCCGATAATGCCATTGTCAACACCAAAATAGTCCATCATAGTTACATTGCACAGGGTAAATTTTAAATCTTTATCCCTGCAGTATATCATATCAGGAATGGAATCAATTATTGCCTGAAGCGTAGTTGTTCGCTGTTTAACCAGCCTTTCCAGTTGTTTTCCGGCGCTGCGGGCTAATATCAGAAGAACAGAGACAAGAACAAGAATAATTGAAACAGCAATAATCCCGCCAATAAACCAGGGGCGCTGCGCCTGCAGAAGCCTTGCCTGATAATCAAAAGTTCTGGTAAGCCACTGCTCTGCAATTTCGGCTGTGCCCACAATAGGAAGAGCCTTGGATATTATGGAAGCAAGAATCGCCTGCTGATTATTAAACCCAAAAGTTGAATAGTAGGATGAAAACATAATATTGGCTTTATGATCCGAAAGCGCGTAGTAATTAACCAGCGCCCTAAGCCTGTTTTTGCTTGCCATAACAAGATCTACTTCACCGCGGTCCATTGCATGAAAAGCTTCGGTTGTAGTGGCATACATGGTGATATTTGAAGCTCTTGGAAACCAGTTCCAGAACACTTCGGTATGTGCAATATCGGCAATTAAACCAATATTCGCATGAGGTATATCATTTATACTGATATTGGGGAAATCCCACTTTGATAAAAGAGCATGCCGATCCGCAACAAGCGGATAATCCGCCCAGATGAATCTGCCCTCCCGCTGCGGCGTTCGCATAAAGTCAGGAAGCATATCTATCGATCCGTTTTCCAGCATTTTTAATAGTTCGGAAGCAGTCGTATTCGGTCCATGGGAAACTTCAAACCTAAGTCCTGTAAGCTCTTCTACATTCCGGAGTACATCAAAAGCCATACCTTCCCATCTATTATTAAAGGTATTATAGTATGTAACAGGATAATTAAAATATCTGACTCCCAGCCGTATCACAGGAGGATTTTGCAGAAACTCCCGCTCTTCTTCTGTTAACTGCATAAAGAATTTGTGCCTTCTGTAATCTTGGTATCCAAGCTGATACAGTTCTGCCAGATAAGCAGCAGCGCCGTTTTGCAGAGCTTTGGTTACAACCGAAATGATTGGAGCCAGTTTCGGATTTTTTGTCGACATAGCAATCGTGCTGAATACCAACGGCAAAAAGTCTGTGGCAATTACTCCGCCGTATTGGTCAAAGGCTGCTTCCGCTATATTATCTTCAATTAAGGCATCCGCCTCTCCGCTCCTTAATATCTGATAAACAGCATCATAGTTTGGAGCAAAAACAGCTTCCCATGTGCCGGGCGCAAGCAGCTCGGAAACCACATCGAAAGTAGCTGAGCCTTGCAGAAACACATAACGCGGCGGGCGAACCGCTGCAATTGCGTCAATCGGCTGGCTGCCA